>CANQYC010000001.1 GCA_947627945.1 uncultured Clostridia bacterium
TTTTTTATCCGTTTGTGAAAGATATGTAATGATATGATGAAATTTTAAAATGCATATTGACATTGTATCAGTTATGGTGTATACTAATTACAGTGACACAACGTCAAAACAAATTGGAGGTTTTTATTATGGAAAAAATCACACAAACCGCAGGAAGAAACGCTCTCGGCGAATTTGCGCCGGATTTTGCACATTTCAATGACGATGTGCTTTTCGGCGAAAACTGGAACAATCAGGACATTGACCTGAAAACGAGATGTATAATCACAGTTGTTGCACTGATGTCATCGGGCGTAACGGATTCATCACTGAAATATCATCTCAAAAATGCAAAGGCTCACGGTGTGACAAGAGCTGAAATTTCCGCAATCGTAACGCACGTTGCGTTCTACGCAGGTTGGCCTAAGGCTTGGGCGGTGTTCAATATGGCGAAAGAAATCTGGAATGAAGATTGCACTGGCGAAACCGAAAAAGAGAAATTTCAGAAAACGATTCTTTTCCCGATTGGTGAACCGAATGACGGCTTTGCGCAGTATTTTACTGGGCAGAGTTATCTTGCACCCGTTTCAAAAGATCAGGTCGGCATTTTCAACGTGACATTCGAGCCTAAATGCCGCAATAACTGGCATATTCACCATGCTGACAAAGGCGGCGGACAGATTTTAATTTGTGTCGGCGGACGTGGCTATTATCAGGAATGGGGCAAGGAGGCAATTGAAATGCACCCCGGCGACTGCATCAATATTCCCGCAGGCGTGAAACACTGGCACGGTGCTGCTCCTGACAGTTGGTTCTCACACCTTGCCATTGAAGTGCCCGGTGAAAATGGTTCTAATGAATGGCTGGAAGCTGTGAGTGATGAGGAATACAGCAAATTGAAGTAAATTTTATTACAGAAAGGACGATTTTTATGTTAGGAAATTTTGCATACTGCAACCCGACAAAACTCTATTTCGGAGATGATTCTCTGAAATATCTGAACGATGAACTGCCGAAATACGGCAAAAATGTGGTTCTGGTCTACGGCACGGGTTCAATCAAAAAGAACGGCATTTACGACGAAGTAATGGGAATCCTCAAGGCAAACTGCTGTAATATCGCCGAAATTTCGGGAGTCATGCCCAACCCTACGCTTGAAAAGCTGTATGAGGGTATTGAGATTGCAAGAAATCATCACGTTGATTTTCTGCTTGCTGTTGGCGGCGGTTCGGTCTGCGACTACACAAAGGCGGTTTCCGTATCCGTAAATTGCACTGATGACCCGTGGGAAAAGTATTACATTCGTTTTGAAGAACCCAATTGCGAAATTATCCCTGTGGGCTGTGTTCTGACAATGGTGGGTACAGGTTCGGAAATGAATGCAGGTGCAGTAATTACCAATCACGAAACAAAAATGAAAATCGGTCATGTTTTTGCAGATGAAAATATCATGCCGAAATTTTCAATTCTCAACCCGAAATATACTCTCACTTTGCCACATTATCAGATGGTTGCAGGAATTTATGATATTTTCAATCATATCTGTGAGCAATATTTTTCTGGTGAGGACGATAACACAAGCGATTATATCAGTGAGGGACTTATGCGTTCTCTGATTGAATCAAGCAGAATTGCAAATGAAGATCCGCAAAATTATGAAGCCCGTTCTAACATTATGTGGACGGCAACATGGGCTTTGAATACGCTTGTTTCAAGAGCAAAATCAACCGACTGGGAAGTGCATATGCTCGGTCAGGCTATTGGTGCACATACCGATGCAACTCACGGAATGACGCTTTCTGCGGTTTCACTTCCTTATTATCGCTATATCATGCCGTATGGGCTGAAAAAGTTTGTGAGATTTGCAAAAAACGTCTGGAATGTGGACACTTCCGGAAAATCTGATGAACAGACGGCAAACGAGGGACTTTGTGCAATGGAAAACTGGATGAAAGAACTCGGACTTGTTATGCATATTTCTGAACTTGGAGCAAGTGAAGATATGATTGAAAAAATCGCTGATTCAACACTTGTCATGGAGGGCGGTTACAAAGCCCTTGACCGTGATGAAATTATCAGGATTTTGAAAGAAAGTTTGTAAAAATATAATTTATTTGGAGAGATATTGATGAAAAAATTCGCTGCAATTTCATGTGCATTGATGAGCATTTTTTTCAATGATGTCCGCTGTTTCTCCCGTGATCGCTGAAAATGCCGAAACTGAGTATACAATTGACGATGTTCGGAATTTACAGGATTTTCTGCTGACAAAACCGACAGAAAATCTATCGGGGAAAAATTATGACCTTGACAGCGACAATGCGTGGACTGTTTTTGATTTGTGCCTGATGAAGCGTGAAGTTTTTTCACCTGACGATGAACAGGAAAATACACTTGTTGTGTACTTTTCACGGACGGGAAACACAGAAAAAATCGTTGATATTACAGGTGCGGACGTGTTTGAAATTGAGGCAAAGATCCCCTATACCGATGAAGATATGGCTTACAACAATTCAACTTGCCGTGCAAATCAGAAACAGAATGATAAAAATTGCCGCCCTGAAATTGCACAGTCTGTTGACAATTTTGACAGTTATGACATTGTTTATCTTGGCTATCCGATATGGTGGTATGTCGCTCCGACGATCATCAACACATTCCTTGAAAGTTACGATTTTTCGGGCAAAAAAATTGTACTGTTCGCAACTTCGGGAGGCAGCGGTTTCGGTAAAACTGTTGACGGCTTGAAAGGCTCTGTTTCGGCGGATACAGAAATTGTCGAGGGAAAATTGCTCAACGACAAACTCTCGGAAAATAAGCTGAAAAAGTGGGTGGAAAGTCTATGAAAATTGTTGTGCTTGAGGGCAGTACGAACAGGCATGCTTTTTGCATAAAATTATAACTCTTTGTTACAATTTTGATTTCCTTCATCCTCAAAAACAAACAATTCCTCAACAGTTGTACCAAACACTTTTGCAATATCCATCGCCAGTTTAAGAGAGGGGTTATACTGCCCTTTCTCAAGCCGTATTATCGTTTCCCGCCGTACGCCCACCTTTGCCGCAAGTTCGTCCTGCTTCATATTGGTTTTTGCACGGTATCCTTTGATCTTAGTCGTAAATCCTGCCACAGTCTATACCTCATTGTCAGGTGCGCTGCCCTTGCTGTCAAGTATCAGAAAAATAACACTGCGCAGTATCACAAGTCCGCAAAAGCTGAACACAAACACGTTGTAGTTCAGGCTTACCATATTGCTGTCGTCAAAGCATAAGAGCGAGTAGGCAAAAACGCATATCAGCTAGCATACCATTGTCACCGTGTTCGCCTGTGAGAGATTATATCTCGTCAGTTCGTCAGCCTTTTCAGTCTTGTTGCCGACACCCAGATAACCCAGTCCGAAGGCATACACCACCCAAATGATCTTTTCGGCAAATTTGGAAATGCCGGACGGCAGCATACCCAGTATCTGCAAAACCACCAGCACTACCATCATCAATATTATTGTATAATGTTTGTTCCTGTAATTTCTTATCATTTTTTTGCCCACCTTAATAGTTATATCGTTATTCGCCCTCTGTTTTGCCCTCAATAAGCACAAACAGCAGGTTTTGCAGAAAACGATAGCTCACCCAAATGATAAGCCACGCATTGCCGATAGAAGTCTTGTCAAAATGCAGCGTAAACTTCATATCGACCAGATAGCTTACGATCGTAAACACTGCAAGCAGCGCAATAAACGTACTCATCATAAAATCGTGTACTTTCAGCATATTGATATTTGAAAGCTCATCGTCTTTCTCAACATCGTATTTAATGATGATCCTCATGTACATAAAGAAAACGGCAACAATAATTATCAGCAGAATAATGGCTATAAGGTCGCTTTCCATTTTGAAGTGATCGAAAACGGCGAATGTTACCGCCGCTATCAGCCCCAGCCCGAATATAACAGCCAGCTTTTTCCGGTAGCTCAGAAGCGAGATGACAGGTTTTTGAACAGCATTTTTTTCATTTTCAGACATTGAAATTTCTCCTTTCAAGTGACAAATAAACCACTTTATGTGATAATTATATCACATGGTATTCCCAATGTCAATAGAAAAGTGATGAATTTATCACTTTTTGTGGATATGCACAAAAACGGGACTGATATTTTGCGGGATATGATAAAACTATACATATGCGAATGGTGTTGATATCCCTCCACACAAAAAATCACCCCCTCAGCTTCACCGTCTCCCGAAGCCCCTTACATCTGACTTTCCATTCCTCCGAAATACGATACGAGTCGCAGATCTTCTGGATCGCCTTGCCGTTGATGGAGTACCGCAGATCATTCTGCCGGAACCATTCATAGACCCTGTCAGGCGCACAGACCGCAAGTTCGGCGATCAGCCACGCCTCGCCCATCTGGACATAATACTCTTCGTCATTTTTCATCAGCGGAAGAAGCTCACTGGCATGCCCCCGGCAGAGCTTTGAGATAAACATCACATATCCCCACCGCCGGATGAACGGATCCCCGGAGAGGATGTACCGCTGCGCATATGTCAGTGCAGTATCAAATGCAAGATCACTGACGAAGCCGATCAGCTCGTCCGTATGCCACCAGTCCTCAAATAACAGATTCTTGTCTATGAAGTCCATTCTTTCCCGCACATCTCTGATCTGTTTCAGCGACACATAGAAATAGATCCTGTGGAGCCGCTGCTCGGCAAGGATATGCGCCCGCAAAGCCGAAACATCCGCCTTGTTTTTCACATATCCGGCTATCAGCTTATCAATGTCCTTCGTTTTATAATTTGCAGGAAGTGCCGCAATGTCTTTCAGCACATCCTCTTTTGTCAGTTTCATAACGATCGCTCCTTTCGCATGCTATCCTCATTTTATCATAGGATACTGGAAAAGTCAAGAGGGCTTTGCCATTTATACGGCAAAGCCCTCATTTATCATCCATTTGCGATCTTGTCCATCAGGAAATTGACGCCCTGTGCGATCAGATAGATCACGCCGATCAGGATCGCCGCCGGGATGGCTGGAATGCCGATCAGCACCATGCCAACGCAGAACACGCCGTTCAGGGCAATTTTTCTGATGCGGGACGGCTGCTTTCCGGCGGGCGATGTGATCAAATCAAAGTGTTCTGACGGCATCGCCGGCATGGCAAGACCGCCGTTTATGCAATTGTCCGGTCTCATCATTTGTCCTCCCGTGCACCGCTGACGATCTTGTAATAGGCATTGGACGTAAGCCGGTACACAATGGTATAAAATACGGCAAACACGAACAGGCTGATTCCCGTTGTCGCTGCAAACAGCGCAACATTGCTGAGATTGAACATCAACAGCAGCTTGCGGACGATGGGGAACGCAAAGCACATGTGGATCGCAGCGAGGAGGAGCGGGAAGAAAAACACTGTGAGCAGCTGTGAATTGATGCTTTTCCGGATCTCCCGCTTTGTCATGCCCACTTTCTGCATGATGGCGAACCGTGCCTGATCTTCATACCCCTCGGAGATCTGCTTATAGTAGATGATCAGTACCGTGGCAAGGAGGAATACAAGGCTCAGGATCATGCCAAGGTAGAACAGAGAGCCGAATAAACTGTAGGAATCTTCACGTTCAAAATCCTGACTGCTCGTATAGACAGCGGTGTAGCCAAGCTTTTCCTTGACGGCATCGTTCGTGAACGTATCGGTCAGCGCATGATACAGTCTGATCTGTCCCTCCGTATCCATTTCCGTGTCAAAGTTGCAGATCCACTTCATTTGCAGCAGCTTGCTGCCGTTATAATTTGCGATGCTGTCGATCTGCTGCAATCCGGTCTCCAGATCCGGGATCACGAGCATGAGACTGCTGAGCATGTCCATGGCAGTGTCGCCGCTGCCGGTAAAGGCGTCGATCTTCTTCTTGACATGAAACGATTCTCCGCCCCGGAAGGAGATCTGATCACTGTCGAAATCCGTCCGGTAGGAATAGAGCAGTGCTTCTCCGTCGGCAAGCGTTTCATTTGTCCCCATCACCGCATTGTAATCCGCCAAGGGGACAAAATAAAACAGATAGGAGGAGTTGATCGCCTCTGCTTCGCTGATCAATGCGCTGTTTACTTCTACGCCATCGTCCCTGACCACCCCGTAAAGGTTGGCACTGCGGTAGCAATAGGCATTTTCCGGCGTGACGCCCCTTGCCTCCAATTCCTCCGAAACGCCGTCCTGCAGTGTCTGTATGCGTTCGTCCGAAAAGTCAGACAGCTCATCGAAGCGAAACTCGAGATCAATGTCCCTCGGATACCGGGAATTGATGGCATCCTCCTCACCGAAATACAGGCAGGCTGTGGAAGCCATGATGACCAGCACCATCGTGGCAAGAATGCAGATGGATGCAAGCCCCGCACCGTTGCGCTTCATACGGTAGACCATGGAGGAGACAGAGACAAAATGATTCGGCTTGTAATAATAACTCTTTTTCTTTTGCAGCAGCCGGCAAAACAGAACGGAGCCGGAGATCATCGCAAGGTAGGTGCCGACAATGACCATGATCACTGCGACAAAGAACACAAACAGCGCAGCGACCGGATTTTCGATCGTCGCAGCGAGATAATACGCCGCCGCCAGCAGCACGACCCCAAGGATGCCGAACAGCCAGTTGCCCTTGGGCGGTTTTTCGCCTGTATTCTCACTTCGGAGCAAAGCGACAGCACTGGAAAACCGCACCTGACGGATGGAATTGAGCAGCAGCAGAAAAAAGATCACGCCAAATACCTGCAAACTCCTGACAACGGCTGACCCGGAGACTGACAGATCATAGGTCACTTCACCATGCATGACATTGACCATGCCGAGTTCGGCAAATTTGGAAAAGGCGATCCCGGCGACAAGACCAAGGGCAATGGAGACCACGGCAATGATCAGTGTCTCCCAAAAGAGGATCCGTGCGATGTTCCGCTTTCCCATGCCAAGGATATTATACAGTCCGAATTCCTTTTTCCTGCGCCGGATCAGAAAGGAATTGGTGTAGAACAGGAAAATTGCGGCAAATACGGCAATGACCCAGCTCCCCAGTGCGAACATCTGCCTCATCGTCTCCACGCCGATGATCGGGTCGAGAACGCTGCTCACGGCAAGATACATAATGATGTAGAACATCATGACCATGCCGGCGCAGGTGAGAATGAACGGGATGAACATCCTCTTGTTTTTCCGGATGCCGTCCGCCGCAAGACGGGGATAAAAACCGATCTTCATTGTTTCATCCCTCCGGTCGCAAGCAGTGTCAGCGTGTCGCTGATCTTCTGGTAAAGCTGTTCATCGGTATCGCTGCCCCGGTAGATCTGATGGAACACTTCGCCGTCCTTGATGAACAGGACACGTCCGGATACGCTGGCTGCCTTGACGGAATGCGTCACCATGAGGATGGTCTGCCCCATGCGGTTTACCTCCGCAAACTGCCGCAGCAGCTCATCCGTGGAGCGGGAATCCAGTGCGCCGGTGGGTTCGTCAGCAAGGATCAATTTCGGGTTCGTGATCATTGCCCGAGCCACGGCAGCTCTTTGCTTCTGTCCGCCGGATACCTCATAGGGGTACTTTTTCAGGAGAGCGGTGATGCCGAGCTTTTCTGCGATCGGCATCAAACGTTCCCGCATTTCCCTGTAGTTTTTTCCGACCAGCACCAGCGGAAGATAGATGTTATCTTCGAGCGTAAAGGTGTCAAGCAGGTTGAAATCCTGAAAGACAAAACCGAGATTGTCCCTGCGGAATGCGGCAACCGCCGATTCCCTGACCTGTTTCAGATCCTTCCCGTCCAAGATCACGGTGCCGGCAGTCGGCTTGTCCAGTGCCGCTAAAATATTGAGCAGCGTCGTTTTGCCGGAGCCGGATTCGCCCATGATCGCAACATATTCACCGGCTTCCACACTGAAATTCACATTTTTCAGGGCTTCGACCTTGTTGCCGCCGAAGCGGGATGCATACACTTTCTGAAGTCCCTTGACTTCCAAAATACTCATAAGGCTCGTTCCTCCATTCAAGTTTATGTTTATAGTATAGCAGAAACGGGAAATGCGCCGCAATGGATTCGGCTTACATTTCCCGCCTTTTGTCTTACAGTTTTGTAAGGTCACTCATTTTTCAGCTTGTATTGTGTGAGATCCAGAAACACGCTCGTGCCTTCCCCGAGCTTCGAGGTGATCCTGACTTCGATCCCTAAGTTGTTACAGATCTGACGGCACAGGTAGAGCCCGATCCCGCTGGCACGTTTGTCAGCACGTCCATTGAAACCGGTATAGCCTTTTTCAAACACACGTGGCAGGTCAGCGGGATCAATGCCGATCCCGGTATCGGCAATACAGAGCGTTTTCGGTTTCAGCAGAGAGATCCGGATCTCCCCCTCACGGGTGTATTTCAGTGCATTGGAGAGTATCTGCTCGATCACAAAAGAAAGCCACTTTTCATCGGTCACGACCGTTTCGCCTGACGGCGTATAGTTCAGCCGGAGGTTCCGGACGATGAATTCTCCGGCAAATTTGGAAATGCTCTGTCTGACGATCTCATCCAGTGCATACTCTTTGAACACATAATCATTGCTGTCCGCATCCAGTCTGAGATACGCCAGCACCATTTCCACATACTGCTCGATCTGGAACAGGTCGGAGGATAACTTTCTGGAAAGTGCCGTATCTTCTTTTTCCAAGGATAGCCGCATCGAAGTGATGGGTGTTTTGATCTGATGCACCCATACGGTATAGTATTCGACCAGATCCTGATAGCGGGCAGACGAGACGGCAGCCGTATCGGTCACTTCCCGCTGCAATGTGCGGATGATCGCCTGATAGTCCGCATCGTCCATGCCCTGCGGTTCAGGCAGGGCATCGATCAGAGCGGCATTCATTTTCTGTATTTCGGACAGTGCTTCATGTTTTCGCTTTGCACGGGAAACATCCCATATCACAAACGCCGTGCCGAGCATAATACAGAGCAGCGTCGGATAGAGCAGCGCACGCACCGGCAGATGATACAGAATAAAACTCACGGCAAACACAGCGCAGAAAAGCACCAACGCAAGCAGCCCTTTCCGCCGCTGCCGCAGATAAGAGAAAAACAGTTGCATCACAGATCCTCCGCTCTCACTCCACCAGATACCCGACGCCGATCTTTGTCGTAATAAAGTCGTTCAGACCTGCGGCATCCAGCTTTTTCCGCAGGCGGTTTATGTTGACCGTCAGCGTGTTTTCATCGACAAATTGCTGCGTTTTCCAGATCCTTTCCATGAGTTTCTCCCGGCTCACGATCTTTCCTTTGTTCTCCATCAGGCAGAGGAGGATACGGTATTCATTTTTGGAAAGCGGGATGCTTTCCCCGTTGTAGGTGAGCGTGTCATCCCCGGTGTTCAGGAATGCGCCTCTGTGCGCCAGCATCGGCACACCGCCGGCAAAATCATAGACCCGCCGGAGCAGAGCCTGCATTTTGGCGATCAGCACTGTCCCGTCAAAGGGTTTGGCAATAAAATCGTCCGCCCCCATATTCATGGTCATGACGATGTTCATGTTGTCAGAGGCAGAGGAAATGAAGATGATCGGCACTTTTGAGACTTTCCGGATCTCATTGCACCAATGGTATCCGCTTCGCACCGGCAGACCGATGTCGAGCAGAACGAGGTGGGGCTGATATGCCGCAAAGTCCGCCATCACATCCAGGTAATTTTCTGCGATATGGCACTCCATGTCCCACATCTGCGCCTTTTCTTTGATCAGTTCCGCAATGCTGCGGTCATCTTCCACGATCAGTACACGATACATAGCTTCTCCTTGTTTCTCAGATCCCATCCTGATGTCCTGTCTGCCGGCATCCCCTGCTGCCGGATCATATCTATTATAGCACAGCGGCGTGAAAAATGCAAGATGCATATTGACAATAGATCTGATCTATGTTATAATAACATCAGCACATCGCAAGGAGGCAGGAACATGAGGTTGAAAGGAAAGGTCGCTCCGTGGTTCTACGGGGTCATCGCCCTTGTGGCAGCAGTCGAGATCCCCATCCTGATCGTAAGCGTGTGGATAGAACCGGATCTGTTTGGGGCAGTGCTATCGCTTCTGGTGCTGATCTGCGTGGAATTTCTGTGCCTGTCCATTGTTGTCCGGAATTATGTGGCATTTCAGACGGATGCACTGCTTGTCGTCTTCGGATGTATCAAAAAGCGCATCCCCTACGATGAGATCACCAGTATTTCTGCCGTCAGAGAGCCTTGGGCTTCCCTTGCTGCCTCCATGGACAGGATCAAGATCATGACAAAAAGCAAAGGGGATATCCTGATATCGGTCGTTGAGAAAAAACAGTTCTTCAGCGAACTGCAAAGCCGGCGACCCGATGCCGTGAGAGATCTTCCCCGGAATGAGGACTGACATGGGATTTCTTTCATTCAACGAGAAATATTATACGGACGCACTCAAAAGGCTGGAGGGCAGGAAACTGGATAACAAGGAGCTGTACGAAGCAAAGCAGCTCCTCAAGCTCCTCGATGATCTGTCCGACGAGGGATATACGCTGCTGAATCACACGCTCGAAGAAAAATATGCCGTTCTTTCGAGGCTCCATGCCATTCTGAAAGCCCACAGCGAGGCACCGTTCCCGCTCCAAAACGCCGCATTTTCCGATGTGAGATACGGCACTGCCGAAATGGACATTGAGGCGGTCTGCGGGCGGCTGTCAGGGTATCTGCAGCAGTGCGCCGCCCCCTCGGAGGATCCGTTCCTTGCCGGCTTTCGGGATTACTGCCGGTGGATCTCATGGCAGCCCGGCACGGCATATGTGTTTTTGCTCCGTGACACATTTTTGCCATATCTCTATTTCAGAGTAAATGGCAAAAATGCCCTGTATCCGTGGGTGATCAACCGGGACTTCCTGCGGCGGACTGCCGGGGAGAGCGTGGATGATCTCCTGCGGCTGCCCGTGTATGAGGCACTGGAAAGCGGTGTTCCGGACTATGTGGCATTCTCCGCATACTGCAAACCCCGCATACAGAAGGTACTGTGCAGGTATCCTGCTTTGGAAAGGATCCTCCGGGAGCTGCTCGGCACGATCCGGGAGAAGAAGATCCTTGTGATCGAGTCCGGCTATTGCGGGACGATCCCGCTGACGCTTGCGGCACTGGATGAGCGTGTAGATCTCCGGTTGTATACGACAGCACCCTATCTGTACAAGATCTATCAGGAGAAGATCTTTTGCAGGCGATATGAACAGATCCGTTTATTCGAGACCTTGTATGCACAGGATGCCCTGATGAAATTTTCCTCCTACCGGAATGGGCATTTTTATGTCAAGACCGCCGCATACAACGAAATATGGGAGAAAGCCGCCGCAGAAGCCGCCGCCTTGCAGGGCGGGGAATAAAAGCTGATACATCAAAATGCTCCGCAGCATTTCAGACTGCGGAGCATTTTCTTCAATTCTGCAACAGCGGAAGAATGATAAAACCTGCAAACATCGCCAGAACCATCACAAGCACCAGTATGCGCATCCATGTACTCTTTTTCGGCTTCATGTCCATCCCTCCTTATTGTACCGTCGTCACCGTGGTCGTCTGCTCCTGTGCGGGTGCATCCGGCACCACCGGCAGTTCCCCTGCGCTGTCGGGAGTTTCCTCCGCAGCAGGTGCTGTCTCATCCGGAGCGAGCGTCTCATCCGGAGCCAGCGTTTCTCCGGGCGGCAGCGTGACCGGATCCCCGTTTTCATCCGTCTCCGGCGGCACGGTATCCGAGGTGACGGTCGTTGTTTCCCGCAGCTTATCCCAGATGCTGGTATTGGCAGTGGTGACAGCGATCTGCGAGGCGATGACCTTTCCGGCTTCCTTTTCCCGGCGGCGTTGGTTGACTTCGTCAATATTGTTCAGGGTATGCAGCCCGAATCCCAAAATGCAGATCATGACGAGAATGGTGACCGCAAACCAGACAGTTCTTTTCATCTTGCATCCCTCCTGAGCATATAGGCAGAAACTTCTGTAAAGAGACTGTCGGCATCTTTCGGCTCGATGCCCCATGATGCCACACGGTCTGCCTCGATCTCGATCAGATCTCCTTCATGGACATCGGGGAGCGTCTCCGCTTCCTGATCGACACGGACGGTCACAACGCCATTTTCCACACGTTCTACGATCGTCCACAGCAGTTCGATGCCATAGTCCACCTTCTCCGCCATTTCCTCACTGATCTCAAATTCCACACGGACGAATGCCCGGTCATACGGCGCAGCAAGTGCTTCCACAAACCGTGGGAATGTCTGTTTGGCAAGGCGGATCTTACGCAAAAACTCCGTATGCGTCCGGGGATAGTCCGTGTGTTCCTCATCGTCGGCAACGCCTGCCTCTGTCGGCAGCACATCTCCGTCATCCGTCTTTATCAGCAGCATGCCGGCGGGTGTTTCCTTGCCAAGATCTTCCGGCAGCTCCGGACATTGTGCCCGGTACGATCCCAGATCTGCCCAGCAGAATGCATATTCCTGCTCACCGGATCGCATGGAGCCGAATGCTTCGCCGGCATCCGGCAGCATATTTCTGATCACACACTGTCCCGCTGCCTCGTCAAGCAGATCGACATAATTGGAATACACTTCCTCCGATGCACCGGCGACCACCAGCTCACGCATGCCCAGACATACCAGACCGCAGGTCGTCATCCAGATCCTCGTTGTTCCGTCAACTTCTTCCCCGTAAAGCTGGATCCCGAACAGGTCATCCGGGGAGATGCTGTCTGCATTTTCTGCCGCATACTGTACCCAGAGCGGCGGATAGGCATGCCATGTATGCATATCTATGACACCGAGCATTTCCGGAAAGAGCTGATACAGCAGCTCCATGACATACTGGTAGTCCTGCTGCGGCTGCCCGCTGTACGTTGTCACCAGCAGATATTTCTGCGGGATGCCGAGCATTTCCTCAAACGACTCCCGCTCAAATCCCCCGCATGGACGTGCAGGCAATCCCGGCGGCATCTGCGCCGCACGGAGCCGGTATTCCCGTATCTCTCCGTTTCTGCGCAGCATGAGATACAGCTCCTCCTCATCCGCATCACAGCTCAGCACTTCAACATCCTCCGGCATATGGAGACGCTCCGCCAGCTCCTGCATGGTGGGGGATACGCCCTCCGGCATCGTCACCGCCAGCACAGCCGGATCACTTCCGACAAGTCCATGTGACGTTCCTGACGGCTCTTCGAGGCGGAATTTTTCTGCCGCAGAGGCAAGATCTGCGGACAGCAGATCATTGTAGTAACTCGTGCCGTTCCGGGCATCGAGCTTGTCGGACTGCTCCTTTGCCTGCGCATAGAAATAGTCCCTTACTGCATCGAGCGAGATCCCCTCTTTTGTGACCGGCAGCGGCAGCACCCGCAGCAGCACATTCTTGGTGTAAGCAGT
Source organism: uncultured Clostridia bacterium (assembly GCA_947627945.1). Taxonomy (GTDB): domain Bacteria; phylum Bacillota; class Clostridia; order Oscillospirales; family Ruminococcaceae; genus UBA3855. The sequence continues at coordinate 13,385 of CANQYC010000001.1, forward strand.
GTTGGTTTCCGGATCCCGGTTCGCATCTGCGCCCGTCTTGATCAGGCGGTAGGCACCCTGTGCATAGTTGATCCGGTACTGCGGATTATGGCAGTTGACCCAGTCGTTCACGCTCTGCTTGAACAGCACCCAGCCACGCTGCGGGTCTGTGGCACTGTAGACCTCAAGGAGCTTGCCTATCATCGACAGAAATGCGGGATCGCATCCGATAAGACGCTGGCAGCGGATGGCGTAATAGTTCGCCTCGTTCAGATCGCCCTTGTAAAGATAATAGTGCGCCAGCTGACAGTATGTGTCATGCGGGATCTCTGCACAGTGCTTTTCCCCGTTCAGCAGAGGCTGGGCAATGCGCAGTGCCTCCTCCTCGTCACCGAGCCGCAGTGCGACCTCCATGTCAAAGTTCATCTCACAGGCTTCGCAGTCGCTGTTCGCCCCCCGGCGATAGCGGTGGAATGCCTCATAGCATGCCGGCACCTTATCGGGATCCGCTTCGAGGTAGAATTTGCACTTTTTCATGTACACGACCCGCAGGGAGTGACCGTATTTTTTGCTGCGCCTTTCAAATTCCTCCAAGTACCGTTCGATCTCCTCCCGGCTGATCTGATAGAAATCCTGCAAGTTTTCCACGACCCACTTGAAGCACTGCATCAGATCCTGACAGTTATCGTCCTCCAGTTCAGGATGTTCATCAAAGATCTGCACCAGCTCCGGAAAGCTCAGGATCGCCTGATAGCAGTCGCCGTGAAAAATGGACTCTTTGATGTAGTCGAACCGGAACCCCAGCCGCATGTCATGGGCAGACGCCTCGTCCGCCGCCTGTATCGCATTCTTGATCTCCCGCAGCCGCTCTGCGCCGTGGGGCATGCCGGAAATGCGCTTCATCAATGTATAAGGTTCAAACACTGTGATATTCCTCCTTTATGTTTCTTGCTGATCACGGAAATGTCTCACCCGCCGCAGATAACAGTCCGTGCCGTTGCGTTTGTCAAACTGATCTGTCAATGCCTTTGCCGTGCGGTAGAAATGCGCCGACAGCCCTGTCAGGTCGTTCTCACACACTGCCGGATAGGCGGGGCTGTCCTTCGGCACCTGTACCGCCTGTGCCGAAAGTCCCTTCTTTGCGAGCGCATCAAACAGATGCACTGCACCGATCAGAAAATGCATCTGCATCCATGGGTTTTTGGAATCATTGCAAAGCGGGAAATTCCGGTTGAAGATCTGCACCGCATGTTCCGGATCCGTCACACTGTACAGTGACACCAGTGTCCCGATCTGGTGCAGGTCAAAGGGATCACCGTCCACACGGCGTTCAAACTGCCGGGCATATTCCGCCGCCTTGTCATACTCTCCCCGGTACAGGTAGTAGCGGCAGAATTTATGCTGGGTAGAATGCGGAAGACAGTATGCTTTGAGCCGTCTTTCAAAAATGGGTCTTGCCGCCTCGATGGCATTTTCCTCCTCCCCGAAGGAGAGGTAGAATTCCACCCGGTAATTATAGCACAATGCCTTGCCGTCCGACATCCAATCGAGCGGTTCCTCCAGAAACCGGAAAAAATCCCTCGCTGCGATATTCTTGTCGATGTGCAGATAGATCATGCTGCGCTTCATGTAGTAGCTGCTCAGGGAATAGCCCTGCTCCTGTAACCGCTGACGGTAGAGACGGAAATAGCGGTCGATCTCCTGACGTGAGATCTGCGGGAATTCCTCCGTCGCCTCCATAATCCATTTGAAAGTGACGAGCATAGACCAGGAGATATTCCGATCTTCCTGCAGCTCCGGATGATCGTCATAGAGCTGGAGCAGCTCCGGGAACATGATCAGTGCATAGTACCTGTCCCCGCAGAACACAGATTCCCTGATGTAATCATACCGGAACCAGAACTGCCAGCTCAGCGTACCCTGCCGATCAGCATCGTGGATGGCATCCCGCATGGCATTGAGGCGTGGCGTGCCACGTTCCAGTGTCTGAAAATCCTGTTCCCTCTGTTCAAAGGTCGGCATATCGTTACCTCCTGTTACATCGTGCCCCATTCGATCAGCTGAATAAGGTTGTCGTTGAGCAGTGCCATTTCACCGCCCTGCATCGGGAACCGTCCGGTCAGCAGTGCCTGCACATAGAGGATCTCCAAGCAGACACGCACCTTTTCCGCATCCTCCAGTCCCGAAAGCCGCCTGATGAGCGGATTATTCCAGTTCAGGTAGAGCGTGGCACGGTGTTCTTCAAGCTCTCTGGCAAAGCTGTCGAGCATATTTCCAAAGAGGGGGCTGGAATGTTCCTTGGAATGCCGGATCTCCCGCAGGGTCTCGGCATTTCCATCCATCATGTAAAACACCGGGAGCTGGGAGGGCGAGAATGCCCGCAATGCCGCATCGCAGTCAAAATCCTGTAACAGTGCCTTTGCCGTGCGCACCAGTCCATCTGCCTGCACCTGTGCGTCGGTGCTTGGTTCTTCCAGAAATTCCTCAAAAGTCGTCAGCTCGAGCGGACAGATGATCAGTTCCGGCTCATACTCCTGTAACATCCGCAGCAGTGCCACATCATAGACATAGCAGGCATTGAGAAGGAGCTGCCCCTGTGCGAGCATCATGGCGGAGGTGCGGTGGAATTGGTTGATGTCATTGGAAAAAGTGATCGGCTCACGCCGCTTGAGCAGTTCCTTGCCGGAAAGCTCTCCCATATTCGTCTCAAATTTCAGAAAGGGGATGAACGTCCTGAAAAACACCTCATCCTCGCAGGCGAGGGACTTGATCGCCATGAAGTGGATGCGGATCATCTCCTCGAGCAGCTCCGTATCGGTGCGGCTGAGCTGGATGAGATAGTTCGAGATGCATTCGCTCAGCTCATCTCTTGCTGCGATGAGCAGATCATCCTCATAAAAGCCCTCTCGTGAAGCCGTGGGACGCAGCTTTGAGGTATTCAGGAAGCAGCAGAGAAATCCCGACCACTTCGGCAGGATGGCATCGCCGTCCTCCGTCAGGAGCATATTTTTCAGGTAGATGCGGTGTCTGCTCTTGGCATGGGGCGAGACGGCATGGGGGAGTATGTAGGCAACGCCGCTGAAAAGCCCCTGTTTCGATTCCAGCGGGATGTAGCCTAAAAAATCCATCCCGAAGATCTGTTTGCCGAGTGCGAGGACAGAGGCATCTGCCGATCCCCCCGGCTGGCGCATCTCATTGATACGGTACTCGCCGTCCGATGTCTGCATCATGACCGGGAACGGCAGGGGAAGTCCATAGTACCGCACCAGTTCGCAGATACGTTCCTCCTGAAAATACTGACCGCATCCCTTTTTGGCACGGATATAGATGGCAGTGCCGACCGCAGCATCCCCCGTAGGTATCTCCGTGATACGGTAGGTGCCGTCCGGTCTGCCGTGAAACTCATAGGCATGTTCCGGTTCCTTAGCGGAACGGGTGCGCAGCATGATCTCCTCCGTGACCATGAAACAGGAGAGCATCCCGATGCCGAAACGCCCGATATAGTCCTCTAAGATCCGCCCGGTCTGGAGATCCCGCTTTGAGCTTTGCCCAATAACGGCAAGAAACCGATGGATCTCCGGTTCGGTCAGACCGCTTCCATTATCTGTAAATATCAGACTTTCTCCGGGCACGACAGAGATCGTGATACGCCCCTCCTGAAAGCCGGGGTCGTCAAGCCGCCGGGCACTGATGGCATCCGTACCGTTCTGGAGCAGCTCCCGGATGAATACATCCGGGCTGCTGTAGAGGTGATTGGCAAGAATGTCGATCATGCCGCCGAGGTTGACTTTGAATACAAACGGTTCTGCCATGTGACAGTTCCTCACTTTCCATTGTTTACTTCTTTATATCATACCATATTTTCAGATAAATTACAAGGGTTTTTGTAAAAAAAGCTGTGGGTATTGAATAAAGGGGGGGTTTGGGTTTGCCCCACCCCCCGACCCCCTCCCCTGAAGGGGAGGGGGGCGATAGTGCGGGGGGCTTCGCCCCCCTGCACCCCCGCTTTAATGCGAGGGCTTCGCCCCTGCATCTTTGTCATATACCAAATATCCCCATTTTCTCCGATAAATGTTTTGTGGAAAATGCATATTTCCCCTTTACTTTTTCCTGAAAATATGGTATACTATATATACACAAAACATAGGTGTTTTTTGGAGGGATCCTTTGTTATGGAAGAAATGATCTCGCACTTTGCCGTCATTGTGGCTGGTATCGATGAAGAGTACCAGAACAGCGTGATTGACGGCATCGTGAGCTGTGCGAAAGCCAGCAATGCGAACATCTCCTGCTTTACGGCGTTCGGCGGTGTGATCGCAAGCAACCACTTTGACATCGGTGAGTACAACATTTATAATCTTGTGAATTATGACAAATTTGACGGCGTCATCCTGCTGACCAATACCATCAGTGATGCGGGAGAGAAAAAGAAGATCATCCAGCGTGTCAAGGCGTCCGGCATCCCGGCAGTGTATCTTGACTGCAATGACGACCCGGAGGCGTACAATATCCGGATCGACAATACCAGAGCGATGCGTGACATCGTGCAGCATGTCATTACCAAGCACCATGCACGCACGATCAACTTCATCTCCGGTCCGCTCTCCAATCCCGAGGCACAGGACAGATACGAAGCCTTCCTGCATGTCATGGCGGAAAACAAGCTCATCGTCGATGCACGCAGGGTCTATTTCGGTGAATTCCGTGCCGTGGACGGAGAACGGGCAGTCCGTGAACTGCTCCGCTCCGGCATGTCGATGCCGGATGCGATCATCTGTGCCAACGATGCCATGGCACTGGCGGCAATGCGCATCTTAGAGCGCAACCACTACGAAGTGCCGGAGGATGTCATTGTCACCGGTTTTGACAATACTTACAATGCAAGGCATTACTACCCGGCACTCACGACCGTGGAACGTCCGCTCTACGATGCCGGATACAAGGCATGCGAAGTGCTGCTGAAAGTGACTGCCGGACAGCCCTGCGAAAAGGTCATCTCTTTGCAGGCAACGCCGGTATTCATGGAGAGCTGCGGCTGTAACCAAGCCGTCGCAGAGGATGTCAAAAACTACAAAAAGAGTACCTATCAGGTCATTGACAGCTGCCGTTCGGACATCTCTTTGCTCAACCGGATGACCTCCGAGCTGGCAGAGACGGAGACGACGGAGGAAAACATCAAGGCGATCGGGGAATTCATGCACGAGATGGAGTGCGAGATCTGTGCGCTCTGCCTCTGTTCAGAGTGGAACGGTGCCTTCGGCACAAGGGCAGACGAGTACCAGATCAGCGGCTATACCAAGACGATGTATGCGCCTTTGATCTGGTCAAAGGAAGGCATCGCCTGTGTGGACAGTTTCAACTGCAGCGATATGTTCCCGATCCCGCAGGAGGACGGCGGGCATGTCAATTTCTTCCTGCCGCTGCATTTCCGGGAGAGGTGTCTCGGCTATTACATCATCACGGACAGCGAGTTCCCGACCAAGAGCATGCTCTGCCACTCGATCATGATGAATATTTCCAATTCCATCGAAAACATCCGGAAACTGCTGCATCTCAACAGTGTCATCGAGGAGCTTGACAGACTGTATGTCATTGATCCCCTCACCGGCATCTACAACCGCAACGGCTTCATCCGGGAGGCAGATACGCTCTACCGCCGCTGTGAGGACAGCAAGGAGCTGCTGATGATCTCCTTCATCGACATGGACGGCTTGAAGCTCATCAATGACAATTTCGGACACAAGGAAGGCGATTTTGCATTGCAGCGGCTTGCCAGCGTGATCAAGGACTGCTGCGGCAGCAGCTATATCTGTGCCCGGTTCGGCGGCGATGAATTCATCATCCTCGGTGTCGGAACGAGTGAGGACGATGCCGCATCACTGGAACGTGCCTTTACCAAGCGGCTCGCAGATCTCAACCACATCCTGCACAAGCCCTATGAGCTGTCCGCCAGCATAGGTTCGTTCGTATCCGGCATCGAGCCGGGTGTGACGCTGTTCAACATGATCACAAAGGCAGATCAGATGATGTATGAGAAAAAGAAGCGCAAAAAAACATCCCGCTATCTGCGGAAAGCATAACAACAAGAGGGGGCGTCCAGCCCCCTCTTTATTTCATGAGATCTGTTCTGCCTCATACCATGCCCGGCTGACGACCGCCCGCTTCCATCGGCTGTAGGCAGCGGCATCCGCCGGATCCGGCTCCTGCCCGGCAGCCAGTGCGCACAGGACACGCTGCCCTGCCTGCCGTCCTCCGGATGGCAGCGGCAATGGCTCCGGCGGCTGCATTTCGCCCGCCCATGCAGTGACAGCGACCGCCGGCGGCTGCCCGTCCGCATCTGAGATGCGGGCTTCTTCGGCAGTGAGCGGCTGTTCCTGCAAGGTGAGTTTCAGAAAGGGCGGGAGCAGCACTTCCGCCTCCTCCGCCTTGGCATATACCGGCAGCACCTCCGCCATGGGGATGCAGGGCGTCCCTGCCGGCACCCGGTAGTGCATGAGGGCGATGCCCCGCCTGTCCCGGTAGGCATCCAAAAATCCCGCCGTGGAGGTGGAAGTGAACGAGACCGTTGCGCCCCGTTCCCGGTGCAGCAGATAATCCGAGAATCGTTCCACCCGGCAGAGATGCATCGGCTGGCTGGCTTTGCAGCAGCGGAACACAGACAGCAGCACTGCCAGAAGCCTGCAAAGGCGGTCTTGTTCCCCAAGGATCGCCGGATCCAGCCGTTTCCCCTCTGCCGCTCTGGCACGTTCTGTCATGATGCCCGGATAGAACAGTGCATTCAGCACCACATACGCTTTTGCATTCCCCCAGAAAGGATCACTGCCCGTCACATCCCCGGTATAATAGCGCAGGGCTGCCACCTGTTCATTCGTCAGTGTCATGGCGTTTCTCCCATGCCGGTGCCGTCTGCACGGCGACCTGTGTCTCCGGGTATCCCTCGGCGGGGGCATAGCTCTCCAGATCGGTAAAGTCCCCGATACACCGGGCAAATACCACGCACCGCATCCCGTCATGGGAACCGGTATTGCACGTCTGCAAAGCAATGAGACGGTCTACCGAATCCCTCGGCGGGTCATCCTCCCCGTACCAGACGAGGGATGTGCTGCGGATATTCTCGTAGTAGGTGCGGTATTCCTCCCGGTTGAGGTCAATGTAGTTCCAGTAATCAAAGGCAGCCCCCGCTTCACCGCTGATGACATTGACCGAAAGCACCTTGTACAGATACCGGTGTTCCAGTGAAGCGACTTCTATGTAACGGTGCGCCATGCCCCATTCCTCGACCTTGTAGTTCTTGATGGCGTGCAGCATCGTGCCGTTGCCCATATTATGCCCGTATATCAGCGCATTGTCGGTATCGTCCAGATCGCACCGCCAGTCCGCAAAGATCGCACCCGCATAGCTCGGCTGCCCCGTCCATGCATGTGTCGTATAAAATTCATTGTTCGTGGTCTGGACGACGGGATAGTCGATCACCGTGTCCTGTATCCGCACCCAGCCGACCACATCGGAGACAGACTGGTGACAGGAGCGGACATGTGCCATGTCAATGCCGCATGTGTAGACCGGCTCGGTCTCCGGCTCCGTTTCCGGCTCCGTCGGGGGGATCCACACATGCTCCTCCCGGAGAAACTGCGGTGTGCCTGTCAACTGCTGTTCACTGGCTGCACGGGTGAACAGACTGAACCGGGATCCTGCGTAACAGAGCATCAGGCATATCGCCCCCGCCAGGACCAACAGCAGACCGGGGAGCAGCAGCCAGAGTCTTATCTGTTTTCGTGCCATGGGTCTCCTCCTTTCTGAGATAACTGTCCATACTATTATTATACCTAAAAATTTCATTTGCGTCAAGGGATTTTTGTAAAAAAGCACGAAAATTCATATTTCCCCGGTCAGCTCCCCCTGCGATGCAGAAAATGGACAAACAGGGCATCTCGGGAGCGCAGACACTGCGCCGACCTTTGCCGCCACAGGCGGCATTGGGAGGCATCTCGGGAGCGCAGACACTGCGCACTTGACAAATCGCTCCGGATGTGTTATAATAAATCTGGTTTTTTCGGAAAGGATGGGAGTTATGAAGCATACAGATATCAAAGAGATTTTCAGGGATCACGCATTCCTCGGTCAGCAGGTCACCGTCTGCGGCTGGGTGCGCACTTCCCGCAACTCCAAAACGATGGCATTTATTGCCCTCAACGACGGCACATCCCTGCCGCATTTGCAGATCGTCATTGACAAAGCCTCCGGGATCGCCTATGAAGATGCGATGCCGCTCGGGACGTCTCTGAAGGTCGTGGGGACGGTCGTAGAGGGGCAGAACGGCGGTGTGGAGATCAATGCGGAGGAGATCACTGTGCTGGGTGCCTGCCCGCCGGAGTATCCCCTGCAAAAAAAGCGGCATACGCTCGAATTTCTGCGGACAATGCCGCATCTTCGGGGCAGGACGAACCTGTTCAATGCCGTGCAGCGTGTACGCTCGATCCTTGCACAGGCGATACATGAGTATTTCCGGGAGCGGAATTTTGTGTATGTGAATACACCGCTCATCACGGGCAGTGACTGCGAGGGCGCAGGCGAGATGTTTCAGGTCACGACCATCGGCTATGCACCGGACGGCACCTATCCGGATGCCGAGGCGTACTATGCGGCGGATTTCTTCGGCAAGCGTGCGGGGCTTTCTGTCTCCGGTCAGCTTGAAGGCGAGGTCGCTGCCATGTCCATGGGAAAGATCTACACCTTTGGTCCCTCTTTCCGTGCAGAAAACAGCAATACCCCGAAGCATCTGGCGGAATTCTGGCACATCGAGCCGGAAGTCGCCTTTGCGGAGCTGCCGGATGTCATGGAACTGGCAGAGGATATGGTGAAGCATGTTATCCGGGTCGTACTCGATACCTGCCCGGATGAGATGGCATTCTTTGACCAGTATGTGGAAAAGGGTCTGATCGCCCGTCTCGAAGACCTGATCTCCCATGACTTTGCGGTCTGCGACTACACAGAAGCGATCCGGCTCCTGAAAGAGTCCGGGGAGACATTCCAGTATCCCGTGGAGTGGGGCTGTGATCTGCAAACAGAGCATGAGCGTTACATTTCCGAGAAAGTGTTCCGGCGTGCTACATTTGTGACAAATTATCCCAAGGAGATCAAGTCTTTCTATATGAAGCTCAATCCCGACGGCAAGACGGTGGCAGCGGTGGATCTGCTGGTGCCGGGTGTCGGGGAGATCGTCGGCGGCAGCGAACGTGAAGCGGACTATGACAAGCTGGTCGCTGCCATGGAGGAGCGGGGCATGAACCTTGCGCCGTACAGCGACTATCTGGATCTGCGGCGGTACGGCTCTGTGCCGCACGGCGGCTTCGGGCTCGGTTTTGAACGGCTCATCATGTATGTGACCGGTGTTGCCAATATCCGGGACGTTATCCAGTACCCGAGAACTGCCGGTGCCATTCACTGAACAGGAGGTTTTTAGCGTGTCAAGATCATTATACATTCCCGAGGGCTATGCCCCGAAGCTGGATCTGCGGGAAACGCAGCATGCGATCAAATATATCAAGGATGTATTCCAGCAGGCACTTTCCTTTGCACTGACGCTCGACCGTGTCACCGCACCGCTGATCGTGGAAAAGGGCAGCGGCATCAATGATGATCTCAACGGCGTGGAGCGCAAGGTCGATTTTGATATCAAGGAGATCAACGGCAAGGAAGCCGAAGTGGTGCAGTCGCTTGCCAAATGGAAGCGCATGGCACTCTATCGCTACGGCTATCAGCCGGGCGAGGGCATCTATACTGATATGAATGCCATCCGCCGGGATGATGATACCGACAATCTGCATTCGATCTTTGTGGATCAGTGGGACTGGGAAAAGGTCATCACCCGCAGCGAGCGGACAAAGGACTATCTGCGGGATACCGTCCGCTCCATCGTCAAGGCGATCGTCTATACCAAGAGAAAAGTACAGCTCCGCTACCCGGTACTGAAACAGGAGATCGTGGAGTCTCCCCTGTTCATCACATCGGAAGATCTGGCAGTGAAGTATCCGGATCTGACACCGAGAGAGCGGGAAAATGCGATCTGCGAGGATCACGGCACCGTGTTCATCATGCAAATCGGCGGCAAAATGTCCAACGGGGAACGCCATGACGGGCGTGCGCCGGACTATGACGACTGGTCACTCAACGGTGACCTGTTTATATGGGATGAGACATTGCAGCGGGCACTGGAAGTTTCTTCCATGGGCATCCGTGTCGATGCACAGGCACTCGCAAGCCAGCTTGCCGAGGCAGGTGCCGAAGACCGTTCCCGCTTCCCGTTCCACCGGATGATCGCCGAGGATACGCTGCCGCTCACCATCGGCGGCGGCATCGGACAGTCCCGTCTTTGCATGCTCCTGCTCGAGAAAGCACACATCGGTGAGGTACAGGCATCTGTCTGGCCGGAGGAGATGGTGCAGCAGTGCAAGGCGGCAGGGATCACGCTTCTGTAATGCGTCAGATAAGCCATATCTGCGCATCGTTGTGATGCAGGGGGCAGCGTCCCCCTGCGCCTGTTTTCTGCCCATATACATCCACTTGTCAATATATGGCAGCAAAGCCCTCGATTTTTTTGTAAAAAAACACTTGACAAACGCATCCGGATGTGTTATAATGAAATACGGTGGGTCGCCACCATACCCCATAAAGATCTGGGTGTGGCGCAGTTGGTAGCGCGCTACCTTGGGGTGGTAGAGGCCGTGGGTTCAAGTCCCGTCACTCAGATCGTGTTATGATACACAGAGAAAAAGACCGCTTGCCGGTCTTTTTTTCTTGCCAAAATGCTGTTTTTTGCGTTCCGTTTTCATCGCAGAGATGTTACGCAGAGTAGAGTTTTATCAGGATACTACAACAAATATCCACTGTTTTTGTGCAACACTACCAATGCATTGTGAATTTTTTGTTAAGTATGCCAGTTGCAATGTATGGGAAAAAATGCTATAATGAAATCATATAAGACAGAAAAGGGGGTCCATCTCAAATGAAGATGAATACAATGAAGAAAGCACTGGCTGCACTTTTGGCGGCTGCCACAGTGGCAAGCTCTGTCGGTATGGCTGGTGTACAGGCGTTGACGATCACGCCGAATGATCTGCTGACTTCCACAGCAAGCAGCTCCACGGTCGAGGTGACTGCCTCAGCAGGCTATGCGGAGGGTGCCTATGCGGAATGGGGTGCCGTTTCCGGCGCATCCGGCTACAATGTCTATGCAGACGGCACAAAGGTCGACAGCATGCTGATCCGCCAGTATCCGAGCTGTTTCCGTGTGGATGTGGTCGGTCTGAAAGCCGGCAGCCACACGCTCCGGATCGTACCGATCCTTGACGGCAAGGAGGACGCTTCCAAAGCAGCGGAGGTGACCGCTTCTGCCACAGCACATGAGCGCACCGGCTTTGCCTTCGTGAATGGTACCTCCTCCGGTGCCTATAATGAGGACGGCACGCTTAAGAGCGATGCGACCGTTATCTATGTCACCGAGGCAAACAAGGACACGGTGACAGTGACGATGCCGAACAAAAAGGGCGTTGACACGGAGCTGACCGGCGTGCAGAACATCATCACCAACATGAAGGACAATACCAAGTGCGGACCTCTCTGCGTGCGGCTGATCGGCAACATCACCGATCCTGCCGATATGCCGAAGGGCGATCTCATGGTGGATGCCGCTGTCAGCGGACTGACCGTTGAGGGCATCGGCACGGATACGGTATTCAATGGCTTCGGACTTGTCATCAAGAATTCCTCCAATGTCGAGGTGCGCAACATCGGCTTTATGAACTGTGACTCCGACGAGGGGGACAATGTCGGATTGCAGCAGAAAAATGATCATATCTGGGTACATCACTGCGACATGTTCTACGGTTCTGCCGGGTCGGATGCCGATCAAGTCAAGGGCGACGGCGCATTGGATACCAAGACATCCACCTATGTGACGCATTCCTATAACCATTTCTGGGACAACGGCAAGTGCAATCTGCAGGGCATGAAATCCGAGAGTACGGAGAACTATGCGACCTACCATCATAACTGGTATGACCATTCCGACTCCCGCCATCCCCGCATCCGGACATGTACAGTACATAGCTACAACAATTATTATGACGGCAATGCCAAGTACGGTGTCGGTGCAACGATGGGATGCTCTGTCTTTGTCGAGAACAACTACTTCCGCAACTGCAAATACCCGATGCTCGCTTCCATGCAGGGTTCCGATATTGCAGAGGGTGAGGGTACCTTCTCCGGCGAGGACGGCGGTGTGATCAAGTCCTATGGCAACTACATGACAGGGCAGAAGGGCTATGTCACCTATCAGCAGGACGGCACGGAATTCGATGCCTATGAGGCTTCTTCCCGTGATGAGCAGGTGCCTTCCTCCGTAAAGACCAAGCAGGGCGGCACGGCATATAATAACTTCGATACCAACAGCAGCCTGATGTACAGCTATACCCCGGATCCGGCAGAAGATGTGCCCGCCATCGTCATGGCAAATGCCGGACGTGTGCAGGGCGGCGACTTCAAGTGGACATTCACAGAGGCAGACGATGCAAGCTATACCGTGGATCAGGCACTGAAAGATGCACTGGTGGCATATAAGGGCACTGTGGTCGCCATCGGCAGCGGTTTCACAGATTCCACCGAAACACCGCCTGCAACAGAACCGCCCGTGACGGAACCTCCGGTGACAGAGGCACCGCCCACAGAACCGCAGCCCACGGACCCGCAGCCGACAGACCCGAAGCCTACAGATCCGGTCGTTACACCGTCTGTGTCCTATACGCAGGTCATTTACGCATCCCCCAAGGGCGGCGGCTCCGGTAAGACGGAAAGTGACCCGACCGATGTCCTGACAGCGATCCAGACTGTTCCGGCAGGCGGCATCATCTACCTGCTTGCGGGAACATACCAGTACACCGACACGATCCTCATCGACCAGAACAACAGCGGTGAAGCCGGCAAGTACAAGACCATCGCCGCATATCAGGGTGCGGATGTCGTCTTTGATTTCACCGGGCAGGCAGTCGGCAATTCGGCAAGAGGCTTTGTGCTGGATGGAAGCTACTGGCATTTCTATGGCTTTGAGATCACACAGGCAGGCGACAACGGCATGCTCCTTTCGGGTGATCACAACATCATCGAAATGATGGTCTTTAATGACAATGAAGACACCGGTCTCCAGATCTCCCGGTACAGAACGGATGCCGCTGCCATTGCGGACTGGCCGTCAGACAACCTCATCAAGAACTGCACATCGAAAAACAACTGCGATGAGGCAACGATGGAGAATGCCGACGGATTTGCCGCAAAGCTGACCTGCGGCGAGGGCAATGTCTTTGACGGATGCCTCTCGTACAACAATTCCGATGACGGCTGGGATCTCTATGCCAAGGAAGAGACCGGACCGATCGGCGTAGTCACGATCCGAAACTGCGTTGCGTTCCGGAATGGATTCACCGAGGATGGCAGAGGCTACGGCGATGCAGACGGCAACGGCTTCAAGCTCGGCGGCGGCGGTATCGGCACACGCCATGTGGTCGAGAACTGTCTGGCATTCGAGAACCTTAACTGCGGCTTTACGGATAACAACAATCCGGAATTCGGCGATATGAAGAACTGCACCGCCTACAATAACGGCGTCGGCGGCAAGGGAAAGGCAAACTACATGGTATACCGCTGTGCTACAACAGCGACGTTCGAGAATATGATGTCCTACCTCAACACCGATCTGCTTTCCCAGACCGGCGCAGCCGGCATCAAGATCTCCAATGACAAGTTTGTCGGCTCCATGAAGAATTCCATCTACTACAACAGCAAGTATTATCTGGCAACGCAGGAGACGATGGAGAACGGTTCCAAGCTGGGCGATGTCATCACGCCGGAGACAACGGACTTCATTTCTCTGCATGCACCGGAGATGGGGACAGATCTCCACAAGGTATGGCGTAACGAGGACGGTTCCCCGCAGCCGGACGGCTTTGCGGAGACGCCGGAGAACGGTACCTACGCTTCTATCGGCTACCATATGCAGAAGGGCGTGACACAGATCCCGACTCCGGCGATCGGATATGGCAGCAGCACAGAGCCTGTCGAGCCGACAGAAACACCGACCGAGACGCCCGAACCGACCGAGACAACGCCATCCGTTACAAAGGACTACGGCAATGTCAACGAGGATAATGAGATCTCCATTTCTGACGTGATCCAGCTGAACAAGTATCTGCTTGGCGACACGAACGCCGTTTCTGAACAGGGCTTGCAAAATGCAGACGTAGATGATAACGGTATGATAGAGTCTGTGGATTCTCTCAACATTCTCAAGTACTGTGTACAGCTGATCAGTGAATTTCCTGTGAAGTAAAATAACTTGGATCCGCAGAGTTCCTCTAAAAAGGCAGTATGACAAAAAAGCAGACCCGGTGCAAACCGGGTCTGCTCTGTTTCAAAAGGGGGGAAAATGACAGATCATTTCTTCTGCGGTGAATCCTGAAGTGCATCATAGCCACGTTCACCGGTACGCACCTTGACAACATCCTCCACATCGTAGATGAAGATCTTGCCGTCGCCGATGTTGCCGGTATACAGTGCCTTGCGTGCAGCCTCGAGTGCTGTCTCAAGCGGCACCTTGGTGATGACTGCCTCGACCTTGAACTTCGGATGCAGTGTCGGCAGCTCCTGCTTGATACCACGGTAATAGGCGGTATGTCCCATCTGTGTACCGTAGCCGAGTACCTGTGTCACGGTGATGCCGTCGATACCCACGGCAGCCAGATTGGTCTGCAGCTCCTCCAGTTTACCCTGACGGCAGATGATGGAGAGCTTTGTGAGCTTTGCACCCTCACGAGCCACGGAGATCTCCGGGATCGGGGCAGATGCCTGCTGTGCCGTACCGCCGGACAGTTTCTGTGCGTCTGCGCCGAATACCTTTTGCAGCTCCTCGCTGTTGACATCGTGACGCTGTGCCTGACGGGTAGCGGTGATCATGGTATCTGCTGCCGGTGCAAAGTCGCCGTATGCGCTTGCGAGGTTATGCTCTGTCAGGTCAAGACCCACGATCTCTTCCTCCGCAGAGGCACGCAGACCAATGGTCTTTTTGATGATGAAGAATGTCACACCGATGGTCACAGCCGTCCATGCGCCGACTGTCAGCAATGCAAGGCACTGGATGCCGAGCTGATGCAGACCGCCGCCATAGAACAGACCCTGTACAGTGTCATTGCCGGGGACGGATGTAGTCGCAAAGAGACCAACGGCAAAGGTACCCCACAGACCGTTGCAGAGATGCACAGCCACGGCACCGACCGGGTCATCGACATGGATCACATGATCGAGGAACCATACACCAAAGACAACGACCAGACCGGATACGACGCCGACCGCAAAGGAACCGGCAGCATCCATGACATCGCAGCCTGCGGTGATGCCGACCAGACCGGCGAGGGATGCGTTCAGACACATGGAAACATCGGGCTTTCCGTACTTGATCCATGTAAAGAGCATGCAGACGCAGGTGGCAACGGCAGGTGCGATCGTTGTTGTCACAAAGATGCTTGCAAGCTGTCCGCCGGAGGTCGCAGCGGCACCGTTAAAGCCATACCAGCCGAACCACAGGATAAAGCAGCCGAGTGCGCCGAGCGTCAGGGAGTGCCCCTGGATCGCACGTACCTTGACGACCTTGCCGTCCTTGTCACGCTTGAATTTACCGATACGGGCACCTTCGATCGCAGCACCGATGAGGGCGGAGATACCGCCGACATAGTGGATCGCACAGGAACCTGCGAAATCGTGAAAACCAAGCTCTGCCAGCCAGCCGCCGCCCCAGATCCAGTGCGCTTCGATCGGGTAGATCACGGCGGAGATGACTGCGGAATAGATACAGTAGCTCAGGAACTTGGTACGCTCTGCCATGGCACCGGAAACGATGGTTGCGGTCGTGGCACAGAATACCAGATTGAACACGAAAGATTTCCAGTCAAAGTTTGCATAGTCCGAAAAGATGCCGATGGTCGGCAGTCCGATGAATCCGCCGAGCGCATCCTCTCCGAGCAGCAGCCCGAAACCGAGGAAACTGAATACGACTGTACCGATACAGAAGTCCATCAGATTCTTCATAATGATGTTGCCGGCATTCTTGGCACGGGTAAATCCAGTCTCCACCATGGCAAAACCTGCCTGCATAAAGAATACCAGTGCAGCACCGATCAGATACCAGATACCGAATATTTCCGTATCCGCCTGTGCAATTACTTCATTGACATCCATAAAAGCTCATCCTCTCTCAATGATAGAATGCCGGTTGGTACCGTTTCCGGCATAAACAAAAGACGCTGAAACCATCCGTTACCATCCGATGGTTCCAGCGTCCTTGCTGTTTACAATACTTAGTTTACTCCTTTTCTCCGGTTTTGTCAAGATGCAGAAGTGCGATATTTTTCTGACAACATCACTAAAAATTTAGTGAAAAGCGACAATTGCTATGGTTTTCCGGCGGATGAGATATGAAAAATAAAGTAAGATGTGGTTTTGCTTTATTTTATTTTGTCTCAGGCTGAAAAAAGAGAAACGCCCCCCGCTGCGCCATGCAGCAGGGCAAAAAAATCAGGAGCAAAAATGCTCCTGAATCTTTTCCTGTTTTCCAGAACCTTATGCACGCTCTACCTTACCGGAACGCAGGCATCTGGAGCATACATAGATATGGCAGGGAGTTCCCTTCACAACTGCCTTCACACGCTGTACATTGGGTTTCCAAGCTCTGTTGGACAACTTGTGGGAGTGGGACACCTTGTTGCCGAACGTCACACCCTTACCGCAGATCTCACACTTTGCCATGAAACACACCTCCTTCAATATGTAAAAAAACGCCCATGTATTATATTATAGCAGATTCTCCCTGAAAATGCAAGTGTTTTTTCTCATTTTTTCAAAAAAATTTTTTCCACCGTGAAAAATGACGGAATTTCGGGAAAATCTCTGTTAGTGAAAGGAAAAACCGGGAGAAATTGTGCAAAATCACTTGCATTGCCGGTCAGTTTGTAGTATAATATAAGAAGTAACTGCGATCGCAGAGCCGTGTTTCCGGGCGTTATATCCGGAAAATGCCCCCGAAACGGAGGAATCATATGGGTATCCTGTCAACTGAAAGACTATTGCAGTATCTTATCCGCCTGATGGTCATTCTGCTCATCAATCCGCTGCATGAGTGCGCACACGCATTCGCCGCCTACAAGCTCGGCGACAACACCGCCAAGGACAAGGGCAGAATGACGCTTTCCCCGCTGGCGCATATTGACATATTTGGCGCACTGCTGCTGTTCTTCTATGGCTTCGGCTGGGCAAAGCCCGTGCCTGTCAACCCGATGAATTTCAAGAAACGCCGCCTTGGCATGATGATCACCGCTGCCGCAGGACCGCTCACCAACCTTGCAGCCGCCTACATCGGCATGGTCGTCATGCGCATGATCGGCGCACCTGTGACAGAGACGATGAGTTATGTCTATGTGATGCTCTACTACTTTGTGTTCATCAATATCAGTCTCTGCCTGTTCAATCTGATCCCCGTACCGCCGCTTGACGGCTCCCGGATCCTGAGTTTTTTCCTGCCGCCCCGTGCGGAACTGTTCATGATGCGCAATCAGGCATATTTTTATGCCGCAGTCATGGTACTGATGGTCACAGGCATCCTCAGTACGCCGCTGGGCTTTCTCTGTGAGCTTGTGTACAGGCTGCTCGGTCTGCTGACATTATGGGTACCGGTGGTGATGTAGTACATGGCGATCGAATTTCATCTTGAGGTCTTCACGGGTCCCCTCGATCTGCTGCTGCACCTGATCTCCAAACACAAGCTCAATATCTATGACATCGAGATCACCAAGCTCCTGGAACAATATCTGCTCTACATCGAGCAGGCAAAGGAGCAGGATTTTGAGCTTGCCGGGGAATTTCTGGAAATGGCAGCCCGTCTCGTCTACATCAAGACCGCCTCGCTGCTCCCGAAACCGGAGGAAGCGGAGCGTGTCCGTCAGGAGCTGCAGGGTGCCCTGATCGAATACTCCCTCTGTCAGGAGGCGGCAAAGGCACTGCGGGAGCGTTTTGCAGGGAACGTGATCTTCGTCCGTTCCCCCATGCAGCTCCCGAAGGTGAATCAGGACTATGCACTGACGCATGACCCGGAGGAACTCCGCCAGACACTTGCCCGGCTCGGCAAGGCGCATCTGAACGGGCGGGCACTGTCGGAAAAGATCACCGACACGGTCACACAGGAACGTGTGGTCTCGGTGATGTCCAAGGTCGTATTTGTACTGCGCCGGCTGTTCGGCGGAGAGACAGTGACCGTCGCATCCCTGTATGAGGGCGTGACCGACCGGTCGGCACGGGTCGCCACCTTTCTGGCAGTGCTGGAGCTGACACGCTTCGGGCGCATACGGCTCAATGAAGACAATTCCCTGTTGACAATGTGTGAAAGGAGGAGCAGCTGATGGAGGAAAGGCTGATCGCATCGGCGGAAGCCATCCTGTTCGCAGCGGGAGAACCGGTCGCCCCGGCACGGCTGGCACAGGTACTGGAGATCCCCGAAGAACAGGTCGTTCTGCTGATGGGCAAACTTCAGGCACGCTATGATGAAATGTACAGTGCCATTCAGGTACTCCGCCTCGGGGGATGCTATCAGCTCGGCACACGGGAGGAATTTTCCTCCCTCATCCGTGCGGCAATGGAACAGAAGCGGATGCAGCCGCTGACCAGTGCCGCCATGGAGGCACTCACGATCATTGCCTACAACCAACCCGCCAGCAAGGGATTTGTGGAGCGGGTGCGGGGCATCGACAGCTCCTCCGTGGTCAACTCCCTTGTGGAAAAGGGGCTGCTCGAAGAAGCCGGGCGCATCGATGTGCCCGGACATCCCATAGGATACCGGACGACACCGCTGTTTCTGCGGACATTCGGGCTTTCCTCGCTCGAGGATCTGCCTGTCCCAGCCGGAAAACCTCCGGATGAGGACTTTTCCGGGGAGCTGGATAGCTTTGCCGAGGAGGACACAGACATGGCACCGGACGGCGGTGAAGTGCCGCCGGAGCCGCAGGAAAGTCAGGTGGACAGCACATGAGGATCTTTCTGACAATTATGCTCGTGCTGCTTGTCCTGCTGCTGGCGGTCTGCCTGTCCAATGCCGTGATCTCTCTGCGGTACTGGGACAATGCCTTTACATGGAGCATCCGGTATCTGGGTATCCGCATCCTGCCGAGGAAAAAGAAGCCGGAGAAAAAGTCCGCTGCCCCGGAGACGGATGCTGCGGCGGATACTGCCCCGGATGCAGAAGACATGCCGGAGACGGATGCATCACAGGAAACTGTCGCAGAAACGCCGCCGGAGGGAACGCCCCCGCAGACGGATGCACAGGCACCTGCTGAAACGCCTACCGAGGATGACAAGGCGGCAGAAACCGAACCGGCGCAGGAGGAACAGAGACCGGCAAACAAGGACTTTGCGGTGGACAAGCTCCGGAAACTGATACAGGGGCTTTCGGAAAAGGCAGATCTGGCAGGAAGTGCCTTTGCCGCACTCCCGCCGCCGCTGAAACGGCTGCTCTGGTCTGTCAAACTCAGCCGGATCGAAACGGATATCATTGTCGGCGGAGAAGATGCCGCAGACTGTGCCCGTCTCTATGGCATGATCTATGCGCTGCTTGAGCCGCTCATCGGCAACGCAGCACACACCTTCCGGGCAGGACAGCGCAAACTGTTCGTCCGGTGCGACTACACACGGGACACCAGCCAGTGGAATGCCGATGTGTGCATAAAAGTCAATGTCGGCATCGTCCTTTCCGCCGGCATCTGGCTGGCAGCACGGTTCCTGAAAGACCGCTGCCGTGCCCGGAAAACAACGGCGCAGTCCCCCCGTATCTGACCCGGAGCTTCCGGGATAGGAGGACTGCCGTCCCCATCTGTAAAACAGCTGCTGTGGCAGCTTTCAAATCTATCCGCGGCAGTGCCGCAGTAAGGAGTAAACTGCAATGAGTGAACATGCGATCAACAGTTATATGGGAATCAGTATGGAGAAGATCCGGAGTCTGGTCGATGCCAATACCATGCTCGGCGACCCCATCACCTGCGGAGACGGCACAACGGTGATCCCGGTCTCCAAGGTCTCTGTGGGCTTTGCCTCCGGCGGATCCGATCTGCCGACACGAACCAGCAAGGAGTACTTTGCCGGCGGTGCCGGCGGCGGCATGAGCGTCAAGCCGGTGGGATTCCTTGTGGTCAAGCAGGGCGATGTGGAGCTGATCCAGCTCACGATGGGTGCCGACAAGGGCAATGTGCTGCTCGATATGCTGCCGGGTCTGATCGACAAGGTCTCCGGTCTGTTCGGCAAGAAGAAAAAGGACGATGCCCCGGAGGAAACGGAACCGGCAGAAGATCTGCCCAAAGTGGACAGCGAACTGGTCTCCGAATAAGCCTGCCCGCATATCCCGCCCCCTGTCCGCATAGGATGTAGTACGGATCCCGGAAAGACCGGAAGATCGCAGCAAACGCATCCCGGAGAAGGAGGACAAAAGGATATGCAGAAGTGTCTGGCAATGGCAGTTGTGTGCTGCCTGCTCATGGTACTGGTGCCCGGACGGGCAGCAGCGGCAGGACCGGAAACATCCGCAAAGGCTTGCGTGCTGATGGAGATGATGACCGGGGAGGTGCTGTATGCATCCAATTCACAGGAAAAACGCTCCGTCGCCAGCACGACCAAGATCATGACTGCGCTGCTCACACTTGAGAGCGGCGACCTCGATACGCAGTTCCCGGTGGACAATGATGCCATCCATGTGGAGGGTTCTTCCATGGGCTTGCAGGAGAATGACATCGTCACCCGCCGTGCCCTGTGCTATGGCATGCTGCTGCCGTCCGGCAATGATGCGGCAAATGCCGCCGCTGTTTCCGTGGCGGGGAGCATCCCTGATTTTGCAGACCGGATGAATGCCCGTGCCAAGGAGATCGGCATGACGAGGACTTGCTTTGTCACGCCCTCCGGACTGGAGGCACCCGGACATGGCAGCTCCGCCTATGACATGGCACTTCTGGCGAGGGAGGCAATGCAGAACCCGGACTTCCGGGACATCTGCTGCCAGACAGAGGCGACTGTCAGCTTCGGAGATCCGCCCTATGAACGGACGCTCTACAATTCCAACAAGCTGCTGAAACTCTGTGACGGTGTCATCGGCATCAAAACAGGCTTTACGGACGAGGCAGGACGCTGCTTGGTATCGGCATGTGAGCGGGGCGGCATCACGCTGCTCTGCGTGACGCTGGGAGATCCCAATGACTGGCAGGATCATCAGCGTCTGTATGACTATGGCTTTTCTCTGGTCAGCCTGACAGAACCGCCGCTGCCGGAGAATATGACACAGACAGTCGTCGGCGGTGTGGAAACGTCTGTGCCCCTGCGTGCGGCACAGACCGTGACCGTGGCTGCCCGGAACGGAGATGCCTCCGGCATTTCCGTGCGGGTGCTGCTGCCGCCTTTTACCTATGCACCGGTGTCGGAGGGCGATGTCCTCGGCGAACTGGTGTATGTCTGTCAGGACAGGGAGATCGCATCTGTCCCGCTCCTTGCAGCGGCAGATGCGCAAATGCAGCCCGAACAGACGGCGCAGAGCTTCTGGGAGAAGCTGCTGCACCGTGGGAACGGGAAATGAGTACAGTAAACAGTAAGGAGAAACCATGGCAGAGATCAGAATACAGAAGCTGCTCTCCGATGCGGGCTACTGTTCACGCCGGAAGGCGGAAGCCCTCATCCGGGCAGGCAGGGTGCAGCGCAACGGCAGACCTGTCAGCCTTGGGGACAAGGCATCACCGAAGGACATCCTCACCGTGGACGGTGAAAAGGTCGCCATCCCACGCAAGAAGACATTCCGTTACCTCATGCTCTACAAGCCGAGAGGCTATGTGACGACTGTCTCGGACGACCAGAACCGCCGCTGCGTCATGGATCTGCTGGACGGCGTGGAGGAACGTGTCTACCCCGTGGGACGTCTTGACCGGAATTCCGAGGGACTGCTACTGCTGACCAATGACGGAAATTTTGCCAATGGCATCATGCATCCGAGCCGCCATGTCACAAAGACCTACCGTGTGACCGTGCGCCCGCCGGTGACGGAACAGCAGCTCGTGCAGCTTGCGGACGGCATCGTCCTGGACGGACGCAAGACGCTGCCGGCGAATGTGCTTGTCCTGACGAATGAGCCGACACGGGTGGTGTTACAGATCACCATCAAAGAGGGCAGGAACCGCCAGATCCGCCGGATGTGCGAGGCAGTCGGACTGGAAGTCGCAAGACTGCGCCGGACGGCAGTGGGACCGCTGAAACTCGGTATGCTCAGACCGGGCACATGGCGTGACCTGACACCGGAGGAGCTGCGTGCCATCCGGAACGCCATCGGGAAAGAATGAAAAGTCACGAGCCTTAGAGCATGGCAGAAACGGAGTGAACAGGATGCTGAAGATCATCGAACAGAAAGATAAAAACGCCTATGCCGCACTGCGGGCACAGCTCCCGGCGCATGTGCTGCTGCATATCACTGAGGCAGTGGAGGACAGCGGTGCCGTGAGCGGCTATATCGCCTATGCCTACGAGCCGGAACAGGTCGTGATCTATGCCGTGGAGGACGGCGGTGATCCCGATGCATGTGATGGGCTGGTGCGTTCTGTCCTGTTCAAGGCGGAACTGCGGGGACTGGAGCGGGCTGTCTTTGCAATGGACGAGCCGTCGGCACATCTGCGGCAGTTGGGATTTGTAAGAAATGACGAAAAAACACTTGAAAATATTACGGAAATTATGGAAGGTTGCAAAAAATGTAAGGAAAAGCCGGCAGATACTTGAAAAAAACCGAAAAAAATAGTATGATAGTAGTGTATGCAGAGAGGATCGGCACCGCCGGTTGCCCTGTGATCTATAGTAGGAAGGAACGATACTATGCAGATGGAGAAAAATGCAGCCAGTCCTGCAAGACAGCGGCTCGCCTCGCTTTTTGATGACGGCGTTTACCAGGAACTGGGTGCCTATGTCAAGGAGAAAGATGCCCCGGCAGGTGCCGTGACAGGCTACGGCTATGTCAACGGCAACCCGGTGTGCGCTTTTGCACAGGATCAGAGTGCCGTATCCGGTGCTGTCGGCATGGCACAGGCGGAAAAAATCGCAAAGCTCTATGCACTTGCCGCAAAGGTCGGTGCGCCCGTGGTCGGCATCTATGATTCAGATGGTGCCTTCGTGGATGGCACGGCGGTTTCCCTCAACGCCTACAGCAGCATGTTGTCTGCTGCGGCTTCTGTTTCCGGCGTGGTGCCGCAGATCGCTCTGGTCGCCGGTGTCTGCAATGGCAGTGCGGCTGTGATGGCATGTACGGCGGATCTTGTGATCATGACAGAGGATGCGGAATTGTACCTCACGCCCGGTGCGGAAAAGAATGCCGGCAGTGCAGAGGTCTGCGCCGCCAATGGCACAGCAGCACTCACGGTCAGCGACACAGATGCCGCATTGGCACAGGTGCGTGCCCTCATCAATTTGCTGCCCGTGAACAATTTGGCAGGGGTGCCTTGCATGGAATATGCACCGCCGGAAGCCGGCGGCAGCGGGCTGACTGCCTGTGTGCAGGGCATTGCTGACGGCGGCAGCGTGACGGAATTGTATGCCGCCTATGCTGACGCAGCCTATACGGCACTGGCAACTGTGAACGGTGCCACGGTGGGCATTGCGGCAACGAACAAGACGGATGCCGGACTGACGGCGGCAGACTGCGAAAAACTGGCACGTTTTGTCAGATTGTGCGATGCGTTCTCCATCCCGGTCATCACGCTGGTGGATACCCCCGGTTTTGCCGGAAATACGGAGACAGAGCTTGCCGGTGCTGTCCGGGCAATGACACGCCTTGCAGGCAGCTATGCGGAGGCAACGACCGCCAAGATCTCCGTGGTAACGGGTACGGCAGTGGGTGCCGCCTTTACGGTGCTTGCCGGAAAGGGCAGCAATACAGACATTTCCTATGCGTATGAGACTGCCTGCATCGCTCCGCTCGCACCGGAGGCAGCGGTAGAATTCCTGTGGCATGACAAGCTCCAGGGCTGCAAGGATCTTGAGGCAAAGCGCAGGGAGCTTGCAAAGGAATATGCGGCAACGCTTGCAAGTGCCGGATCTGCGGCACAGACCGGCGTTGTGGATGAGATCGTCACACCGGAGACACTGCGTGAAACGCTTTGCAGTGCGCTGGCAATGCTTGAGGGCAAGCGTGTGACAAATCTCCCGAGAAAGCACTCTAACCTTCCGTTCTGACGGCGGAGGACTGAAAATCTATAGATTGGTGGTAAACAGATGATGAAAAGATTCAATGTGACTGTAAACGGCAAGGCATACGATGTTGCTGTCGAAGAGCTTGGTGCGGGCGCACCCGCAGCTCCGGCGGCTCCTGCTGCACCCGCTGCTGCGCCTGCGGCACCGGCAGCACCTGCCGCTGCACCGGCTCCCGCTGTCGGCGAGGGCGAAAAGGTATCCGCCCCGATGCCCGGCACCATTCTCGATGTCAAGGTGGCAAGCGGTGCGGCTGTATCCAAGGGCGATGTCATCATGGTACTCGAAGCCATGAAGATGGAGAACGATATCGTTGCTCCCTGCGACGGTACGGTGACCAGCATCGTTGTGAAGAAGGGCGATACCGTCCAGAGCGGCGACACACTGGCTACTGTTGGCTGAAAATAGCGAAACGAAAGGACTTTGTAGTATGGCAAAGGTAAAAATTACTGAAACGGTCCTGCGTGATGCCCACCAGTCCCTGCTGGCGACCCGTATGCGCATGGACGAGATGCAGCCGATCCTCGGCAAGATGGATCAGGTAGGCTTTCATTCCGTAGAATGCTGGGGCGGTGCGACTTTTGACGCATGTCTGCGTTTTCTGGACGAGGATCCGTGGGAGCGTCTGCGCACCATCCGGAAAGAAATGCCCAATACCCGTCTCCAGATGCTGTTCCGGGGACAGAATATGCTCGGGTACCGTCACTATGCCGATGACGTGCTGGAAGAATTTGTACAGAAGTCCGTGGAGAATGGCATTGATGTCATCCGTATCTTTGATGCCCTCAATGACATCCGCAACCTCCAGACGGCGATCTCCGCTGCCAAGAAGGCGACCCGTGACGGCAAACATGCCGATGTACAGGTGGCGATCTCCTATACCACCGGGGAAGTCTTTACCACGGAATATTATGTAAATTATGCCAAGAAGATCGAGGCTGCCGGTGCGGATTCCATCTGCATCAAGGACATGGCAGCACTTCTCACACCGTATAAGACGGAAGAACTGGTCAAGGCACTCAAAGCCAATGTGAAGATCCCGATCCAGCTGCACACGCACTATACCTCCGGTCTGGCTTCCATGTGCCTGCTCAAGGGCATCGAGGCTGGCGTGGATATCATCGATACCGCCATGTCGCCGCTGGCACTGGGCACTTCCCATGCACCGACAGAATCCATGGTCGCTGCACTTCAGGGGACGCCCTACGATACCGGACTGGATCTGATGCTGCTGACGGAGATCCGTTCCTATTTCATGGATCTGCGTGCCAAGTACATCAAGGAGGGTCTGATCGACCCCAAGATGCTGGCAACGGATGCCGGTGCGCTCATCTATCAGGTACCGGGCGGGATGCTGTCCAATCTTCTGTCCCAGCTCAAACAGGCTGGCAAGGAAGATCTCCTGAACGAAGTGCTTCTTGAGGTGCCGAGAGTCCGCAAGGATGCCGGCTATCCGCCGCTCGTTACGCCCTCCTCGCAGATCGTGGGGACACAGGCAGTGTTCAATGTTCTGAACGGCGAACGGTACAAGATGGTGACCAAGGAATTCAAGGGCGTGATCCGTGGCGAGTACGGACAAACTCCCGTGCCGATCGACCCGGAGTTCCGCAAGAAGATCATCGGCGATGCCGAGCCCATCGACTGCCGTCCGGCAGATCTGCTCGAACCCGAGCTTGAAAAACTGCGTCATGAGTGCGCTGAATGGGCAGAGAGCGAGGAAGATGTCCTCAGCTATGCACAGTTCGGTCAGGTGGCAGTGAAGTTCTTTGAGAAACGCCGTGACAAACGCTTTGGTCTGGATGGAAAGCACGGCAGTGCAGAGACAGGCGTTCATCCGGTCTGAAAAGAGGCTGTCCATGAAACGGATACGCACGCTGCTGCTCACGGCTGTGATCGTGTTTTGCGTCTGCATGACGGCTTGCGGCGGCGGCAATGATATTGCTGTCGATCAGGTCGCCGGGACATGGGTACGCACCATGTCAGACGGCACGGATACGATCACATTCAACAAGGACATGACCTATGACAAGACCATTGCGCTCACGTCTGCACCGCCTGTGACGACCAACACCAGCGGCACCTATTCGCTCAGCGGCGATACCATCAACATCTTCTACTCGGAGTATGGCACGTCTTCTGACTATACAGTGACATTTTCCGGCAATAAGATGACATGGGACAACGGCAATACCACGCTGGAATATGTCAAGCAATAGTATCAGCTGAAAACGACTGCCCCTCTGCCGCATGGCATGGGGGCAGATCTATCAAGGCAGCCCGACATGCAAGTGAAAGGGGGTATGCGGTATGCCGATACGCATCCCGGGGGATCTCCCGGCGTATGAAACACTGGAAAAGGAACACATTTTTGTCATGCGCAGCGACCGTGCGGAGCATCAGGATATCCGTCCGCTGCGGGTGCTGATCCTGAACCTGATGCCCAAGAAGATCGAAACAGAGACACAGCTCATGCGGCTGCTGAGCAACTCTCCCTTGCAGGTCGATGTGGAGCTGTTACAGGTCGAGCATATCTCCCGGAACACGTCCCTGCGCCACATGGATATGTTCTACAAGACATTCCCGGAGGTGGAGCAGTGCTTTTATGACGGCATGATCATCACGGGTGCCCCGGTGGAGCAGCTCGACTATGAGCAGGTCGATTACTGGCGGGAGCTTTGCCGTATCATGGACTGGACAAAGCAGCATGTCTACTCGACCATCTACATCTGCTGGGCAGCGATGGCGGGGCTGTACTATCGGTTCGGTGTCCCGAAATACCGGCTGGACAGGAAGCTGTTCGGCGTGTTCCAGCACAAGGTAGAATCGGATAACCCGCTACTGCGTGGCTTTGATGACATCTTCCCGGCACCGCATTCCCGGCATTCCGGTCTGCACCGGGAGGATATCGAGAACGTGCCGGAGCTGGAGATACTGGCTTACTCTCCGCTGGCAGGCGTGTATATCGTCGCCAACCGCAACGGGCGAGAATTTTACCTGACCGGACACAATGAATATGAACGCTACACGCTCAAGGAGGAATACCTCCGTGATCTGCAAAAGGGACTGGATATCCAGATACCCTATCAATATTTCCCGGGAGATAATCCGGGCTGTGAACCGGTGTTCAACTGGCGGTGCCATGCGAATCTGATGTATTCCAACTGGCTCAATTACTGTGTTTACCAGAAAACGCCATTTGATCTCCGGGAACTTCTGATACAGGAGGAACATTGACAGGATCAGGCACGCACTTCTATCTGACAGGGTGCGTGCCTGTTATGCGCATACCGGTGCTGCATGCCAATTTTACAGATCCTTTCCCTGAATATCGCCATTTTCTGACGAAGTCTTGTCTCTTTTGTGCAAAATCAACAAGAAATTGAATCCGCCTTAGTTGAGATTGCGGATAGATTTTTTTGAAAACATATGTTATAATAATAACGAGCATGTAAACCAGTGCAACATTTTCCTGACGGACTGCATTGGTATACAAAACGCACGCTCCCGTATGGGCGGCGTGTATATGCAATACAAACTGGGAGGTTACACAATGGCTGAAAAAACGAAGAAAACGGTTCCCTTCAGCGGCACACCCGAGCAGGAAGCTCAGCTGCGGGCTGTGATCGCCGAACACAAGGACAGCCAGGGCGCACTGATGCCGGTACTGCAGCAGGCGCAGGAGATCTATGGGTATCTGCCGATCGAGGTGCAGAAGATCATTTCTGACGAAATGGGGATCCCGCTCGAAAAGATCTATGGTGTTGTGACATTTTATGCACAGTTCTCACTGTATCCGAAGGGCAGATACAATATTTCTGTCTGTCTCGGTACGGCTTGTTATGTAAAGGGCTCCGGCGACATTTACAACAAGCTCCAGGAGGTTTTGGGTATCGGCGGCGGTGAGTGTACTGCCGACGGCAAGTTCTCTCTGGAAGCCTGCCGCTGCATCGGTGCATGCGGTCTGGCACCGGTCCTGACCGTCAATGAAGATGTTTACGGCAGACTGACGGTGGATGATGTCGCTGACATTCTGGCAAAATATGAGTAATGTCCCTGTCTGCACGGGTAGGCAGACAGATCTTACATAACAAGGAGGAAATATACATGAAATCGTTGCAGGAGATCCAGGCGATTCGTGAGACAATGCATCCCGAGCTTGCGCTGCGGCAGGAAGACTCCAAGGAAGCAGCCAGCAAATACGAGAAGCATGTCCTGATTTGCGGCGGTACCGGCTGTACCTCATCCGGCTCCGCTGCCATTGAGAAAGCACTGCATGAGGAGATCGACAAGGCAGGTCTGCATGATAAGGTGCAGGTCGTAAAGACCGGCTGCTTCGGTCTGTGCGCACTCGGTCCGATCATGATCGTATACCCGGAGGGTACGTTCTATTCCCGCATTTCTGCGGAAAATATCCCGCAGATCGTTGAGGAGCATCTGATCGGCGGCAACCCGGTCAAGGAGCTGCTGTACAATGAGACCGTCACCGAGGAAGGCATCAAGTCCCTGAACGAGACGAGCTTCTACAAGAAGCAGCACCGTGTGGCACTGCGCAACTGCGGCAACATCAACCCGGAATGTATTGACGAGTACATCGGTAAGGACGGCTACAAGGCACTTGCCAAGGTCGTGAAGGAAATGACACCGGAGGAGGTCATCAAGACCGTGCTGGATTCCGGACTGCGTGGCCGTGGCGGCGGCGGCTTCCCGACCGGCAGAAAGTGGCAGCTTGCCCGTGACATCGTACCGGATGCTGACCAGAAGTATGTATGCTGCAATGCCGACGAGGGCGACCCCGGTGCCTTCATGGATCGTTCCGTTCTGGAGGGCGACCCGCATGTCGTTCTTGAGGCAATGGCAATTGCCGGTTATGCGATCGGTGCAACACAGGGCTACATCTACGTCCGTGCAGAGTACCCGATCGCAGTAGAGCGTCTGCGCATCGCCATCGGTCAGGCAAGAGAGTACGGCGTACTCGGCAAGAACATCTTCGGTTCCGGCTTTGACTTTGACATTGATCTGCGTCTGGGTGCAGGTGCATTCGTCTGCGGTGAGGAAACTGCGCTGATGACATCCATCGAGGGCAACCGTGGCGAGCCTCGTCCGAGACCTCCGTTCCCGGCTGAAAAGGGATTGTATCAGAAGCCCACTATCCTGAACAATGTAGAGACATATGCCAATATCCCCCAGATCATCCTGAACGGTGCAGAGTGGTTCGCCTCCATGGGTACCGAGAAGTCCAAGGGTACCAAGGTCTTTGCGCTCGGCGGCAAGATCAAGAATACTGGTCTGGTCGAAGTGCCGATGGGTACCACACTGCGTGAGGTCGTTGAGGAGATCGGCGGCGGCATCCCGAACGGGAAGAAGTTCAAGGCTGCCCAGACAGGCGGTCCTTCCGGCGGCTGCATTTCCGCAGAGAATTTCGACATTCCGATCGACTATGACAACCTGATCTCCATCGGTTCGATGATGGGTTCCGGCGGTCTGATCGTCATGGATGAGGATAACTGCATGGTGGACATCGCCAAGTTCTTCCTCGAATTCACCGTTGACGAGTCCTGCGGCAAGTGTACACCGTGCCGTATCGGTACCAAGAGAATGTATGAGATGCTCGACAAGATCACCAAGGGCAATGCAACGCTCGAGGATCTTGACAAGCTCGAAGAACTGTGCTACTATATCAAGGCAAATTCCCTCTGCGGTCTGGGTCAGACAGCACCGAACCCGGTTCTGTCCACACTCAAGAATTTCCGCAACGAGTACGAGGCACATGTCGTTGACAAGAAGTGTCCGGCAGGCGTCTGCAAGGATCTGCTGATGTTCTCCATTGATCCGGAGAAGTGTGTCGGCTGCGGTCTGTGCGCAAAGAACTGCCCTGTCAGCGCAATTTCTCAGGGCGATTATACCGCTCCCGGAAAGAAGCGTGCTGCCTATGTCATTGACACCACAAAGTGCGTAAAGTGCGGCGCATGTATGGATAACTGCCGCCCGAAGGCAATTTCCAAGGGTTAAGGAGGAACGTTGAGATGGCAGATATTAATGTAAAAATCAACGGCATTGCGATTGCTGTTCCCAAGGGTACCACCATCCTGGAGGCTGCACATCAGGCAGGCGTGGACATTCCCACCTTCTGCTACATGAAGGAGATCAATGAGATCGGTGCATGCCGTATCTGTATGGTAGAGATCAACGAGGGCAGAGGTTTCCGTCTGGTGGCAGCCTGTGTATACCCGCTGGCATTTGATGGTACCGAGATCCGCACCAACTCTCCGAAGGTGCTGGATTCCAGAAGAAAGACCCTCGAGCTGATCCTGTCCACACATGACAGAAAATGCCTGTCCTGCGTCAGAAGCGGTCACTGCGAACTGCAGTCGCTCTGCAATGAGATGGGCATCGAGGAAGAGAACACCTATGCCGGCGAGGCACCGACCTACGAGGTAGATGATTCCGCTGTGCATATGTACCGCAACAACAACAAGTGCATTCTGTGCCGCCGCTGTGTTGCTGTCTGCTCGAAGTGGCAGGGCGTAGGCGTGATCGGTCCGAATGAGCGTGGTTTCGCCACCAACATCGGCTCTGCCTTTGAGATGGGTCTGGGCGAGACGAGCTGCGTTGCCTGCGGTCAGTGTATTGCCGTATGTCCTGTTGGTGCGCTGTCCGAGAAGGATTACACCGACGCTGTCTTTGCAGCGATCGCCGACGAGTCCAAGCATGTGATCGTCCAGACAGCTCCGGCTGTCCGTGCCGCACTGGGTGAGGAATTCGGCTATCCGATCGGCACCAATGTAGAGGGCAAGATGGCTGCTGCACTGCGCCGTCTGGGCTTCGATGATGTATTCGACACCGACTGGGGCGCAGACCTGACGATCATGGAAGAGGCTACCGAGTTTGTGGATCGTTTCCAGAATGGCGGCAAGCTCCCGATGATCACCTCCTGCTCTCCCGGCTGGGTAAAATACTGCGAGCATTACTTCCCGGAGATGACCGACAACCTGTCCACCTGCAAGTCCCCGCACCAGATGCTGGGCGCAGTGGCAAAGACTTACTATGCTGAAAAGCTCGGCATCAAGCCGGAGGATATCGTCGTTGTCAGCGTAATGCCCTGCACTGCCAAGAAGTTTGAGATCGGCAGACCGGATGAGAACGCTGCCGGTGTTCCGGATGTGGATTATGTTCTGACGACCCGTGAGCTGGCAAGAATGATCCGCCGTGCAGGTCTGAACTTCACAGCACTGCCGGATGAGGACTTCGACAATCCGCTCGGTCTGTCTGCCGGTGCAGGCGACATCTTCGGTGCGACCGGCGGTGTTATGGAAGCTGCCCTGCGTACTGCATACTGCTGGCTGTCCGGCAATAACGAGGAAGTCGTGGAATTCCACGAAGTCCGTGGTACGGATGGCATCAAGCGTGCATCCATCGACATCAACGGCACAGAGATCAAGGTCGCTGTCGCAAGCGGTCTGGCAAATGCCGGAGAGCTGCTCCGCAAGGTACAGAGCGGCGAGGAGAAGGTAGATTTCATCGAGATCATGGGCTGTCCCGGCGGCTGTGTCAATGGCGGCGGTCAGCCGCAGCAGCCGGCAAGCGTCCGCAACTTTGCAGATCTGCGTGAGCTGCGTGCAAAGGCTCTGTATGATGAGGATGCTGCCAAGACGCTCCGTCTGTCACATTTGAATCCTGATGTACAGAAGCTCTATGATGAGTATCTGGAGAAGCCCGGCAGCCACAAGGCACATGAGATCCTGCATACTTCGTATGTAAAGCGTTCTGTCAACTAATGGCAGTATTGCAGGGGGGTGCCCCCTGCGGCTCCGTTCACATTAAATAGCGAAAAGCCCCCGTGACCGGGGGCTTTTTCTGTTACGATGCAGAAAATTTCTGCCGTACCTGCTGTAGCTTGGTCTGCTCTGCATTGTCCTGCTGATACCAGCCCTTTGCGGACATTTCAGAGTAGATGCGTCCCTGCATCCCGAGGGACTCGTTCAGTGCGGTGCGGAAAGACTGCTGCACATTGGGCGTGCTGGACTCGATCGTGCCGTGCAGATAGAGGTCGCATACCCCTTTCTCGATCAGCAGCATGTCCTCCATCAAATTCTGATCCTGCATGTGGTTACCCCCTCTCAAAGCAAGCCGTACAGGCTTTTGAAGATCTGCTGGTGCTTCTGTGCCATCTGCTGGATACAGGATCTCAGACCCTCATCCTGCAGCTGGGACATGGCTTCGTTGCATTTGGACTGGAAGAATTGCTCATGACCGAGCGCATCCTCCACATACTGCAATTCTTTGGATGTCATTGCTATCACCTCCGACCATAGTATGGGAGGGAGAAAGGGGATCTATTCAAATGCCGGCAGAAAAACATGCAGATATTTCTGCCGCTTCGAGGCATGGCTCATTCCGAGGGAGACTCGCTCATCTCCTGCGTTTCTGT
Organism: uncultured Clostridia bacterium; assembly: GCA_947627945.1. Lineage (GTDB taxonomy): Bacteria > Bacillota > Clostridia > Oscillospirales > Ruminococcaceae > UBA3855. The sequence goes on from CANQYC010000001.1 coordinate 46,137, forward strand.
TTCCTCAGGGGGTGCGTCGGATGTTGCTCCCTCCGTTTCTTCGGAGGATGTTTCTGTGCTGTCCTCGCTGTCCTCCGTGGATCCTGTATCTGTCAAGGTCTCTGTGGGGAGCGTCTCGGTGGAAAACTCCGTCGCATCGGTGGAGGAAGTTTCCTCTGTTGGGTCGGTGACTTCGGTGCTTTCCGTTTCCGGCTCCGTGGAGGTCTCCGTCATATCGGTATCCGTGGTGACGGTTTCTGTGGTGATCTGTACTGCGGTCTCGGATGTTTCTTCCGTGGAGACAGTCGGCAGAGGGGCACCTGACCAGCCTCCGGTACTGAGGACATGACTATCCGTGCCGATGCTGACCGTCAGCCAGACCTCTGTATCTACCGGGATCCGTGTTCCCTCTGCAATGTTCTGCGAGAGGACACAGTCCATGACATTGCTGTCAGAAATATAACACATGACACATTTCAGTCCTGCCTTTTCGATCGCTGCCCTTGCCTCTGCGGCACGCATCCGGACGACGCCGGGAGCCCGTGTCATCTCTACCCCCAGACTGACTTTCATGCCGATGGTGGTACCCTGCGGCACCTGCCGTCCCTCTGGAATGTCCTGCGCAATAATGACACCTGCTGGGATCTCCTTGTCATAGACCGTCTCGACCTGGAGCGCATAGAGATAAGACGCCGACAATGCCTGTTTGGCGTCTTCAAAGTCCATACCGACATAGTTTCCCACGGTTTCAAGACGGTTGACATCCAGATCTTCCCGTCCGAGGGAGACTGTCAGGTGGATCGTGCTGTCCCGGAGCAATTTGGTATCCGGGGCGGCATCCTGTGCCATGACCGTGCCGGGCGCATCGCTGATGCTCGGGACACCCTCTGATGTCACCTGAAAACCAAGCTCTTCGAGCCGTTTTTTCGCATCGGCAAGCAGCATGTTCCGTACATCCGGCACATAGTTCGACCAGCCGTTGCTGAGACCGAGCAGGACGGTGTCCCCCGGTCTGACAACGGCACCTGCCTCCGGCTGCTGTGTGACGACACAGTCCTCTGGTATGACCGGATTGTTCTCCCGTGCGGTCAGGACCATCTGTAACCCCATTTCGGAGAGCAGAGCTTCCGCCTCCGCAAGCGGCATGGAGAGCAGTGCGGGAAGCTGCTGTTCTTCCCCGGTGAGCGTGTAGCTGACATCGGGAAGTGCTGCCGTTTGCAGGAGAGACTGCACGCCCCAGCATGCGGGCGGTGCCGCCAGACAGACCGCACAGAACCCCGCAGTCAGCCGGGTATGCAAAGCCTGTGCAGACATGTGCGGGCGATAGCATTTCACCGGGGATGCCGTGTGAAGCTGTTTCCAGAGCGAGGGGATCGTCATTGCCGGATCCTGTGAGCCGTTGTACAGGGCATTCCGAATACGGCGGGGCAATGCCTTTGCCGCCGGCGACTGACAGTCCGGATCTCCCGTCATCATCGTACACAGCAGCCGGCTCACTGCCTGTACATCCCCCACAGGTGCAGCCGTATCTGTGCCATTGCACCAGCCGAGCAGCAGACAGCCAGCAGTGGAAATGCGCACCGTCTCCTCTGTCATGGCACCGTGACAGATACCCTGTTCATGCAGACCGCTCAGGGTATCCATGACGGGCGTGAGCTTTGCGATGGCATCCGCAGGCGGACAGTCTCCCCCCTGCAGGGCATCGCCGAACGGCGGCGGAAAGGCATACCACAGTGTGCCGTGTTCCTCAAAAATGTCGCAGATCTGCGGCAGGGCAGATTCCCCGGAAAGCCGCTGCAAGGTCTCCAGACGTTTCCGCAGCGTACTGCGCACCTGTTCCCACGTCTCCCGTGCCACGGCATGGTAGGGTACAAATACGCCGTCCTGCCGGAAACACCATTGCATCGGGAGAATTTCACACAGGATGCGTTCTCCGTCCGGATGCTGTGCGGAATAGTACAGTTCCCGCCCCTCCACGAGCAGCGGCGTTATGATCTCATATGCCCCGACGGATGCACCGGCAGACAGAGCCACATTTGCCACGGCAGCCGGGAATGCTGCCGGATCATTGCAGGACACCTCCTCTGTCTGCTGTTCCAGCACCGGGGGCATGTTCAGACCGGGCTGGACAGCCTGCATCTGCGCCAGAGCGGTGCGGTGCAGGGGGAGGTAGGAAGAATGCTCCACGAACAGGATCTCCTGCGCTTCTTCTGTCAGCAGGTAATGCAGCCAGCGCATCCCCACCAGCCGTGCATTGCGGCTGACCTGCCTGCTGACCATGCAATACAGCTCATACTGCACCGGACAGGTGCCATTCACAGAAACGGGCATCATCTGTACTGCGCCCGCACTCTGCACACTGCGTGACAGTGTGCCCATTTTGGCGGAGGAGGCAAGTACCGGATGGCGTCCATCCTCCAGAAATGCAGAAAAGCAGTCCGTCACGGCAGTACCATCCGGCAGAAATGGCTTTGCACTGCTGTCGGATAGGGTCGATGCGGGGAGTTCTCCCCATGCTGCGGTCTCGGGCAGGGGCGTGTAATAGGTATTGCAGTAGAGTGCCGGATAGCTGCACCCGAGCGGCATAGCGGTCTTGAATGCAGAAAGATCTGTCACATAGACATCTTCTGCCGCATTGGTCAGCGGTGTCAGCCGGACGGCATATCGCTCTGCCAGCGGGTCGGTGGTATTCATGAGGACTGCGGGTGCCTCGGAGATCTCTGCCAGCCGTGACAGTGACGCCGCAAAGGCATCCGGTGTAAAGAGCCGGACATTGACACCGCAGCCCGGTTCGCTGCGTGCAAAGCCCTCTGCGAGTTTTTCGTACATGGCGCATGCGTCTGTCTCATCCGCATCCGGTCCCATAGCGACCCAGACGGTGATGACCTCCGGCTGGACGGAACGTGCAGAAAGCGGCGTATGTACCTCAAAGACGAACAGAATCCCGGCAACAGCGGCGATCAGACACAATCCGCAAAGTGCGAGCCGATAGGGAAAAGCGGGCAGAAAGTGCGGCGGTACGGAGCTATGGCGTGAACTGTCTTGTTTCGGGAAATGCATGATATGTCACCTCATTATCAGTAGCTCTTGTTTTAGTATACCATAAATCAGGTGTTAAGTCAAGTATGCAGTATTTGGCAGCAATATAGCAAATCAGGGGGAGCCTTTCCAAAAGGCTCCCCCTGAGCATTACCTGTTTCTTACTTCACAAGCTCCCGGATGTCAAACTCTTTCCCGTTCGCTCCCTTGATCGCCGCATATTGCAGGATGTAGGCGGCATCGCTGGCGTTGACCATGCCGTTGCCGTCAATGTCCGCCGCAGTGATCTGTGCTTCGGTCAAATTGCCATAAGTTCCGGTCGCACCGTATACGGCAGCGGTGGAAAGTGTCATGGCTGCATCGCCGGCATTGATGACGTTGTCACCACTCACGTCGCCGAGCATACTTGCGGACACAGGTGCATGGTCGATCGTGTCAAAATTGTAGCCATATTTTTCGGCATATGCCTGTGCGGTGGAATTTTCATAGCCGTAGATGGTGCCAGTAAAAGTGCATGAATCCGTTTCATAAATGTAGCCGTCGCAAATTGTGCTTGGATCATCAAATATCTCACAGTCTGGATTTTCAATGATGATCGAAGTGAGCGCAAGGCAGTCATAAAATGCATGACCGCCGATGCTCGTCACGCTGTCCGGAATTGTCACAGATGTCAGGGAAGCACAACCGCAAAAAGTCGATGCGGTGATCTCTGTTTCACTGTCCGGGATATTCACAGATGTCAAAGACTCACAGCCAATAAAAATTGCATAACCAAAGCTCGTCATGCTGTCCGGGATCGTTACAGAGATCAGGGAAGTACAACCATCAAAAACAGCGGAACCAAGTTGTGTTACACCATCCGGAATTTTCACAGAAGTCAGGGAAGTACAGCACGTAAAGGCATAACTCCAAATCACTGTCACGCTGTTCGGGATCGTTACAGAGGTCAGCGAAGAACAGCCATAGAATGCGCAAGATCCGATACTCGTCACACCTTTTTCAATGTTCACATGTTCTATGTCAGTCACATACGAGTTCCACGGCTTATAATCTTCAGAACAATCCTCCATCTCCCCCGTCCCGCTGATCGTCAGCGTTTTGGTGGTCTCATCATACTCCCACGTCAAATTTTCCCCGCACGTCCCCGATGTCGCATCTGCTGCCCGCACCGTCAGCACCGCACCGAGCTGCATGACCGGCTCCGCCGGCATTGAGATACCGCAAAACATGGCTGCCGCTGTCAGAAATGACAGCACTTTTTTGGTTTTTTTCATAAGAATTCTCCTTTCATGTCAAACCGGATACTTATAGTATACCACATTTCCCCGCACATTGCAAGCACAAATATACAAAAACTAACACCCCCCGCTACGCCATCCCATCCCGTTCAGCCAGCGCATTTGCCAGTGAGGTGAGCTGGGGCATCGTCATTGCCTCGATGCGGACATCCGGCGGAAGTCCGAGCGATGCCAGCAGTGCCATGAGCGTCTCTTTGGAAATGCCAAGCTCCCCGGCAAGTATGCCCGCAAGCTGCTTGCGGCGGCGGGAAAATCCCAGTTTTACGATAGAAAACAGCAGCCCCGCATCCGTCACATGCCACGGGTCTTCCTTGTGCAGACGAATCTGCATGACAACAGAATCCACCTTCGGCGGCGGCAGAAAGCTGCCCCGCCCGACATCAAAGAGCTTCTCCGCCGTCCCGTAGTAGGCAATGGCGGCGGTGACTGCCCCCGCTTCCCTGCTGCCGACCTTGGCACAGAGCCGCTGCGCCGCCTCTTTCTGCACCATCACCGTGATCGTCTCCACCGGCAGCCGTTCCTCGAGCAGCCGCATAATGACCGGAGACGTGATATAATACGGCAGATTCGCACAGACAGCCACACGCAGCCCGGCAAATTCCGAGGCGATCAGCCCCGCCAGATCGTACGTCATCACATCACCATGCACGATGTGGATATTATCAAAACCTTGCAGTGTCTCCTCTAAGATCGGAAACAGCCGTGTATCGAGTTCCACCGCAGCAACTTTGTCCGCACGTTTTGCCAGTTCTGCGGTCAGTGTCCCGATGCCGGTGCCGATCTCGAGGATGCCAAACCCCGGTGCAGCATTTCCCAGTTCTGCCATCCGGGGGCATACCGTGGGATTTATCAGGAAATTCTGCCCCATCGCCTTGGAAAAGTGAAAGCCATGACGCTCTAAAAGCGAACGCACATAGCCGATATCCGTCAGCCGTTCCATACTTCTCCCCCCAGTTCTCTGATGATCGCTTCCGCACAGCGGATGCCGTCTGCGGCGGCGGAGGTGATGCCGCCCGCATAGCCTGCACCCTCTCCGCATGGATACAGCCCCCGCATGCCCAGTGAACAGCAATGTTCATCCCGCAGGATCCGCACCGGCGAGG
>CANQYC010000002.1 GCA_947627945.1 uncultured Clostridia bacterium
CAGTGTGGCGAAAGCGTATCTGGCGCAGGGCATGTCCGCTGCCGCCGCTGCCAGACTTGCCGCCAAGGATACCGGCATCCCGAAGCAGGAGATCTACCGGATGCTGCATGAGGAGACACAGGACGGCTGAATGCGTGACCGGGGCAGGGGAATACCCCCTGCCCCGGTTGTCATATGCGGGAAAATTATTTTTCTTTGTCGATGAACAAATTGCAGAGACAGGCGACAGCGACGAACGATACCCCGGCAACAGGCCAGACCGCCCATGTTATTTCCCATGAATTGGACAAAAAGCTCCATCCGAGATAGATCGCTGTGGCTGCCATCCAGTAGATGACGACGATGTTCCGCTTTATGCGTTTCCTTTGCCGTTCCCTGCCGTCGCTGCAGGGGGCATAGTCGCCCTCTTTCAGAAGTTCCTGCATACTTTCCCAGCGGGTGTCCGCCGCAGAAAAGAGCATGACACCGATCCCTATCAGAAACAGCGTGACACACAGCATTACCGTCGTGAAAAGGTCATTGTTTGTAAAACTGCCGATCATCAGCGGGATGGGCGAAAGGACGCACAGACAGGTCGCTGTGATCTTTGATGTGACATAGGTCGGTCTGTATGCTTTCTGCTTCTCCCGCACCATGCCGTCAACGCCGTATTCCGTTTCAAATGGCTCATATTGCGTCTCAAACGGCTTCTTCTCAAGGAATTCAAATGGCGCATTTTTGAAATGGCAGAACAGGAACAATGCGACAGCGGGCGTGATCATGAGGAGCAGGATAACAACGCCGACCGATGCGGCGGCATTTTCAGAAAGTCCGAAACCGGGCACTTCCGATGCGGCAGCCAGCAAAAGGAGCGGTATCGCAGCGATGACACACAGGAATTTCGCCGCAGCCGTGCGCTTGGCTGTCCATTTTTTCAGATCAAGGAATTCATTTGCCTGTGCCAGTGAGATACGCTTTACAGGTGTATGGTCATCATCGTCCGTAAACTCCTCGCTCTCGATCTCGTCTTTGAGAAGATAATCGGTCGTCACACCAAACAGCTCACTGAGTTTCAGGATCTTTTCCAGATCCGGCACCGTCTGCGCACCCTCCCACTTGGAAACAGCCTGCCGGGACACCTGCATTTGTTCAGCAAGCTCCTCCTGTGACCAACCGTTCTTCTTTCTCAGATTGATAATTTTGTCTGCTAAGATCATGTTTCTTTCCTCCGTATGTATATCGTCGGCGGCTTTCTTGCCCCGCAGTTATAGCATAGCATATTTTGCGGTTGCATGCCACCAAACGGCGGCTGGAAATCTGTCAACCGGCGGTTGCATCACAAAGAAAAAACGCCTGTCAGGGCATTTTTTCGTACTTTATGTCCCAGACGGCATTCAAAGCAGTTTCTCCATCGGGATACAGGTAAATGTCTCCCCGTGGATGCATTCTCCTGCCGTCACGGTGTAACCGAGCTTCTGGTAAAATCCGACTTTGTTGTCCCGGCTCTCAAGCACTGCCCGCCGGAAGCCGAGTTCCGCTGCCCATTCCTCCGCCGCCGTGACGGACAGTCTGCCAAGTCCCTGCCCCCGGTACTCCGGCAGCACGACCACCCGTCCGAGCAGGATGGTCTCCGCATCCTTCGGACAGAGCCGGCAGGTCGCCACGGGCAGCACATCATCCAGAATGACGATGTACTTTGTATCCTCTGTGTCATAGGCATCGAATTCCTGTGTCAGCGTGATATGATGCTTGCGTGCCATCGCCTGGATGCGCACATAGTATGCCCCTGCCCGTTCCGCAAGGGTCTGCGCCCGTATCACCTGCATGCTCATTCCGCACGGCAGAGCAGGCAGACGCAGTGCGCCGAGATGCCCTCCTCCTGTCCGGTGAAGCCAAGGCGTTCCTCCGTGGTCGCCTTGACGGAAACGGCAGAAAGTTCCGCACCGCAGGCATCCGCAATATTCTGCCGCATCTGCGGGATATAGGGGGCAAGTTTCGGTTTCTGGGCAATGACGATGGCATCGAGGTTGCCGAGCCGGTAGCCCTGTTCCCGCACCAGCTCTGTCACATGCCGCAGCAGCATCAGGCTGTCTGCGCCCTCATAGGCGGGGTCGGTGTCCGGAAAATGCATCCCGATGTCCCCGAGTGCCAGCGCACCGAGCATGGCATCGGCGACCGCATGGAGCAGCACATCCGCATCCGAATGTCCGAGAAGTCCGAGCGTATGGGGGATCTTCACCCCGCCGATGATCAGGTCACGCCCCTCTGTGAGCCGATGGACGTCATAGCCGTGTCCGATCCGTATCATAGCAGCACCTCCGCAATTGCCCTGTCCTCGGGCGTTGTGATCTTGAGATTGGTATAGTCGCCGGTGGTCATAAAGACCTTCCCCCCGATGGCTTCCACGAGCTGACAGTCATCGGTGAAGTCCAGTCCATGCTCTGCGGCAAAGTCTGCCGCTTCAAAATACAGGCGTTTCCGGAACACCTGCGGCGTCTGTGTCAGGTAGAGGGACGGGCGGTAGGGCGTGTCGATGATCAGTCCGTCATCCACGACCTTGACGGTGTCCTTGACCGGTACGCCGAGTGTGGCAGCACCAAAGACACGGGCATCCCGGATCACCTTTGTGATGTGTTCCGGCTTGACGAGGGGACGGGCACCGTCATGGACGGCGATGTATTCCGATGTCTTTGCCGTCAGGCGCAGACCGTTCATGACAGACTGCTGACGGGTCTCGCCGCCGGGCGTGATGTGGGTCAGCTTGGTGATGCCAAGCTCCTGTGCCGTCCGGCGGATCTCGTCTTCGGCTTCGGGTTTGGCAACGACGATGATCTCGGCGATGTCCGGGCATGCCTGCATGGCAAGCATGGCATATCCGACCACATTGGACTTTCCGAGCGGCATCAGGATCTTGTTGACCCCGCCCATCCGTGTGGCATTTCCCGCACAGACGAGAATGGCGGTGGTGTCTGGTGTGAACTGTTCTGACATGTCGTACCTCCATGAGCGACCGTCCGGAGAGCATATTTTCAGCCTCCGGATCCCTGTTCTGTATCGTGATTATCATATCATAAAATGCGCAGATTGTCAATGAATGCACATCCATTTCAAACATTTGCACAAAGTGAAATATCCTTTTTTGTACACAATTATGTTACTGCGCTTCTTTCTGAAAAAATTTCCGTGATGACTTGCAAAATGGGCAGCAGATATGGTATAATAAATCATATAGAAACCACTATGGAGGGATGTACCATGATGAACCAGTTGATCGTTTCCATCAGCCGTGAATATGCAAGCGGCGGCAGGGTGATCGCACAGGAACTTGCCAAGCGGCTCAACATCAGCTACTATGACCGCAATCTTCTTGATGAGATCGCCGCCGAAAAGCTCGGCAGTGCCGAAAAGCTGCGGAAATTTGACGAGGTGCCGAGGCGGTGGCTCTCCCGGACGGTCCGTGGCATGACAAGCTCTGCGGAGGAAAATGTGGCACATATCCAGTTTGATTATCTCCTGAAAAAGGCGGAGTCCGGCGAGGCATTCGTCATTGTCGGACGCTGTGCGGAGGAAGTGCTTTCGGAATTTCCGGGACTGGTGAAGATCTTTATCCTTGCGGATGAGAAATATAAGATCGAACGGGTCTGCGATCTGCGTGACGTGAATGTGGACGAGGCACGGGGCATCATGCTGCGGCATGACAAAAAGCGAAAGGCATACCATAACTACTACTGCGACATCAAGTGGGGCGACTCCCGGGGATATGATCTCTGCATCAATTCCAGCCGTCTGGGACTGGAGCGGACAACGGATCTGCTCGAGAGCTATATCCGCTCACGGATCATCAAGCCCATAAAGTGACGGCATGCCCGTAAAAACACTTGCAGGATCCGGCAGGATGTGGTATAATAAAAAAGCCGGCTGCCGGCAAATGAAAAAATAAGGAGAGATCAGTATGACATTTGACGCACTTCTGACAAAGGTAAGGAACATGGCACAGGGCTATGATGCCACAGGCAGGGACTTTCTTGCCGTACAGCTCAACATCACCGGCAACGATGGCGGCGTGTTCTATGTGGAGGTCAAGGACGGCAGGATCAACATCGAACCGTATGAGTACATTGACCGGAACTGTGCCATCACCATCAGCATGACCAACTTCAACAAGCTCCTTGACGGGAAACTTGATGCCGTTGCTGCCTATTCCATCGGAAAACTCAAGGTGGACGGCGACCTCGGCAAGGCACTGGAATTTTCGGAGCTGATCAAGAAAAAGTGATCTGTGGAAGCACTGGGGACGGATCTGAAAAAATCCGGAAAAATGATTGACAATCCTGCACAAACGTAGTATAATAAGGATTGAGACCAGAAACGGTTCCGAAATTCATTGCGATAAGGATGATTACATATGATTCAGAAGATCGCTGTCATCAAGGGTGACGGCATCGGTCCCGAGATCGTGACAGAGGCTGTCAAGGTGCTGGAAAAGGTTGCCGCTGCGGGCGGTCATTCTTTCCTGTTTACCGATCTGCTCATGGGCGGATGCTCCATTGATGCATATGGTGAGCCGCTGACAGAGGAGACCATCAGCGTCTGTCAGGACAGCCACGCCGTCCTGATGGGTTCCATCGGCGGGGATACGACCATTTCCCCGTGGTACCGGCTGCCGGCGCATCTGCGTCCGGAGGCAGGGCTGCTCCGTCTCCGCAAGTCGCTCGGGCTGTTTGCCAATCTGCGCCCCTGTGTACTGTACCCGGAGCTGCGTGGTGCCTGCACACTGCGGGAGGACATCAGCAGCAAGGGCTTCGACATGCTCATCATGCGTGAGCTGACGGGCGGACTGTACTTCGGAGAACGCCGCACAGAGGAAGTGGACGGCGTGATGACTGCCGTCGATACCCTCACCTACAACGAGGAGGAGATCCGGCGCATCGCCGTCAAGGCTTTTGAAGTCGCCATGAAACGGCGCAAGAAAGTAACGAGCGTGGACAAGGCAAATGTCCTCGATTCTTCCCGTCTTTGGCGGAAAGTCGTCACGGAGGTCGCCAAGTCGTATCCGGAAGTGACGCTTGAGCATGCACTGGTGGACAGCACGGCGATGCAGCTCGTAAAAGATCCCGCACAGTTCGATGTCATGGTGACGGAGAACATGTTCGGCGACATCCTCTCCGATGAGGCGGCAATGGTGACCGGCAGCATCGGGATGCTGCCAAGTGCTTCCCTCAATGAGACGAAATTCGGTCTGTATGAGCCGAGCGGCGGGTCGGCACCGGACATTGCCGGACGGGATATTGCGAACCCGATCGCAGCGATCCTGTCAGCAGCGATGATGCTGCGCTATTCCTTCGATCTGCAAAAAGAGGCGGACGCTGTCGAGCAGGCAGTGAAGCAGGTGCTGGCAGAGGGCTTCCGTACTGCGGATATTATGAGTGAGGGCTGTCAGAAGGTCGGCTGTTCACAGATGGGCAGCCTGATCGCAGAACGCATCACCCTGTAATAGACATCTGCGGAAACTGATGCTTCGGATATCTCCGCAGAGATCCGATTTTTAATAACTGGAAAGAAGGCATTTACAATGGAAAAGAAAAACATTGACTGGAGCAACCTGGGCTTTAGCTACATCCAGACAGAAATGCGCTATGTCTCCAATTACAAGGACGGCGCATGGGATGCAGGGACGCTGACGGAAAATGCCAATGTCACGATCAGTGAGTGCGCCTGCGTATTGCAGTATGCACAGACCGTCTTTGAGGGACTGAAGGCATACACCACCAAGGACGGGCGCATTGTGACATTCCGCCCGGATCTGAATGCGGAGCGCATGGAGGCGTCCGCTGCCAGACTGGAGATGCCAGCCTTCCCGAAGGATCGCTTCATTGATGCCGTAGAGCAGGTCGTCCGTGCCAATGCAGCCTATGTTCCCCCCTATGGCAGCGGTGCTACCCTCTATCTGCGCCCCTACATGTTCGGCAGCAATGCCGTGATCGGTGTCAAGCCTGCGGATGAGTATCAGTTCCGTCTGTTTGCCACCCCGGTAGGACCCTATTTCAAGGGCGGTGCCAAGCCCATTACCATCCGTGTCAGCGACCTCGACAGAGCCGCACCGCACGGCACTGGCAATATCAAGGCAGGTCTGAACTATGCCATGAGCCTGCATACGCTGATGGATGCACACCGTCAGGGATTTGACGAGAATATGTTCCTCGATCCGGCAACGCATACCAAGGTCGAGGAGACCGGCGGTGCCAACTTCCTGTTTGTCACAAAGGACGGCAAGATCGTCACACCGAAGTCCGACAGCATCCTGCCCTCCATCACCAGACGTTCCCTCGTACATGTCGCAAAGACCTATCTGGGTCTTGAAGTCGAGGAGCGTCCGGTACTGTTTGAAGAAGTCAAGGAGTTTACAGAATGCGGACTCTGCGGCACGGCAGCAGTCATTTCCCCCGTCGGCAGGATCGTGGATCACGGCAAGGAGTTCACATTCCCGTCCGGTATGGAGGAGATGGGACCGACCATCCGCAAGCTGTATGATACACTGACCGGCATCCAGATGGGTACCATCGAAGCCCCGGATGGCTGGATCCATGTGATCGACTGAGAACGTCAGTTTTTTCAGGAAAGATCTGGCGGAAAAACCTGATCTGTCTCCCGGTGCGCCTGTGGTGCTAAGGGAGACAGACTTTTTGGCAGACAACCGGTCTGAGCCGGAGAGGAGGCAGCAGGATATGCAGGAGAAGATACAGCAGGAGATACAGAAACAGCTCGACAGGATCGAGGCGGAGGAACATGTCCGGATCCTCCACTGTGTGGAATCAGGCAGCCGGGCATGGGGCTTTGCCTCACCGGACAGCGACTATGATGTGCGGTTCGTCTATCTGCGGCGTGGGGAGGATTATCTGCGCCTTGACCAGAAAAGGGATGTGATCGAGTGGAAACTCGATGAAGTCTATGACATCAGCGGATGGGATCTGCAAAAGGCACTGCGCCTGCTGCACCGCTCCAATCCGACCGTGTTTGAATGGGATGCCTCGCCCGTGGTCTACTGTACCACCCCGGAATGGGAACAGGTGCGGGCACTGCTGCCGGACTATTTTCAGCGGCGCACCGGGATGCATCACTATCTGAATACTGCAAAGCATACCGCAAAAGCCTATCTGCGGACGGAACAGGTGCGCCTGAAAAAGTATTTTTATGTGCTGCGTCCATTGCTTGCCTGCCGCTATATCACGGAGTATCAGAGTGCGCCGCCTGTGGCATTTTCCGCACTTGCCGAGGCAGTGCTCGCCCCGGAGATGCGTCCGCTCGTGGAAGATCTGGTCGCACGCAAAATGCAGACGCCAGAGGTGGGGACAGGGGAACATATCCCCGCACTGGATGCCTATTTGCAGACACTGACGGCACAGGCGGAACAGGACGTCGCCGCACTCCCCGCAGGACCCGGACGGGACTGGGCTCCGCTCAATGCACTGTTCATACGCCTGCTAAAAGGGGAGGATCCGCTTGTATAACCGTCTGCGCCATAAAAGCGCAACAGAATTCTACCGGCTGCGGGGAAACCTGCTGCACCTGATGATCCATTCGCTGCTGCATTTCCGGCTGCTGCTGCGGTGGGTCGTGCTGGCGGTGGCGGTCGGGCTGCTGCTCGGCGTCATCGGTGCCGCATTTGTGGCGGCGATCTCCTTCGGGACGGAATACCGCAAGGCACATCCCTGGTGTCTGCTGCTGCTGCCGGTGGGCGGCATGTTCATCGTGTGGCTCTACCGTGTCACACATGACAAGCACGATAAAGGCACCAATATGGTCATTGCCTCCCTGCGTTCAGAGGCACAGCTCCCCGCACAGATGGCACCGCTGATCTTCATTTCCACAGTCATTACGCACTTTGTCGGCGGCAGTGCCGGCAGAGAGGGTGCTGCGCTCCAGCTTGGCGGAAGTCTGGCAGATCTGCTCGGCAGGGGACTGCATCTGCGGGAAAAGGACAGGCGCACGCTGATCATGACGGGCATGAGTGCCGCATTTTCGGCAATTTTCCGCACGCCTGCCGCTGCGGCAGTGTTTGCAATGGAGGTCAGCACCGTTGGCACCATGCAGTATGCCGCACTGGTGCCGGCGGTCGTCTCCTCACTGACGGCATCGTTCGTTGCCGACAGGCTCGGCTTTCCGCTGGTGCATTATGAAGTGACCTCCGTGCCGGAGCTTGCACCGGGGAATGCATGGAAACTGCTGCTGCTGGGGATGCTCTGCGCAGCACTGAGCATTTTGTTCTGTGTGCTGCTGCACCGCACAGAACATGGCATGAAGAAATTGCTGCCAGATCCCTATCTGCGTGCGGCAGCGGCAGGTGCGGCACTCTTGCTGCTTGGCGCACTGTGCCGCAGCACGGACTATTACGGCATCGGCGGCGAGGGCATCGTTGCTGCGGTCGGGGGAAAAACGGTCTGGTATGCCTTTCTGCTGAAAATGCTGTTTACGGCAGTGACGCTCGGCGGCGGGTTCCGGGGCGGCGAGATCGTCCCTTCGTTCTTTGTGGGCGCAAGTTTCGGATGCCTGTTCGGTCATATCATGGGGCTGTCCCCGTCACTGTGTGCCGCAGCGGGCATGGTGGCACTGTTCTGCGGCGTGACGAACTGTCCGCTGGCATCTGTCCTCATTGCGGCAGAGCTGTTCGGGATGGCATGTCTGCCCGGCTGTCTGCTGGTGATCGCCGTGAGCTATCTGCTGTCAGGGTACTATGGTCTGTACCGGGAACAGCGGTTCCATAGCTCCAAATTCGCAGATGAACCCATCCACCACGGCACACGGAAATAGCTGTGATGCGGAATGGGGGCAGGAAACCGCCATCTTTTCCACAGTTTGAAAAATTCAGCCTTACAGGGGGTGCAGGGGGTGGAACCCCCTGCGATATCGCCCCCTTCCCTTCAGGGAAGGGGGTCGGGGGGTAGGGCAAAATATCCGAAACTCCCCTACCAGTACAAAGGAGGTCCTCCATGCTCCAAGCCATCATTTTCGATATGGACGGTGTCATCCTCGACACGGAAAAACTGCTTTCAAAATACTGGATACAGGCAGCACAGGAGGCAGGCTTCCCCATGACACAGGAGGATGTGCTGGGTATCCGGAGTCTGGCGGCGGTCTATGCAAAGCCGAAGCTACAGGAAAAATTCGGCAGGGAATTTGACTATGAGACCATCCGTGCCCGCCGCCGTGAACTGACAGCGGCACATCTGGAACGATACGGCATCCCGGTCAAGCCCGGACTGCGGGAACTGCTGAACTTCCTGCATGACAGCGGACTGCGCACGGCAGTTGCCACGGCAACGGACAGGACACGCACCGCTGCCTATCTCGAAAAGATCGGTGTGCTGCGTGATTTCGATGTTTTGGTCTGCGGGGACATGGTCACCAAGGGCAAGCCCGACCCGGAGATCTATCTCACGGCATGCTGGGTGCTGGGGCTGGCTCCGGCAGATTGTATGGCACTGGAGGACTCCCCGAATGGGATCCGTTCTGCGGCGGCAGCAGGCTGTCAGACGGTCATGATACCGGATCTGAGCGGACCGGAGACGTCGCTGCTGCCGCTGCTGACGGCATGTGTGGCAGGACTGCGGGACGTCATCCCGCTGCTGAAAGGAGCATTGCATGAAACCGAATCCGTTTGACATTCCGCCGATCTATTATTTTACATGCGGCAACCCGTTTACAGGGAGCAAAAAAGACCTGAATTACCGCATCGACCCGCAGCAGGAAACACTGCATGCGGCTGTCTGGCATGGCTTTATTTCTTCGGAGCTTGCCGCACCGGAGCAGGAGAGGGATTTTCCCATGAATGAGGAGGGGCATGCCGCCCTGCTGCAATGGCTGGGGGAGATGTGAGATGCTGTTCCATACCACAGAAAGCTATTTTGAGGAAGTCCTCGCAGAGAGCAGATGTCATCCGGTGCTGCTGGATTTTTATGCGGGATGGTGCGCCCCCTGCCGTGAACTGGCACCGGAGCTGGATGCCCTCAGCGACCGGTATGCGGACTGGCTCACCGCCTACAGCATCAACACAGATACCGATGCGGCACTCGCAGAACGCTATGCCGTCGACAAGCTGCCTGCCGTGCTGCTGCTCCGGGACGGGCAGACCGTCCTCCGGTGGGAGGCGCATGTCACCGCAGAGCAGATCGCCGGGGATCTTGAAAAATACCGGGAGGAGGATCCCTGATGATCTCTGCCGGTCTGCAAATTTTCGGAGAATTCTCCCCAGACTCTTGACAGATCCGGCGGAATATGTTATAATATCACTGTTCCATCATTGCACTTTCCCGCAGGGATCGTGTTTCCGGAATGGTTTTTGCAGATGGCACCTTTACCATCTGCTATTTTTATCACGAACGGAACGAATGCCAATGAATATTGAAATGCAAAAGTCTGCGCCGCTTTATGAGGCGTTGGAACGTTTCCGGCGGCAAAGGGTCGTTCCCTTTGATGTGCCCGGACATAAACGGGGCAGGGGCAATCCGGAACTTGTCCGCCTACTCGGAGAACAGTGCGTCAGTCTGGATGTCAATTCCATGAAGCCCCTCGATAACCTCTGCCACCCGGTCTCCGTCATCGCAGAGGCAGAGGCACTGGCAGCCGATGCCTTCGGCGCAGCCCATGCCTATTTTATGGTGGGCGGTACCACCTCCGCCGTGCAGAGCATGGTGCTGACCGCCTGCAAGACCGGCGACAAGATCATCATGCCCCGCAATGTCCACCGCAGTGCCATCAATGCGCTCGTGCTGTGCGGCGCAGAGCCTGTCTATGTCAATCCGGATGTGGACGGGCATATCGGCATTGCCCTCGGAATGGAGCTTGCAGATGTGGAAAAGGCAATCTTGGCGCATCCGGATGCCACAGCGGTCTTTGTGAACAACCCCACCTACTATGGCATCTGCTCCGATCTGCGGGGCATCGTGGAGATCGCCCATGCCCATGGGCTGATGGTGCTTGTGGACGAGGCACATGGCACGCATCTGTCCTTCCATGAGTCACTGCCGGTCTCGGCAATGCAGGCAGGTGCGGATATGGCAGCCATTTCCATGCACAAATCCGGCGGCAGCCTTACGCAAAGCTCTTTGCTGCTGACGGGTGCCTCGGTGAACACAAGGTATGTCGAGCAGATCATCAACCTGACACAGACGACCAGTGCATCCTATCTTCTGCTGTCCAGTCTCGATGTTTCCCGCAGAAATCTTGCACTGCGGGGACACGAGAGCTTTGCCAGAGTGACGGCAATGGCGGAGTATGCACGGGAGGAGATCAACTCCATCGGCGGCTACTATGCCTATGGGAAAGATCTTGTGAACGGCGGGAGCATTTTTGATTTTGATGTGACAAAGCTGTCCGTCTATACCCGTGACATGGGACTGACCGGCATCGAGGTCTATGATCTGCTGCGGGATGAGTACGACATCCAGATCGAATTCGGCGACATCGGCAATATTTTGGCATACATTTCCATCGGCGACCGCATTCAGGATATCGAACGGCTCGTGGGTGCGCTCGAGGACATCAAGCGGCTCTATTCCCGGGAAGTCACCCGCATGCACAATGCAGAATACATCACGCCCTTGGTGGCAGCGACGCCCCAGAAAGCATTTTATGCGGAAAAGGAGGCAGTCCCCCTCCGGCAGACGCCGGGACGCATCTGCGGGGAATTTGTGATGTGCTATCCGCCGGGCATCCCCATCCTTGCGCCCGGTGAGATGGTGACAGAGGAGATCGTGGATTATATCCTCTACGCCAAGGAAAAGGGCTGCTCCATGCAGGGCTTCGAGGATATGACGCTCGAACGGCTGAACGTGCTGAAATAGGGCAGTGCAGCGGGGAGAACAGATGCGCACTTCTGGAAAGGAAAATTGAAATTATGGATTTCTGGTTTTCTGAATATCATACAAACGGCGTGAAAATATCCATCCGGGTGGAAAAGCAGCTATTCTCCGGCGAGAGCGATTTTCAGCGCATAGATGTGTTTGAATCGGAGGAATTCGGGCGTTTCGTGACCTCGGACGGTTCCGTGATCTTCTCCGAAAAGGACGAATTCACATATGATGAAATGATCGTCCATGTCCCGATGGCGGTGCATCCGCATGTCCGGAAAGTGCTGGTCATCGGCGGGGGAGACGGCGGCGTTGCCCGTGAACTCTCTTACTATGCGGAGATCGAGGAGATCGACGTAGTCGAGCCGGATGAGATGTTCGTCCGGGTCTGCCGGGAATTCTTTCCCGATAATGCACGGGGACTCGATGACCCCCGTGTCAAGGTCTACTACCGGGACGGGCTGCGGTTCCTCCGGCGCAAGCAGGATGAATATGACCTGATCATCAACGACAGCACCGACCCGCTCGGACATACGGCAGGGCTGTTTACAAAGGAATTCTACGGCAGCTGCTACCGGGCACTGCACGACGACGGCATTATGGTCTACCAGCACGGCAGCCCCTTCTTTGATGAGGATGAGGAAGCGTGCCGGGCGATGCACCGGAAAGCATTCCGGAGCTTCCCCATCAGCCGTGTCTATCAGGCACATATCCCGACTTGCCCCTCCGGTTACTGGCTGTTCGGGTTTGCGTCAAAAAAATATCATCCGCTTCAGGATCTCGATGCCAACCGCTGGCGTTCACGTGGTTTGAAAACATGGTACTACACCACCAATCTGCACATGGGTGCCTTCATGCTCCCGAAATATGTGGAAGATCTTCTTGAGGAAGAAGAACACAGGACCTGACGGAAAAGGAGAACGAATATGAAGATTTTAGTCATTGGCTGCGGCGGCGTGGCGACGGTCGCCATCCACAAATGCTGCCAGAATCCCCTCTTTACAGAGATCTGCATTGCCAGCCGCACTGTCTCGAAGTGTGAGGCACTTGCGGCAAAGCTTGCCCCCACGACATCCGCAAAGCTCACCACGGCGGCTGTGGATGCGGACAGCTTCGATTCCCTGACCGCCCTCATGCGGGAATTTCAGCCGCACACTGTCCTGAATGTGGCACTGCCGTATCAGGATCTGACGATCATGGATGCCTGTCTTGCCTGTGGGGCAAATTATGTGGATACTGCCAATTACGAGGCAGAGGACACGGACGACCCGGCATGGCGTGCGGTCTATGAGAAAAGGTGCAGGGAAAAGGGCTTTACGGCTTACTTTGACTATTCGTGGCAATGGGCATATCAGGAGAGATTTCAGGCAGCCGGACTGACTGCCCTGCTCGGCACCGGCTTCGACCCCGGTGTGACGTCTGTCTTTACGGCATATGCGCTGAAACATTATTTTGACGAGATCCACAATATCGACATTCTGGACTGTAACGGCGGCGATCACGGCTATCCGTTTGCCACGAATTTCAACCCGGAGATCAATCTGCGGGAAGTCTCTGCCAATGGCTCGTACTGGGAGAATGGGCACTGGATCGAGACGAAGCCCATGGAGATCAAGCGGGAATATGACTTCGCCGGTGTCGGGAAAAAGGATATGTACCTGCTGCACCATGAGGAGATCGAGTCGCTGGCGAAGAACATCCCCGGCGTCAGACGCATCCGGTTCTTCATGACGTTCGGGCAGAGCTATCTCACGCACATGCAGTGCCTGCAAAATGTCGGCATGCTCGGCACGACGCCTGTCGAATTCGAGGGACATGAGATCGTCCCCATCAAATTCCTCAAGGCACTGCTCCCGGATCCTGCGTCCCTCGGTCCCCGCACGGTCGGCAAGACCAATATCGGCTGCATCTTCACGGGTCTCAAAGACGGCAAGGAGCGCAGCATCTATATTTACAATGTCTGTGATCATCAGGCATGCTACCGGGAGACCGGCGCACAGGCAGTTTCCTATACGACCGGCGTACCTGCCATGATCGGCACCGCACTGGTCGCCGGGGGCATCTGGCACGGACAGGGCGTGTTCAATGTGGAAGAATTTGACCCCGACCCCTATATGGAGATGCTGAACCAGTACGGTCTGCCTTGGACGGTGGATGAGCATCCCGTACTGGTGGACTGAGATGTACCCGCTTCCTGACGGGATCGCCACACCTGCCTATGTACTCGATGAGGCAGCTTTGCTGCATGATCTGGAGATCCTCAGAGGGGTGCAGGCACGCACGGGTGCGAAGATCCTGCTGGCACAGAAGGCATTTTCGATGTACGCCGTCTATCCGCTGCTCTCACAGTATCTTGCCGGCACGACGGCAAGCGGACTGTACGAAGCACGCCTTGGACGGGAGACATTCCCCGGCGAGGTGCATGTCTATTCCCCCGCCTACACAGAGGCGGAATTCGGGGAGATCCTGCAATATGCCGATCACATCGTTTTCAATTCTCTGCGGCAGTTGGCGCAGTTCCGTGACAGATGTACCGGCAGGAGCATCGGACTGCGCATCAATCCGGAATGCTCCACACAGGAGACGGCACTTTATGATCCCTGTGCGCCCGGCTCCCGGCTGGGGGTGCGTGCCTGTGATCTGACGGCATTCCCGGAGGTGGACGGACTGCATTTCCACACGCTCTGTGAGCAGAATGCAGATGCGCTCGCAGAGACCCTCTCCGCCGTGGAAGAACGCTTCGGGGCATATCTGCACCGGTGCCGCTGGGTGAATTTCGGCGGCGGCCATCATATCACCCGTCCGGATTATGACCTGAAACGCCTCGAACAGCTCATCACGGCGTTTTCTGAGAAGTATGGCGTGCAGGTCTACCTTGAGCCGGGGGAGGCAGTCGCTTTGCGTGCGGGCTATCTGGTGACACAGGTACTCGACATCGTGCATAACGGCATGGATATCGCCATACTGGACACCTCTGCCGCCTGTCATATGCCGGATGTGCTGGAGATGCCCTATCGTCCGCCGCTCTGCGGCAGCGGTCAGCCGGGGGAGAAGGTGCATACCTATCGCCTGTCCTCCCGTACCTGTCTCGCAGGGGACATCATCGGGGACTACAGCTTCGATCAGCCGCTTTCCATCGGCGACAGGCTGTGCTTTGAGGATATGGCGATCTATTCCATGGTCAAGAACAATACCTTCAACGGCATGCCCCTCCCGGACATCGGCATCCTGCATACAGATGGGCGGTATGAACTGGTGAAACGGTTCGGATATGCAGATTTCAAGGAGAGATTGTCATGAACAGACTGCACAGTCTGCCCGGTGCGGATGGGTTCTGGATGCCGGGCGAATTTGAACCGCATGACGGCACCATCATGATCTTTCCGGAACGTCCCGGTTCGTGGCACCACGGTGCCGAGCCGGCACTTCCGGCATTTTTGCAGCTCTTTCGCACGATCGCCGCAGAGGAACCGTTATATCTCCTTGTCAGCCCAAGGACAAGGGAAAAGGCGGTGCGTCTCCTGCAGGACGTCCCGAATGTCCACATTCTTGAGATCCCGCAGAACGATGCATGGGCGAGAGACACCGCACCGACCTTTGTCCGGAATGCCGCCGGGGAAGTGCGTGGCATCGACTGGCAGTTCAATGCATGGGGCGGCACGGTGGACGGACTGTATGCCGACTGGGCAGCGGACAATGCACTGGCAGGACGCTTCTGCGATAGGATGGGCTATCCCTGCTATGATGCACAGCATTTTGTTTTGGAGGGCGGCAGCATCCATGCAGACGGGCAGGGGACGATCCTCACGACAGAACGCTGCCTGCTGAGTCCCGGACGCAATCCGCAGTACAGCCGGGAGGAGATCGGCAGGATGCTCTGCGGCTATCTGGGGGCGAAGAAAGTCATCTGGCTGCCGAGGGGCATCTATCAGGACGAAACGAATGAGCATGTGGACAATGTCTGCGCCTTTCTGCGCCCCGGCGAAGTCGTGCTGGCATGGTCGGACGAGGAGAACGATCCGCAGTATGCGCTGTCCCGTGCCTCCTGTGCGGTACTGGAACGGGAGACCGATGCCTGCGGCAGACAGTTCACCATACGAAAGCTCCCCGTCCCGGCGCATCCGGTGTGCATCACAGAGGAGGATCTCGAGGGGTTCGACTTTGCGCCCGGAGAGGATGTCCGGGAGGCAGGGGAACGGCTGGCGGCTTCTTATGTCAATTTCTATTTTACCGGGCATTCCGTGCTGCTGCCGCAGTTCGGCGGGGAAAATGCGCAGAGCGATGCGCTGGCGGCAGAGCTGATGCAGACATGGTGTCCGGATCGCCGTATCGTCCCCGTGCCTGCCCGTGAGCTGCTCACCGGCGGGGGGAATATCCATTGTCTGACACAGCAGATACCAAAGGGAGGCAAGGTATGAGAAACATCACAGCCGCCGCCGTCCAGATGCATTGCAGCCGGGACGTGCAGGAGAATCTGGCAAGGGCAGAGCAGCTCGTCCGCACTGCCGCCGCAGAGGGTGCGGATATCATTTTGCTGCCGGAGCTGTTTGAACGGCAGTATTTCTGTCAGGAGCGCAGGTATGACTACTATGCCTATGCGCAGCCCGTCGGGGAAAATGCCGCCGTAGCACATTTCCGGCGGATCGCAGCGGAGCTTGGTGTCGTGCTGCCGGTGAGCTTCTATGAGCGTGACGGCGTAAGACTGTTCAATTCTGCTGCGGTGATCGATGCGGATGGGACGGTGCTTGGCGTGTACCGGAAAACGCACATCCCAGACGATCATTACTATCAGGAAAAATTCTACTTCACCCCCGGCGATACCGGGTTCCGGGTATGGGAGACACGTTTCGGGCGGCTCGGCATCGGGATCTGCTGGGATCAGTGGTTCCCGGAAACGGCACGGGCATTTGCCGTGAATGGTGCGGAGCTGCTCCTTTATCCGACCGCCATCGGCTCGGAGCCGATCCTGCAATGTGACAGTATGCCGCACTGGCAGCGCACCATGCAGGGACATGCGGCAGCCAATGTGATGCCCGTGATCGCCGCAAACCGCTGGGGCATGGAGGAGGTCACGCCGTGTGAAGAAAACGGCGGACAGCAGTCGTCACTGCGGTTCTACGGTTCCTCTTTCCTGACGGATGAGACCGGTGCTGTCATAAAACAGGCAGACAGGGAGGGGGATGCCGTCCTCATGGCGGCATATGACCTCGATGCCATCGCACAGGCACGTCTGGAGTGGGGGATCTTCCGTGACAGACGTCCGGCGTGTTATGGGGATCTGATAAGGTAAAAGGGGGGCTTTTTTGAGGATCGCCCTACCCCCCGACCCCCTCCCCTGAAGGGGAGGGGGAGATATTGCGGGGGCTTCGCCCCCTGCACCCCCATTTCGCATCAGAGGGGTAATTATTGCGGGACTTTGCCCCTGCACCCCCGTTTCGTATCAAAGGGGAGGTTATTGCGGGGGTTCCACCCCTTGCCCCCCTGTTTTACATCAAAGGGGTAATTATTACGGGGGGTCGCTCCCGCACCCTCGTTTCGTATCAAAGGGGAGATTATTGCGGGGCTTCGCCCCTGCACCCCTGTTTCGTATCAAAGGGGAGGTTATTGTGGGGGTTCCACCCTCTGTACCCCCTGTTTTACATCAAAAATCTGGCTCCGTACAGTAACCCTGTACGGAGCCGGATTTTATTTTTTCTCCCTGTATCTGTGCAATGCCTCCCGCAGTTCTGCGAGCAGCTCATCGTGGTGATGCAGCTGCATCCGGGGAAAGGCGAGGATGATGCGCCGCTGCTGCCAGTTGAGATGGCGGAGGATCTGCTCCCGCTGCATGGTGAAGATCTCACGCAGTGACAGGTGCTTGCGATGCTTTTTGTGAAGCTGCTCGGCGGCATGGTCGAGATAGCCGAATATTTTCTCCAGATGCTGGTGGAAGTTGAGAAGTGCGCTGACTGTCACGATGCAGTCCACCACGAACAAGACCCCCAGCACGCCCGCTGTGATGTAGATGGCGAGATCCGGCAGCTGCTCCAGCATACCGGACACTGCCGGATGGATCAGATACACGAGCAGTATGGCGAACGTTCCGAACGTCACTGCGCCCAGCAGACAGATACGCCCGTTGAGGTTGAATTTCATTTCGGAATAGTCCCACCATCGTGCATGAAAGAGCTTTTCCATGATGTAGGAAGTCAGATATTCCAGCGTACAGGCAGCCACGGCACTTGACAGAAAGATGCCGAGCGGATTCTGCATATTGCCGAACAGCAGCCAGATCATGATGCCGCCCGAACCGTAGACCGGGCAGTAGGGACCATTGAGAAAGCCACGGTTGACAAATTTTTTGTCCCGTATCAGGTACAGCGTGACTTCAAATGCCCAGCCCACAATGCTGTAAAACAAAAAACAAAGCAGATAGATGCAGGTCTCTTTCATCAGATATGCCTCCGGTTTTCGATATAATACTGGTAACATATACAGTATAACACAAGTTTTTCCGTTTGTCAAGGTGGCGGGAAACAGGGGCATAAAACATTCCCCCAATGCCGCCTGCGGCATCGGGGGAAATCAGGTTTCCTGTGCGGTTTTTCAAAAAGCCCGCAGGCGGCGGAACATGCCGCTCATATCAGCACAAAGCTGCCATTCTGATAATCGACCCGCAGCACGGTACCCGGTGCGGGATCGCCTGCTACGATGTGCTTTGCCAGCAGAGTTTCCACTTTCTGCTGGAGATAGCGGCGCATCGGTCTTGCCCCGAAGCTGACATCATAGCTGTTGTCCACGACTGCCTGTCTTGCTGTGTCTGTGAGTTCGAGCTGAAGCTGACGCTCCGCCAGACGATGGCGCAGATCGCCGAGCATCAGGTCAACAATGCGCAGCATTTCCGTCTGCTGCAGCGGCTTGTAGAAGACGATCTCGTCGAGACGGTTGAGAAATTCCGGACGGAATGTCGCATGCAGCAGGCTGTCCACCTGCTTTCTGGCATCTGCGGAGATCTCCCCGTCCGCCTGCATGCCGTCCAGAATATACGGCGAACCAAGATTGGATGTCAGGATCAGGATGGTGTTCCGGAAATCGACCGTCCGTCCCTGAGAATCCGTGATCCGTCCGTCATCGAGTACCTGCAGCAGCAGATTGAACACATCCGGATGTGCCTTTTCCACCTCGTCAAGCAGCACAACGCTGTACGGCTTGCGGCGGACGGCTTCGGTCAGCTGACCGCCCTCCTCATAGCCAACATATCCGGGAGGCGCACCGATCAGGCGGCTGACACTGAATTTCTCCATATACTCGCTCATGTCGATGCGCACCATGCTGCTCTCATCATCGAACAGTGCCTCTGCCAGTGCCTTGGCAAGTTCCGTCTTTCCGACGCCGGTAGGACCCAGAAACAGGAAAGAACCGATCGGGCGGTCCGGATCTTGAATACCCGCACGGGAGCGGAGGATCGCTTCGCTCACCTTCGATACGGCTTCATCCTGTCCGATCACACGTTCATGCAAAATGTCCTCGAGACGCAGCAGCTTTTCACGCTCGCCCTCCATCAGGCGGGATACCGGGATACCCGTCCAGCGGCAGATGATCCTTGCGATCTCCTCCGCCGTCACCTCATCCCGGAGCAGTGTATCGGATGTCTTCTGCGCACCCTCCTCCTGCTGAGCGGCAAGCTCTTTCTGCAATGCGGGCAGTTTGCCGTATTTCAGCTCTGCCGCCTTGTTCAGGTCATACTCCCGCTCCGCCTTTTCGATGTCGGCACTGACCTGCTCGATCTCCTCACGCAGACGCTGCACCTTGCTGATGCCGGTGCGCTCGTTTTCCCATTGTGCTTTCTTCGCTGAGAACTGTTCCCGCAGCGTGGCAAGCTCCTTCTGAATCTCCTGCAAATGCTCCTGCGAGAGCTTGTCTGTCTCCTTTTTCAGGGCAGTTTCTTCGATCTCCAGCCGGATCATCTGGCGGGAGATGTCATCCAGCTCCTGCGGCATGGAGTCCATTTCCGTCCGGATGAGGGCGCATGCCTCATCCACCAGATCAATTGCCTTGTCGGGCAGGAACCGGTCGGAGATATACCTGTCCGAAAGGGTAGCCGCTGCGAGCAGGGCGGCATCGTGGATGCGCACCCCATGGAACACTTCATACCGTTCTTTCAGACCACGCAGGATGGAGACGGTATCTTCCACGGTCGGCTCATTGACCATGACGGGCTGGAAACGCCGTTCCAGTGCCTGATCCTTTTCGATATACTGGCGGTATTCGTTGAGGGTGGTCGCACCGATGCAGTGCAGTTCTCCCCGTGCCAGCATGGGTTTGAGCAGATTGCCCGCATCCATGGCACCGTCTGTCCTGCCGGCACCGACAATGGTATGCAGCTCGTCGATAAAGAGCAGAATGCCGCCCTCGCTTTTCTTGATCTCTGCCAGCACCGCTTTCAGCCGTTCCTCAAATTCTCCCCGGTACTTGGCACCTGCGATCAGCGCACCAAGGTCGAGCGAGAAGATACGCCTGTCTTTCAGGCTGTCCGGGACATCGCCCCGCACGATACGGAGTGCAAGCCCCTCCGCAATGGCAGTCTTGCCGACACCCGGCTCACCGATGAGGACGGGGTTGTTCTTCGATTTCCGGGACAGGATGCGGATGACGTTCCGGATCTCGCTGTCACGTCCGATGACAGGGTCAAGCTTGTTCTGGCGGGCAAGCTCTGTCAGATCCTGACCGTATTTTGCAAGCACGTCATACGTTTCCTCCGGAT
Source organism: uncultured Clostridia bacterium (assembly GCA_947627945.1). GTDB lineage: Bacteria > Bacillota > Clostridia > Oscillospirales > Ruminococcaceae > UBA3855. Next base: position 20,569 of record CANQYC010000002.1, read on the forward strand.
TCTCACCCGTCACACGGGCACTTCCCCGCACCTGCATCAGCACACGGAGGAACGCATCCTTTTCGATGTGATACTGCCGCAGGAGCTTTTGCAGGTCACTGTCCGGCTTGTCGAGCAGTCCCAGAAACAGATGCTCTACGGAGACATATTCGTCCTTCATCCGGGTTGCCTCATCCTCTGCCGCATTCAGTGCCGCATCGGCTTCCCGGGACACATAGACCGTCCCCGGTTCTCTGCCGCTGCCGGTAATGGCGGGCATCCTGCCGATCAGTTCCCGCAGGCTCTGCCGCAGGGCATCTGCATCAATTTCCATTTTTTGCAGCAGCTGTCCGATCAGTCCCTGTTCCTGCTCGGCAAGTGCGAGCAGCAGATGCGGCTGACAGATCTGCTGGTTCTGTGCATTGACGGCAATATGCTGTGCCGCCTGGATCGCTTCCATAGATTTTTGTGTCAATTTCTGTGCATTCATCGTGACCCCTCCTTATACTGCGCCCTGAACGCCCGCACCGGACGTTCAGGAACGGCATCAGATGACCTGTTCCATCGTATCCGCCTCCTGGCGGAAAGTTTCCTCGAGCTGGCTGCTCGTCCGTCCGGGAGAATCCCCGCCGGCAAACCATGCTTTCAGGTAGCGGTCAAACCGGCTGACATAATCCCGCAGCAGCATGCCGAATATTTCCTCATCCACACCGGGATCCCGGATCGAGCGTATCAGCTTTCCCGGTGCCAGTTGGTAGACAACGGTATGGGTGCCGGGGAGATATTTTTTTTCGAGCAGCATCCAGAGTTTGAAAAATGCATCGGTCGCTGCCAGCAGACCGGCATTCTGGGTACGGAGCTGCACCCGGAGACGTCCGGCATCACCGTCCTGCGGGGTACGGTACAGCTCCACAAAATACCGGACAGTGGGGTTATACTTATACTCCAGCCTGCTCTGGAGCGTGAGCAGATGTGCCGAGGTCTGTTCCAGCACACGGAACTGCTGCTCCAGTGTCTCCATACCGGAGAAGACCGCCCGCATCCGCATTTCCGGCGTTGTGCAGGAGAGGCGTTCGGCAAGGAGCTGGTTGATGAGATTGGAACGGCTGGTGTGCATCTCATATGCCATACGATCCACGGCTGCCACGACCTCATCGGCAAGCACCAGACTGTAAATACTCTTTTTCATCTGCCATCCCTCCTGTTATTTAGTATAGCACACTTCTGATAATTTGTCAAGTGTTTTAATAACTTTTTCTTCAAATTATTTTTTGAGATGAAAATTTGATGCGCAAATTGCCATATTGATCCACATTTCGCATTTCTGTCCGCTCTTACGGCAGCATTCGTATAAATGACAGGATCCGGGATATCCTAATACTGATCCCTGAACGGGCAGCCGTTTCAGGATCCGCATTTACTACAGAAAGGAGCTTCGCCATGCAGGAACGGCCTATTGAGCTGTATCCCGAGGAGAATGACCCGGAGCAGCCCGAAGAGACGATGTTTACCAGTGCCAGCACAGAAATGACAGGACTGATCCCCTCCGGACGTCCGGACAAGCGGGGACGTGACAGCTTTCAGGATGTATTCCCCTGGCTGCCTCCCTATGCTGAACCGCAGCAGATCTGACAGAAAAAGCCCCCGATGTGTGCATCGGGGGCTTTTGGGGTGTCACTTACTTCTCATAGAACGGCTCTGCATCCTTCATGGCAGCCGTGCCGAAGCTGTTGGATGCCGGGACGATCGCCAGCTCTACGCCACGCAGATGGGACTTTGCCGCAGCGGCAATGCCGTCAAACAATGTCCGGAGCGCAGCATCCTCTTGGAGCGCAGCGTCGATCACGAGCAGGAAATTGGGATTCTTCTTATCCTCACGCTTCATGACACGCAGGAAAGCCCTGTTGATCTCCTCATGCTCGGCAAAATAGGTCTTGAGTACATCGACCAGCTCGGTTGGTTCCTCTTTCAGAGTACCGATCTGGATCTTGGTACCGGGAGCCATTGCCTCGGTATGCATCATGCGCAGCAGGCTCTCCACGGGGACCAGCACATTCTGTCCGTAGGGATTGACGACCACGCCGGTCACTTCACCATTGGGATTGTTCTCAAAAAACTGGCAAAGATCACGGAAACCAATGGCGGCACGCTGATACTTGCTGCGGTCGCTCCACTTCTCATACTCTGCCGCATCCGTGAACAGCGGGAAAAATTTCTGACCGTCCTTATTATTGAACAGAAGAAACTGGATCTGCGGCTGTTCTTTCAGCTCAACGGTCCCGTCAGCATTTGCCTGTGCCTGCTGTACCTTATTGATATTTGCAGGTACAAGGAAACGGCCGTCCTTCATGGAATTGATGAAAGCGATCTCCGTCCTCTGGTTGCGCTCCTGCTTCATGGCATCCATAGCTCTTGTCAGCTCCGGATTGGTGATCGGAGCCTGTGTTCTTTTGATCTCTGCCAAAATTCTCACCTCATTAAGTAATTCATTGCACCGGGCACCTCTTGCCCGTTCGGAACATGCTGTTCCTATTATACCATAAACGAGAGATAAAGTCAACAGTTTTTATGACAGGAAAATCAATTTTGTCAGATAAAATGCCCGCAGGGCGCCTTACACCCTGCGGGCAGCTTGCCAGAAAGGGCAGAAACAGGGGATGCAGCCCCGTACTCCCGGTCAGATCTGCGTGGTATACCGCAGACAGATATATATCGTACTGATGAGCAGGACGATGATCGTAGCCGGAGCCATCTTCTTGCAATACTCGCCCCAGCCGATGGGATGCCCTGCCTTTGCGGCTGCCGAAGTACCGACCACATTCGCCGATGCACCGATGGGCGTTGCCGAGCCGCCGACATCGGTACCCATTGCCAGAGACCATGCCAGCATGGACAGGATGGAGGCATTGCCGCCGGACAGTTCCTTGATGATGGGCACCATCGTGGCAGCGAACGGGATATTGTCGATAAACGCACTCGCAATGCCGGAGACCCAGATAATGATCGCTACCATCAGATAGTAATTGCTGCCGCAGACCTTGCTGATGAGGTTGGCGATCAGCTCCAGCACGCCGGTCTCCTCCAGTCCGCCGACGACAATAAACAGCCCCGTAAAGAAGAGCAGCGTCTTGTAATCCACGCCCTTGAGGACTTCCAGTACATGCTTTCCGGAGGTGATGAGCGTGATCACAGCGATCAGCACGCCGATGAATGCGACAGTGAGTTTGGTGGTGCTGTGGGTGACGAGCAGCGTCACGGCACACAGGAAGATCACGCAGCTGACGGCGAAGCCCGCCTTATCGGTGATGAAGCTCTCCGGGGACGGCATGTTGCTGAAATCCGTGCTGCCGGAAGTGCCGGAAAGCTCCTTGCGCATGACCAGATAAAAATATGCCAGGATGAGTACAAAGGAGAGCAGCGCAGCCACACCGGTATTCATCACGAAGTCCATGAAAGAATAGTGCAGATTGGAGCCGATGATGATGTTCGGCGGGTCGCCGCACATGGTGGCAGAACCGCCCAGATTGGCACAGAAGATCTCCGACATGATCATGGGCACGGGATTGAACTTGAGCAGCCGTGACAGCTCAATGGTAACAGATGCAAGGAACAGAATGACAGTGATGGAGTCAATGAACATTGCTAAGACGAAGGCCATGGTCATGAACGCAAGGAAGATCGGTATCGTCTTGTAATGCACAAGTTTGGCGATCCGCCGGCACAGCCAGTTGAAGAAGCCGACACGTGCCATTCCCTCGACCATGATCATCATACCGCCGAGGAAAAGGATGGTCGCCCAGTCGATCCCCGCAGACTCAGCACCTTCGCCGGTCGCACGCCAGAACTCCGCTGTAAAAATGTTCTGGAGGTTGATGATCTTCCAGATCGACCCCGGACTCCGCATACAGATACCGAACACGGCGATGAGCGTCAGCGCACCGCAGCTCAGTGTCACAATATGCTTTTCGATCTTGTCCATGATAATGAGAATGAACATCGCCACAAAGATAACGATCGCAACGATCTGTGCAGCATTCATGGTTCAGACTCCTTTCTGGTGGCTTTCCCTATGGGGATGCAGCCTGCATCCGTACCTGAACGGGTGCCTCTCGAACCATTTTATATTATACATTCACCCATTCCAAAAGTCAATGCCGGAACGAATGTTTTTTGGATTTTTGTAGAATTGCACATTTTTATCAGGCTTTTGTGGCGGAAAATCATGCTTATCTACGCTTTGGACAGGGGAGATCCCCGCCGGGATGCAGAGAGATCAGGGCATTTCTGCGGCGGCGGCACAGGGTCTCAGAATTTTTTTGAAAAAACACTTGACAAACCCCTCGGATTGTGATATAATATAAAAGCTGACCCAAGCAGAATGGGGTGTCGCCAAGCGGTAAGGCAACGGACTCTGACTCCGTCAGTCGGGGGTTCAAATCCCTCCACCCCAATCCCAAAGCCCTCCTGTCGTGATACGGGAGGGCTTTTTCGTGATATGGGAGGTTTTTCAGTGGCATAAGATGGCTTTTCAGTGGCATGGCGTTTCCGACACAGGCATTTTGATGCAGCCCTCCCCGGTTTCCGGGGAGGGCTGTTCAGATCAGGTACAGGGGGAATGCCCTGTCATTTACTTGCACCGTTTCAGCACATCGCTGTTCTCATCCTCATCGGTCACGGTGAGAGTGTCTCCCTCGACGGTATACTGCATCTCCTCCGACTCGTCGTCTAACATGAGCGTCAGTGTGCCGTCCTTCGCCTGATAGGTCGCCTCTGTCCCCAGATAGCATTTCTGTTTCTCCAGTGCAAACAGCTGATCCCTTTCTGAATATATTACATAATCTTGGAAAAGCAGACAGTCCTCTTTCAGGACATACCATCCGTCCAACCCGGCTGCGTCTGTTCCGGGGCGTGCCTGCAGATCGAGCAGCAGCCCGTCTTCGGATGTTGCTGTCACCCGGTCACCGCTTACCTTGAGCGGTGCGCTGACGGTATCCCCGTCTGATGTCACATAATAAAACTGATCGTCTCCATCGAGCCATGCAATGAAGGGGATGCCAAGCTGTGAAATGACCGTCCCGTTTTCCTGAAATTCTATGTAGGCGTTCCAATCTGTGAAATCACCCGCAAATTGCCAGCGTCCGACCACGGAGGAGCTGTCCGCTGCGGCGGTCTCTTTCACTGTGCTTTCCGTCTCCGCCGGTATGGAAGCCGTCTGTGTCGTCTCTGCGGATGTTTCCGATGTGCCGGGAGCGTCTGTGGTTTCCGCAGATTCGGCGGAGGCAGCTGTCTCTGTCGTTTCTGGTTCCGTGGTCTCCGGTTCTGTAGTCTCTGCTGCGGCGGTCTCTGTCTCCGTGGTTTCCGCTGCGGCGGTGTCTTTCGTCGGCGCAGGAATGACGATCTTGATCTGGCTGTCATCGCCGGAGCTGTCGCCCCGGGCGGCACATGCCGTACAGGATGCTGCCAGAAGCAGACAGAGCAGTATGCTAATTTTTCTCATAGGATCCTCCTCATGTGTTCAGGAAACAATTTCCGTTGTAGGTACGTGGCACAAGCATGGTGACTGCCTGCTTGTGGTTGATGATGTGGAAGCTCGATGCATTCTGCATGTATTCGCCGTCCACCGTCCACGGCACATCCGCATCTTCTAAAAGCTCGATGGTGATGTCCGATGCCCGCAGGCAGATGAGCTTGTCATTTTCACCGATCTCGTGGATGTCCCGCAGGAACGAGAGCGTGCGCTGCAGGTCGAGCAGCGTGTCCTGCTGTTTGATGAGGGTGATCTCAAAGGCACCGTCATCGAACAGGAAATCCGGAATGTCCAGCACGCCGCCCACGGAGGCAGAATTCGTGATCATCCCGAAGATGAAACTCCCCTGAAACACCTGCCCGTCACAGGTGATGCGCATCGGATAGGGGCGGATATTGGTGATCTTGGTCGCAGCATTCAGGATGTAGGCGACCGGACCGAACACATTCTTGACCGACTGCGGCGTCTCATAGGTCACATTGGTAAATGCCCCGAAAGCGGCGATATAATTGAAACTGCGGTTGTTGACTGTCCCGGTGTCAAAGCTGCGGGGCGTACCGTCCAGCACCAGCTCGGCGGCTTTCGGAATGTCCCGGGGGATCCCGATGCTGCGGGCGAAATCGTTTACGGAACCGCAGGGGATGTAGCCGAGCGGGATCTTCTTTTTGGCATGCATCAGTCCTGTCATGACCTCGTTGAGCGTGCCGTCACCGCCGGAGCAGAACAGATAGTCATAGCGTCCGGAATCCGATGCCGCCGCCGCCATGCGTGCGGCATCGAGCGGGGCTTGCGTGGGACGGACAGTGACCTCATATCCCGCCTTTGTCATCTTGTCCAGTACAGTGCCGAGGTGTGAGGAGAGTTCTGCCTTTCCTGCCTGTAAATTGCAGAGGTAATAAATATGCTTCATGATGCATCATGCTCCTTCATCACATAATTCTTGACCTGATACCCTACAAAGACTGCAACGGCAGCAATGACGCAAATGACGATGCACATGGTATACCTGCCCTCATAAAAGCTGTCGCCGACCATTACCGAAGCAGCCAGTGCGGGGAACCGTCCGAGCGTGGACAGCAGCACGAATTGACTGCCCCGCATCTTTGTCAGGGGGACGATGTATGTCAGCAGATCTTTCGGGATGCCCGGTATCAGGAACAGCAGAAAGACCCAGAAAGAAAGTTTCCGCTCATCCTGTAGGATCTTGAACTGTGCCATTTTTTCCTCAGAGACGAAGAAATGCACCAGAGGTCTGCCGAAGCGTTTGACGAGGCAGTACACCAGCAGTGTCCCGCACAGGGAACCGGCTACGGTATAGACCGTCCCCCAGATCCCGCCGAACAGCATCCCGCCGACAAGCTCGAGCGGACCGCCGGGGACAAATGCAATGATGATCTGGACAGCCATCAGGGCAATGAATACCGCAGGTGCCCAGACACCGAAGGACTTCACCCGCAGACAGAATGCCTCCCTGCCTTCCTGCGTTGCCAGCATTTTGCAAAGCGGCACAAGATATTTTACACACAGCACTGCCAGACCGGCAAACAACAGCAGCAGGATGCTCCATTTCAGGATCTTTTGATATTTTTTCTGCATGGTGTTCCCTCCTTCCGGTACAGGATTATTATACCACAGATCGCAGAGAAAATCAATGCATTTTTCCGCCCAACTTCTTAATTTTTTATTATTTTTAAGTATGCACCCCCGCAGGGAGTGCCTTGACAAGAGCCATGCTGCGATGTATAATAAAGAAAAGATCATCCCGGTGAGCAGACCGGGGGAAAGGAGCGAACCATGCAGATGTATGACCTGATCCGGAAGACCCGGCACCGGGAAGCACTGACCGGGGAGGAGATCTCCTGGCTTGTCAGTGCATTTACGGATGGCAGGATCCCGGACTACATGATGTCCGCCTGGCTTATGGCGGTCTGCTGTCAGGGGCTGACAGAGGAGGAAACTGCCGCACTGACGATCGCTATGCGGGATTCCGGAGACCGCCTTGACCTGTCACCTGTCGGGGCGGTGACGGTGGACAAACACAGCACCGGCGGCATCGGGGACAAGACCACCCTTGTCATTGCGCCGCTCGTGGCAGCCTGCGGCGGCTATGTGCCGAAAATGTCCGGGAGGGGACTGGGCTTCACAGGGGGCACGATCGACAAGCTCGAAAGCATCCCCGGCTTTTCCACGAGCCTGACCGTGCCGCAGTTTCTCCGGAATACCAGAGAGATCGGCTGCTGCGTCATTGCACAGAGCGGCGACCTCACTCCGGCGGATAAGAAAATGTATGCATTGCGGAATCTCACTGCGGCAGTGGACAGCATCCCCCTGATCGCAGCGAGCATCATGAGCAAGAAGCTCGCCCTTGGAGCAGACTGCATTTTGCTCGATGTCAAATACGGCAGCGGTGCTTTCATGAAAACGCCGGAGGATGCCGCCGTACTTGCCCGCCTGATGGTGCATATCGGAAAGACCGCCGGGAAGCAATGCCGTGCCGTCATCACGGATATGAACACGCCGCTCGGGGACTGTGTCGGCAATGCCCTTGAGGTGGAAGAAGCGATCGCCATTCTCCGGGGCAGACGCAGCGACCGACTGACAGCACTCTGCCTGTCATTGGCGGCGCAGATGCTCACACTTGCCGGCAGGGGCACAGAGGATGCATGCCTGAAAATGGCAGAAGATGCCATTCATTCCGGTGCGGCAGCTGAAAAGCTCCGGCAGATGATCGCCGCACAGGGCGGTGACCCGGCAGTGGTGGACGACCCTGCACGCTTGCCGCAGGCGGCTGTGCAGAAAACGGTCACTGCCGCAGAAGACGGCTATATCGCCTCCATCCAGAGTGAGGAAGTCGGACTTGCCTGTCTGGAGCTTGGCGCAGGCAGAACGGCTGACCATGCGGAGATCGACCCGGCAGCGGGTGTGCGATTCCATGGCACTGTCGGAGATCACCTCCGGCAGGGGGAGCCGGTCTTTACGGTATACGGACGCAGTGGGGCACTCTGTGAGACTGCTGCTGCACGCCTGGCGGCAGCGATCACATGGACACAGTCCCCCGTGACGCCGGGCATATTGATCCATACGGTTATAAAGTGAGGGGGGTGCCCCCCTGCAAAATAGCCCCCTCCCCGCTTGCGGGGAGGGGGTTAGGGGAGGGGTACCCCCCTCCTTCATATTGCGATCTTCACCTGATACTTCTCCATCCAGTAGTCCATCTGCAAAAAATACGCAATGGTCTGCGGTCTGGTCATGAGCTGTCCGTACCACTGGACATTGTCATCACCATACAGAAGCTGCTCCAGAGCATCCCGCCGGATAAATTGCAGGATGGGGGCATCCGGATCTTTCAGACGTTCTGCAAGCAGCTCCGTGACGGCAGTGAGGTAATTCGGGTTGTGGGTCTTGGGGTAGGGGCTTTTCTTGCGCCAGAGGATCTCCTCCGGCAGATAGTCCCGCATGGCTTCCCGCAGCAGCCCCTTTTCATAGCCCTTGTATTCCTTGAATTCCCATGGCACATTGTAAAGATACTGGGCAATGCGGTAGTCGCAGAACGGCACCCGCACCTCCAGTGCGCTGTACATGCTCATGCGGTCTTTACGGTCAAGCAGTGTCTGCATGAACCAGTCAAGATTCAGGCGCATCATCTCCCGCATCCGGTGTTCGGCAGCCGACTCGCCCGGAAGATATGCCGTCCGCTGCAACGTCGCCTGATATTCCCTGTCCACATCGTTCCGCTGTGTCAGCAGCTCGGCGATCTCCGGTCTGGCAAACTGCATCCGGTATGCCGTGCTTTGCGACCATGGGAAACCGTAGGCAGCCCGGATCTCCGGATCCCGGTACCAAGGATAGCCGCCGAACAGCTCATCTGCACATTCCCCCGAAAGTGCCACCGTCACATGTGACCGGATCTCCCGGCAGAACAGGAGCAGCGAGGCATCCACATCCACCATACCCGGCAGATCCCGTGCGTCCACCGCCTCATACAGTGCCGCTGCCAGCGCAGGCGTATCAATGACTGTCCAATGATGCTGTGCCTGTAGATATGCCTGCATCTGGCGGATGTATGCGGGGTCGCTGTTGGGCTGGAACTTGCTTTTCCGGAAATATTTGTCATTGTCTGTATAATCCACAGAAAATGTGTGGAGCGTGCGCCCCTCTGCGGCAAACTTCCTTGCCGCCACGGAGGAGATCAGGCTCGAATCCAGTCCGCCGGAGAGGAATGTGCCGATCGGCACATCCGACACGAGCTGCCGCCGGATGGCATCCGTCAGCAGAAAACGGACATGCTCCGCCGTCTGTGCAAAATTCTCCGTATGTTCCCTTGCCTCCAGTTTCCAGTAGCAGCGGACATCCAGTCCGTCCTGCTCGGTATAGTAGGCGCAGTGCGCCGCCGGCAGCTCCCGCATGTTCCGGAACACCCCGCAGCCCGGTGTCCTGCCGGGGCCAAAGAGCAGCAGCTGGCTGATGCCCTCAATATCGACCTCATGCGGCACATCGGGATCGGCAAGGATGGCTTTCATCTCCGACCCGAACAGCAGCCGCTCCGGCGTCAGCATGTAGAACAGCGGCTTGACGCCCATCCTGTCCCTTGCCAGAAAAAGCCGCTGCCGCTTCTGTTCCCAGACGGCAAAGGCGAAGATCCCGTTGCACCGCTGCACACATGCTTCCCCCCAGACGGCATACGCCTTGAGAAGTACTTCCGTATCGGCATGTGTCTCAAAGGTGCATCCCTCCGCCCGGAGCGCATCCCGCAATTCCCCGGTATTGTACAGTTCCCCGTTGTACACGATGGTATAGATCTCCCTGCCATCAGAATAGTGCATCGGCTGGGCACCGTGTTCCGGATCAATGACCGCCAGCCGTGTGTGCAGCAGTGCGGCATGTTCTGATAGGAATATCCCTTTCTGGTCGGGTCCCCGCCGTTCGAGTGTCTCCTGCATCCGGGTGAGGTACCGCTGCCTGTCACGCAGACTGCTTGTAAATGAAATGACTCCTGCGATTCCGCACATCATCATCCGCTCCTTTCCTGCTGGCATTCTATGCAGGAATGAGGGGAAATGTGAAAAGGGGGCAGTTTTCAATAGCTGCCCCACCCCCAACCCCCTCCCCTGAAGGGGAGGGGGCTTCTTTGCAGGGGGCTTCGCCCCCTGCAACCCCCATTTTGCAAAAGGGGAAGGGCTATTTTGCGGCGACTTTGTCCCCTGCACCCCCCATTTCGCAGAAGGAGAGAGACTATTTTGCGGAAACTTCGCCCCCTGCCCCCCATTTCGCAGAAAGGGAGAGACTATTTTTGCGGAGACTTTTTCCCCTGCTCCCACATTTCACCCTAAAAATACAAAAACACCCCCGCTCTGCTCAGAGCGGGGGTCTCTGATAGATCACTTTTGTGCGCCAGCTGCCTCATGTTCCACAGCGGCACGGATGAAATCTGCAAACAGGCGGTGCGGTCTGTTCGGACGGGATTTGAATTCCGGATGGAACTGTACGCCCACAAACCACGGATGTTCCGGCAGCTCCACGATCTCCACGAGCCGCTCATCCGGGGACAGTCCTGCAATGCGCAGACCTGCCTCTGTCAGCTGCTTGCGGTAGGCGTTGTTGAACTCCCAGCGGTGACGGTGCCGTTCGTAGATGAGTTGTTCCCCGTAGATGGCATAGACCCGGCTGCCCTCCGTCAGACGGCAGGGATACAGTCCGAGCCGCATGGTGCCGCCCTTGTCGGTGACATCTTTCTGCTCGTCCATGATGTCAATGACATTCTGCGTGCCCTCCGGTGTGAATTCCGAGGAGCCGGCTTCCGTCAGACCGGCAAGATGCCTTGCGGTCTCCACGACCATCATCTGCATGCCAAGGCAGATGCCGAACACGGGGATGCGGTGTTCCCTGCCCCAGCGGATGGCTTCGATCATGCCCTCAATGCCCCGGTTCCCGAAACCGCCGGGGACAATGATGCCGTTGACGCTGCCGAGCATGGCATCGGCAGTTTCCGGCGTGATCTTCTCAGAATCCAGCCACAGGATCTCCACATGGGCATTGTTCTCGATGCCGCCGTGCCGCAGTGCCTCTGCCACGGAAAGATAGGCATCCTGGAGCGAGACATATTTTCCGACCAGAGCGATCGTCACCGTCCGGCTGGCACGGTGCAGACGCTCCGTCATGGCGATCCAGTCCGCCAGATCGGGACCCCGGTTGATCAGTCCAAGGTGATAGCAGACTTCCTTTGCCAGTCCCTCATGTTCGAGCATCATAGGCACTTCGTAAAGGGACGGTGCCGTCATGTTCTGGATGATGTCCTCCCGGCGCACATTGCAGAACAGTGCGATCTTCTCCGCTACCTCACGGGGGATCTCCAGCTCCGTCCGGCAGACGATGATATTCGGCTGGATGCCGATGGAGAGCAGCTCCTTGACAGAGTGCTGTGTCGGCTTGGATTTCAGCTCATTCGAGCCTGCGATAAAGGGCAGGAGCGTGACATGGATGTACACGGCATTTTCTCTGCCGACCTCGCCGACAAACTGCCGGATCGCTTCGAGAAAGGGCGTGCTTTCGATGTCGCCGACCGTGCCGCCGATCTCGGTGATGACTACATCCGCACCGCTGCTCTTGCCGACACGGTAGATGCGTTCCTTGATCTCGTTGGTGATGTGCGGGATGACCTGCACCGTGCCGCCGAGATAATCGCCCCGCCGCTCTTTGTTGAGTACTGTCCAGTAGATCTTTCCGGTGGTGGCATTGTTATTGACAGACAGGTTCTCATCAATGAACCGCTCATAGTGTCCCAGATCAAGATCCGTTTCGCCGCCGTCCTCCGTGACGAATACCTCACCGTGCTGGTAGGGGCTCATGGTGCCCGGATCCACATTGATGTACGGATCGAGTTTCAGCACGGTCACCCGGTATCCCCTTGCCTTGAGCAGCCTGCCGAGAGAGGCGGCAGTGATGCCCTTGCCAAGACCGGAGACCACGCCGCCGGTGACAAATACATATTTTGTACGATGTTCTTCCATAAATTGCTCCTCCTGTCATCTTACTTGCGGGCATAGACCCCGAAAAGTGTATACGCCCCACCGCCCCCTCCGCAGAAGGGTCGATGAAGCGTCCTTGCTCCCGTATTACTGCGGCTCCATATCCGAAAGACCGCCATTGAGATAAAAATTCTTCATCAGCACGAGAGAACAGCCGGCAAGGAAATCCGTCCTGCTCTCCACCGTACTGCATACGATGCGCTCGGCGATGTCGTCGCCGACAAATTCCCGGACATAGCTGCGGAACTCTGTGAAACCCCGCTCACTCAGTCCGAAGTGATGCAGCACCACCCGCTGACACTGATAGCTGCATACCAGATTGTGCAGCAGCACGCTCCAGTCCTGCATGATCTCCCGGACGACACCCTCACAGCGTGCATCCCCTGCGGAGATCGCACGGTACATCTGTTCGAGCGTGACATGTTCGATATACCCCTCTGTGGCGTTGTAGAGGAACGGCGTGCGCTCCCGGCTGTAGATCTCAGCGATCCTTGCCTGCATCGCCTGTGTGGAAAGCTGTGCCCGCACAGAGCCAGCCGGATAGCCGTCCTGCTGCCTGCCGCCCGGATGGATGATACAACGCTCCGTCAGGTAACTGTAGGTCAGATAATCTGTCTCCTGCTTTTCCGGACGCAGCACGGAGATATGGATACGGCTGCCCAGATGCAGATAGACGGTGTTGCCTGTCGGTACGCCGCTCCGCTGGAGATCGGCATTGGCGAGCGACAAAAGCCATACGGCATTGCCGCAGAACACCTGCGGCATCTGCGGGGTGGACAGTGCCTGTGTCAGATCCTTGAAATCGAGCATACCATCCTTGTAGTAAACACGCATCCTGCCGATCATGACGGGCATCACGCCCACGCCCAGACCCAGTACATCCGCTTTGTTCAGACAGGCATTGCTCATTATCTGAGAAGCGGCGGAGAGGATGAACTGTAAGATCTCCTTGCGGGTGGTATGGTCGGTGCAGGGCAGGCTCATCTTGTCGAGGATCTCCATGTGCATGGTACACAGACCGGCCGAGATCTCCCGTTCCCCGATCACCGCACCGAGAACGAATTTATAATTGGCATTGATGTCCAGCAGGATCTTGCGGCGTCCCTTGGGGAGACGGCTTTCCTGCTGATAGGGGGCTTCCCCGATCTCACACAGCAGCCCCTCTGCGATCATGGAATTGGTGATCTGCGTAATGGAGGCACGTGTGATCTGGAGCATCTGTGCCAGATCGACTCTCGAAAGCGGACCTGCTTCCCAGACGGTGCGCAGCACCTGCATCCGGTTGATCCGTTTCAGGTCAAGCTTACTGATGCCGCTGAGCATACAATACCCCCTTTTTCCCTAAGTATACCGGCGATAGATGCCGATGTCATTTCTATTATAGCATATTTCTGTCAGAAAAGCAAATCCTTCCCGGCATTTCCGTCACTTTGGATAATTTCAGGGGAAAAGAGTTGAAATTCATGGGCATTCGGCTGCCTCAGTTTTTGATGCTGTGCATGGGTGCGGGGATCCTGCCGCCCCGGGAGATGAACTTTGCAGCGGACTTGCGCCCGATGGGCATTACCGGGCCGGAGCCGAGCAGACCGCCGAACTCCAGCATGTCGCCCTCTTTTTTCCCGATGGCAGGGATCAGCCGGACGGCGGTGGTCTTGTTGTTGACCATGCCGATGGCAGCTTCATCCGCCAGAATGGCGGAGACCGTTTCGGGCGTGATGTCGCCGGGCACCACGATCATGTCCAGTCCGACCGAGCAGACTGCCGTCATGGCTTCGAGCTTCTCGAGACACAGCGTGCCCGCCTGTGCAGCAGCGATCATGCCCGCATCCTCCGAAACGGGGATAAAGGCACCCGAAAGCCCGCCGACATTGGAAGATGCCATGACACCGCCCTTTTTGACGGCATCGTTGAGGAGTGCCAGTGCGGCGGTCGTTCCATGGGTACCGCACTGCTCCAGTCCCATCCCCTCTAAGATATGCGCCACGCTGTCGCCGACAGCGGGTGTCGGTGCCAGAGACAGATCGACGATACCGAACGGCACACCCAGCATCCGGGAGGCACGTGCGCCGACCAGCTGTCCCATGCGGGTGATCTTGAAAGCGGTCTTTTTGATGACATCCGCCAGCTCATCGAGCGGCGCATCGGGATATTTTTCAATGGCAGCACGCACGACGCCCGGTCCGGACACGCCCACATGGATCTCGCAGTCCGGTTCACCGACACCGTGAAAGGCACCTGCCATAAAGGGATTGTCCTCTACCGCATTGCAGAATACCACCAGTTTGGCGGGACCGATGCACTGCCGGTCGGCAGTGGCTTGCGCAGCTTCGCAGACGATCTGTCCCATGAGTGCGGCGGCGTCCATGTTGATGCCGCTGCGGGTGGAACCGATGTTGACAGAGGCACAGACATTGCCCGTCTCTGCCAGTGCCTGCGGGATGGAACGGATCAAAGCAAGATCGCCTGCACTGAAGCCCTTGTGGACGAGGGCGGAATAGCCGCCGAGGAAATTCACGCCGCAGGTATCCGCTGCACGCTGGAGCGCATGGGCGAGTTTGACCGGATCCCCCTGCGGACAGGCGGCGGCGAGCATGGCTGCGGGGGTGACGGAAATGCGCTTGTGTACGATGGGGATGCCGTATTCCTTTTCGATCTGCTCCCCGGTACGGACAAGATGCTCCGCACGGGAGGTGATCTTGTCATAGACCTTCCGGCATGCGCTGTCGATATCGGGGTCGATGCAGTCGAGCAGAGAGATCCCCATGGTGATGGTGCGGATGTCCAGACACTCGTCCTGGATCATGTGGATGGTTTCAAGAATATCAACTGTATTGAGCATGGCGGCACCTCGTCATATCCTGTGCATGGAGTTGAAAATATCCTCATGCATACAGTGGATGGCAAGCCCCTCCGCATTGCCGAGTGCTGCCATTTCGTCGGACAGGGCGGTAAAATCCGAGTCAATGGAGGAAATATCCACCATCATGATCATGGCAAACATATCCTGTAACACGCTTTGCGTCACTTCAATGACATTGGCATTATGGCTGGCACAGATGCCGCTGACCTTGTGCAGGATGCCGATGGCATCCTTGCCGATAACTGTGATCACTGCTCTCATAGGTGAGAACCTCCTTATGTAATATGTGAAAATCCGGGAAAGGGCGGCTCATCCGTTCTGTGCCGCATCCGCCAGCCAGCGGAGGGCAGTTTCTGCATAGGCGGCACTGCCGCAGTACAGGACTGAGTCGTCAAATCTGACTTCCGGATGGTGCTGACCGAACTGGTATCCGTCCCGGCTGCTGCCGGCAGTCAGGAACATGCTGACCGTGGGTACCTCATGGCTGACAAAGGCGAAATCCTCGCTGCCGCCGCCTGCCTTGCCGCCGGAGATCAGAGACAGATCCATTGCCTGTTCTCCGAACATTTCCTGCATGTAGCGCAGCACAGCGGATGCCAGTGCGCCGTCGATCTTCATACATGGGCAGAAATCAAAGAATTCCACACGCACCTTGCAGCGCATGGCAGCACCGATCCCCTCGCAGATCTGCTGCATCCGGGTGCGGATGAGTGCGCCGACCGCATTGTCGGGATCCGTCGTGCGGATGGTGCCCCACATCTCCGCCGTGTCGGGGATGACATTGGAGGACTTTCCGGCTTCAAAGCGTCCCGTGGTGAAGATCCCGAACTGATTGCCCTCCAGCTCCCGGCTGTTGATCTCCTGCAATGCGATGTGGATGTGGGCGGCCGCCGTGATGGGGTCGATCGCCTCATGGGGCGTGGAACCGTGTCCGCCCTTGCCCTGTACGGTGATATGGTACTGTTCACAGGAGGTGGAGGCAATACCGCCGCCGGAGACCATGAGCGTGCCGGAGGGCAGCGGCATCCCGGCGGTGACATGCAGCATCACAGCCGCATCGACATGCGGATCTTCGAGCAGTCCGGCACGGAGCATGTCCGGGGAACCCTGAAAGATCTCCTCGGCGGGCTGGAATTCGAGCTTGACTGTCCCCTCGATCTCATCTTCATGGGCTTTGAGCAGGCGTGCGGCACCGAGCAGCATGGCGGTGTGCATATCATGACCGCAGCCATGCATTTTGCCGGGGATCTCGCTGCGGTAGGGTACATCCGCCTTTTCGTCCATTGCGAGCGCATCCATATCCGCCCGCAGGAGGATCGTTTTGCCGGGCTTTTTGCCGCCCGCAAGGGCGATCACGCCAGCCTTGCCCATATCCTGCGGTGTATAGCCCATTTCGGTGAGCTTTTCACGGACGAGGGCACGGGTCTTCGGGACATCGAATCCGACTTCAGGGCAGCGGTGGATGGTACGCCGGATCTCCGTCAGCTCCGGCTGGAGCCGGCGTGCTTCCTCCAAAATCACAGACATTTCAGTAACCCCTTTCTATGATCATTTTTATGGAACGTTTCCAATATTTCCCCGGATGCCGGGGAACCTATTCTATTCTAACATAATTCAGGGCAGATGTCAAGGCAGCACCGCACAAAGATCGTGCGGTGCTGCCACAGATGATAAGAATGGTGTTGCAAGGGGGCAGGGCAGCTCTCAGAGACTGCCCTCTTTGCTGCCTTTCCTGTCCATGCCACGGATCAGCGGCAGCAGCCGCCTGCTGAGCAATGCCATGAAGATGCACAGGACAATGTCCTTTGGCAGCGGCAGGAATACACAGCTCACCAGCATTGCCCACACACCGACATCGCTGCCCAGATAGTAATGGCTGATGCACCAGTAGTAAACCGTACCGATGGCATAGATCACAATTAGCCCTGCCAGTGCCGCCGGGATGAGCCGGCGGAGCTTCGGTTCCCCGCTTTCGGCGATCATGCCAGCTAAAAAGGCACCGCCGACAAAGGCGAGGATGAAGCCGAAAGTGGGTTTCAGTACATAGGTGAGCCCGCCGCCGCCTGAGAATATCGGTACGCCGGCAAGTCCGATCGCCAGGAAACACAGCGCACTTCCGGCACCTCGCTTGCTGCCGAGCAGCAGTCCGCTGAGAACTGCGAACGGCAGCTGGAGCGTGATCGGACACAGCGGGAACGGGATGCGGACATAGGAACCGACGGCAAGCAGTGCCGCAAACATTGCCATCAGCAGCATGGAATAGAGTTTTTTGTGCATGGGAAATGCCTCCTCAGATAAATTGTAAACCATAAAACAAATTTGGTTGCTAATCCATTATAGCACATCGAAGTCCAATTGTCAACCCCGTTTTTATACATGTTGACAAGCTGCAATTTTTATGGAGAATTTCTTGCGGGGCGACATTTTTTGCTTGACAAATTTTATCCAACGTGATATAATGGGTGTAGTATAGATGGTTTGGTGGGAAAAATCTATCATTCTAAGGAGGGCTTTTATGAAACACACATTCCGCCGCACCGTTGCGGTACTTGCAGCAATGGCGTGTGCATCTCTGGGTCTGCCGGTGGCAGCAAATGCGGAGTTCACCTTGCAGGACGGGGAGACGCTCATCTATGGCACGGACTTTGAGGACGGCGATGTCTCTGCATTCTCCAAGCGTGGGGATACCGATACATCGGTCATTTCCGCCGGCACGGATGAGACGGCACCGGACGGAGCAGGCGTCATGCTCGTCACAGACCGTTCCAGCAGCTGGAATGGTCCGCAGATCGCCGTAGAAGACTACTGCGATCCCGGTGTCAAGTATGCTGTCTCTGTCTGGGTCAAGGCACCGTGGTACAACACCTGCACCCTCAGCATGCAGTACACCGATGCAGAGGGCACTGACCACTACAGCAACCTCGGTTCTGCGGTGAGCCAGGGAGACTGGGTGCAGATCCCCGAGGTGCAGTTCAGCTATTCCGAGGACATGAAGAATGTCTACATCTACGTGGAAAGCAGTGACACCACAGATCTCTATGTGGACAGCTTCTGCCTCAAGGCTGCCAAGGTCTATGAGCCGGAGGATGACATCCCCGGACTGAAAGATGTCTATGCAGACTATTTCAAGATCGGCGGTGCCGTGACGGCTGCCGAGCTTGCGCCGAATGCTACGAAGCAGCTGATCCTGAAACATTACAACAGCATCACGCTTGGCAATGAGCTGAAACCGGAAAATATGCTCGATCAGGCAGGTTGTCAGGCAAATGCTGCCGCAGGCAATCCCGGTGAAGTCGCTGTTTCCCTCAACGGGCAGGCACGCACCATCCTCAATTTCTGCCGTGACAATGACATCCCCGTGCGTGGGCATGTGCTGGTATGGCACTCGCAGACGCCCGGCTGGTTCTTCAAGGATGACTACACCAAGGAGGGCGAATGGGTCGATAAGGAGACCATGCTTGCCCGTATGGAAAGCTACATCAAGGGCGTCATGGAGGTACTTGCCGAGGAGTATTCCGATGTGGACTTCTACGCATGGGATGTCGTAAACGAGGCATGGCTGGATGACGGCAGCTACCGTACCGGCGGCATGTATGACGACAATGCGAACGCTTCCGGATGGGTACAGGTATTCGGCGACAATTCCTTTATCCCCTATGCCTTTGAGTATGCCCGGAAGTATGCGCCCGAGGGATGCAAGCTGTACTACAATGACTACAACGAGTATTCTGACGGCAAAATGAAGGCGATCGTCCAGATGGCGACCGAGCTGAAAGAAAAGGGACTCATCGACGGCATCGGCATGCAGTCGCATCTCGATGTACGCACAGGTCCGGATGCCTATCCCTCTGTCAATGCCTATATCAAGGCACTGGATACCTACACCGCACTTGGTCTGGATGTACAGATCACAGAGCTGGATGCGACCGTACCGGAAAATTCCGGCGATCAGTACTTTGAGCAGCAGGCACA
Source organism: uncultured Clostridia bacterium (assembly GCA_947627945.1). GTDB lineage: Bacteria > Bacillota > Clostridia > Oscillospirales > Ruminococcaceae > UBA3855. The sequence goes on from CANQYC010000002.1 coordinate 39,932, forward strand.
GTATTACAGTGACCTGATGGATGCCATCGTTGCCCATAAGGACAGCATTTCCGCAGTGGTATTCTGGGGTACGACAGATGATACGAGCTGGCGCAGCACCAAGTCTCCGCTGCTGTTCAACGGCGACTATACCGCAAAGCCCGCTTACTATGCCATCATTGACGGACTGGCAGAGGTCGTTCCGACAGAGCCGGGCGGGGAGACCACCGAGGCTCCTGAGACCACAGAAGCACCGGATACCACCGACGAACCGACCGACGAACCCACCGAGACCACACCGCTTGCAGGCAAGCTGGGAGACACCAATGTTGACGGAGACATCACCATTCTCGATGTGATCCAGCTCAACAAGTACCTGCTTGGCGATACTTCCGCAGTCGGAGATGAGGGTCTGGCAAATGCCAATGTAGATGGCAACGGGACGATCGATGCGACGGATTCCCTGTGGATCCTGAAATACTGCGTTCAGCTGATCAGCGATTTCAGCGAGCAGGGCTGAGTCTGGCATTTTTGTCAGATCTATGAACACAGGACATGCAAAAACAGATACAGGCTGTGCCATATGGTGCAGCCTGTATTTTTCTGAAAAAAGTAGTGACAAACCGGAGAAAATATGATATAATAAAAACAGATCACTCTGCCTGCGGCAAAAGGAGGACGGGACAACATGAAAAATTGGGCAGGAAAGCTCCTGCTGTCATGCCTGATGTGTGCTATTGGCATTGCTGCGGTGCTGACCGGCATCGTGTACTTCAATTACATGTCCGAACAGATCAACCAAGACAGCACCGTCCATCTCGAGGAGATCTACGGACAAGTCAATCGCTCCTTTGGCGCGTTTGTGGAGGAGAACTGGGGACTTCTTGACAGCTGGGGCGAGAATATCAGTATGATGCAGGAGGATGACAGCGTTCCTGCGTATATTTCCGAAAAGAAAGAAACATGGGGCTTCTCCGACTTCTACTTCCTTTCCTCGGAGATGGACTGCATGACCCCGGACGGGGCACAGAGCAGCATCGTCATGGACAGCGACTGGGATCGCCTGCTGACGGAGCGGCAGCCGGTCATGGCAGGGGAACGCCTGCCGGACGGAAAGGATGTCACGGTCTTTGCCGTCCCTGTGGCGCACCGGGAATATCAGGGCTTTGGCTATGATGCCATCGCCGTCAGCTATACGAATGCCGATCTGGCAGCGTCCCTTGATGTCACTGCATTTTCGGGAAAGTCCCGCTGCTTTGTCATCCACGAGGACGGGAGCGTGCTGCTGTCTACCCAGAACGGCGGGAATGTGTTCGACAACTATCTGACCTATCTCGATGCGGCTTCCGATCTGGAGGAGGAGCAGTTTTCACAGATGAAGCGTGACTGGCACGAGGGAACATCCGGACTGATCCGGTGTCATTTCCAGTCGGTCAGCTACTGCATCCTCTATCAGCCGCTCGGCTATCAGGACTATATCATGCTCTGTATCGTGCCGCAAAGTGCGGTCAGTGCGGGATTCCTCTCCGTCCAGAAAACGACCGCCAATGTCCTGCTCGTGGTCTTTCTTGCCGTCGGCATCTCTGCGCTGGCACTGTTCCTGATACGCAGCAGCAGCCAGTCGAGAAGGAGCCGTCTCGAGCTGCAATACCGGGAGCGCATGTTCGATGTCCTTTCGGGCAGCGTGGATGACATCTTCATCATGCTGGGCGATGCGTACCGCAGTGTGGACTATGTCAGCCCGAACATCGAACGCCTGCTCGGCATCCCGGTGGAAGAAGCCCGCAGGGATATCCGTGTCATGGAAAAGTGCGCAGTGGGCGACAATGTCCTGATCCCCAAGGAAGAACTGGATGCGATCCCCCTGCACGGCAGCTCTGTCCACGAATATGAGTATATGCATCAGCATACCGGGGAACGCCGCTGGTACCGGATGACGGTGTATCATATGCAGATACAGGAAATGACAAAATACATCATCGTCCTGTCCGACCGCACGCAGGAGCGGCAGATGAACCAGAAACTGCAGGAGGCACTGACTGCCGCCAGAAGTGCCAATGAGGCAAAGAGCAACTTCCTTTCCAATATGTCCCACGATATCCGCACGCCGATGAATGCTATCGTCGGGTTTTCCGTCCTGCTCGAAAAGGATGCAGACAAGCCGGATAAGGTGCGGGAATACACCCGCAAGATCACTGCTTCGAGCCATCATCTGCTCAGTCTCATCAACGATGTGCTTGACATGAGCAAGATCGAAAGCGGCAAGACTTCGCTCAATGTCGAGCCGTTCTGTCTGCCGGAGCTGCTTGAGGAGCTGCATATTATCCTCCTGCCGCAGGCAAAGGCAAAGCATCAGGATCTTCGCATCCATGTACAGGGTGCGCCCCCGGAGCAGCTCGTGGGCGACAAGCTCCGCCTCAACCAGATCCTGCTCAATCTGCTGTCCAACGCCATCAAGTATACACCGGAGGACGGGCATATTGATTTCCTCATCAGTGAACTGTCCCAGAAAACGCCGCAGTATGCAAGGCTACGGTTTGTCGTGAAAGATGACGGCATTGGTATCAGCGAGGAATTCCAGAAGCATATCTTCTCGCCGTTCAGCCGGGAGATCAATTCCGTGACCAATAAGATACAGGGCACAGGTCTCGGCATGGCGATCACCAAGAATCTGGTCGATCTCATGGGCGGTATCATCCGGGTGGAGAGCGAGCCGGGGAAGGGGAGTACCTTCACCGTGGAGATGTCCTTCCTGCTCGCCGAACAGGACGATACCGAGCAATGGTTCCGCCAGAAGATCCACCGGGTGCTGGTCGCAGATGATGAAAAGGACATCTGCACGGACATCCAGCGGCTGCTGGGAGAGGCAGGCGTGGAGGTCGTGTATGAGACGGACGGTGCTGCCGCCGTCGAAACGGCAGTGCATGCCCATGAGACCGGTGCGGATTTTGATGTCATTCTGCTCGACTGGAAAATGCCGGGTCTGGACGGTGTCCAGACTGCACGCAGCATACGGGAACAGATCAAAAGGCATGTGCCCATTCTGGTGCTGACTTCCCACGACTGGAGCGACATCGAGGACGAGGCACGCCGGGCAGGCATCAATGCGTTCCTGTCCAAGCCGTTTTTTGCCTCCAGTTTCTGGCTGACGCTCAAACCGATGTTTGAGGCAGAGGAGACCGCAGCACCGGAAAGCCCTGAGGAGAACATCATGCAGGGCAAGCTGTTCCTTGTGGCAGAGGATAATGAGCTGAACGCCGAGATCCTCACGGAAATGCTGCATATCGAGGGTGCCGAGTGTGAAGTCGCCGTCAACGGGCAGGAGGCTGTGGAACGGTTCCTGCATGCAGAGCCGGGGCATTTTGACATGATCCTGATGGATGTCCAGATGCCTGTGATGAACGGCTATGATGCCACACGGCAGATCCGCAGCAGCTCTCACCCGGAGGCACGCACCATCCCCATTGCCGCCATGACTGCCAATACCTTTGCCGAAGATGTGCGCAACGCCATAGATGCCGGCATGGACGGACATCTCGCAAAGCCCATTGATATGGCAGCGGTCAGGGAGCTGACCGCAAAGCTGCTGCGCCGGCAGGGCGCAGAGACGCCGGCGCAAGACAACAAAGGAGGGTCTCCATGAAAGGGAAATTGATATGGCTGCTGTCCGCCGTGACCGCAGCTTCCTGCCTGACTGCCTGTGTTCCCAGCAGTGAAACAAATGGCATTACACTGACGCTCATGGGAAAAAAGAGCGATCTGAACAAGAGCTACATGACCAGTATATTTGAGCAGTATGAGACCGAGACCGGCAACAAGCTGAACATCATCGCCTATGAGGATGCCGAGTTTGAATCCGCCGCCATGGAGCAGATGGAAACCAAAAATGCGCCGGACATCCTCCTGCATTTCCACAATGCAGATCTGGCGCAGTTCGACGTGGAGAACCGTTTTGTCGCCCTGAATGACCAGAGCTGGACAGCAGATCTCACAGACAGTGCCCGTGCCTACTGCACGGACAAGGACGGCGATCTGCTCGGGCTCCCTTTCTGGGAAAGCTCCGTGTCCGGCTGTTATTACAACAAGACGATCTTAGATGACCTCGGACTGAGACCCGCCACAGCGCAGGCGGAGTTCGATGTACTGTGCGAGGCACTGAGCGAGACCGGCTATACACCCATCTGCTGGCCAGCCAATGGCTGCTCGTGGATGATGCAGTTCGGGCTGGATCCGCTGTTTGCGGATGATCCCGCCCGGCTGGAGCAGCTCAACAGCGGTGCCATCAACTATGCGGACATCCCCGAAGTGACCGGCATGGTGCAGTGGGTCTCGGATGCGGCTTCCAAGGGATGGTTCGGGCAGAACTATCTCATGACCGGATGGGATGACATCAGCCCGGCACTGGCGTCCGGCGATGCGGTGATGACATTTATCTGGGACACGTGGTTCTACACGGATTTTGAGAAGGACGGCACCTATACCATTGATGATTTTGCCCTGATGCCGGTCTTTCTGAATACCGTGGACAGCGGTACCTATGAGGGCGGCAACCTGAATATGATGATGGTGACCAAGAGCAGCAAGCACCCGAAAGAAGCACTGGATTTCCTGGCATTCTGTGCGACGCCGGAGCATTACAATGCTGCCTTTGCGGGCGTTTCGACCATGAGCTGCTTCCGGGGACAGACCACCAATATCCAGTCGAAGATGGTAACAGATGCCAGTGCGTCCATCGCTGCCAACGAGCGTGTTTCCACGGCATCCTCCCAGATCATCGGCTACAGCGCAGAGGATGTGGCAGAATCTTTCAATGAGATGTTCCGTGGGAACATCACCGTGGCAGAGTGCGTCGCAGAGATGGATGCCAAACGGCATGCGGCGTCCTGAAGCGGAACTTGGCGTTTCCGCCCAAGGGCGGAAAGGATAGCGCAAGAAAAGGAAAGGAGGGGGCACTTTTTTGCCAAAAGTGCCCTCTCCCCATGCAGGGAAGTGGGTCGTAGTAAAGGGGGTGCGGGGGTGGACCCCCGTAATAAACGCCCCCTCCCCATGCAGGGGAGAGGGTTGATCTTGTAGCAAAAGGGGGTACGGGGGTGGAACCCCCGTAATAAACTCCCCCTCCCCTTCAGGGGAGGGGGCGGGGGGAGGGGTCACACCTTTATCTTTTTCGTCAGTCTTGTGGACTCCTTATACGGACGCACCAGCATCCAGATCATCAATGCGATCAACGCCAAGGCAACGACCACACCGACCACATTGACATTCCCGGTGAA
>CANQYC010000003.1 GCA_947627945.1 uncultured Clostridia bacterium
CCGCAGTCCCGCCAGTGCGAGGATGTACGCCGCAAACATCCCACCCGGTCCGTAGCCGATCACCACGGGTCTTACATGGCTTCGGCAGGGCATCACCCGGTAGGGATGCTCCCGCACAGGCAGGACATCTTTATGCGGTCGCCGGAGCAGCTGCCGCTCCCCCTGCACAGTCAGATCGACCGTCAGCAGGAATGTCACCTCCCTGCGTCTGGCATCCACCGAACGCCGCCGAAGACGGATCTCCCGGATCTGTGAGACGGGAATGTGCAGCTTGTCCGCAGCAGCCTGCCGCAGGGTATCCTCTGTATAGTCCAGCGGCAGCCGCAGATTCTGCAAACGGATCATGCCTGTTCCTCCCTTCCAAGCTTTGCAGCTGCCATGCCCGCACAGGCACCACTTGCCCAGCACCAATGCAGATGATAGCCGCCGCAAACGGAATGTACATCGACCGCTTCTCCGGTCACAAACAGACCGGGGTATCGCTTTACCTGTAGATCATCCCCCAATGCGCTCCCCGGCACGCCGCCGACAGTCGCCTGTGCCTGTGCAAATCCGGCAGTACCCGTCACCGGAAATTCCAGACCATGCAGCCGCTCTGCGATCATGGCAAGCTGCCGCCCGGACAGACTGCTGCATTGCATGCCCGGCGGGACTGCACACCGTTCCAGTACTGCCCTGCCCAGAGCCTTATGGACAAGCCCGGTCAGCATGTCCTCACACGATGCCTCCGGGCGGACTGCCTGACAGGTGTAGAGCCGTGCCAATGTCTCCCCCGTATCGCACTCCGGGAAACAGTTCACAGACAGCCGGAACGCCTTGGTGCGCATGGGATCTATCTGACCGGACAGATCGAATACACAGATGCCGGAAAGTGCCTTTTCCGTAAACTGCACTTCCCCGTCACGGGTGCAGACAGGGACATCCCCGTCGAACAGCGTGACACTGCCCCGGACACGCAGTCCTTTGAGCTGCCGCAGCAATGCCGGATCTGTCCCGACCGGACAGAGGATCGGATGCGGACTGACGAGCGGGATGCCGAGCTGCTCTAAAATTTTCCACGAGCTGCCATCTGTGCCGAACTTTGGCGCAGCCCATCCGCCGGCTGCAAAGATCACAGACCTTGCCGCAAGGCACTCCCCTGCTGCCGTCTGTACCTGCCAGTATCCACGCTGCGGGATGAGGGCAGTGACTTCCCTGCCGCAAAGCTCCTGCGTGCCATCTGCTTTCAGCCGCAGCCGCAGGGCATCAAGCACCCCCGCTGCCGTCATGCTGTACGGGTACATCCGTCCCTGTGCATCGGTGCGGCAGAACAGCCCCAAATTTCCGAAAAAAGTCGAAACGTCACCGAAACTGCCGAGGATCCCTTCCACAGGAACGCTCCCGGCATAATCGGCGGCGGTGATCTCAGTATGACTAAGGTTGCATCTCCCGTTTCCGGTGGCAAGGAGTTTCCTGCCGGTACGGGGCAATTTTTCGAGTATGACAATGCGGCGCAGACCACAGGCAGCAGCCGTAACAGCTGCTGCCATGCCAGAGGCACCGCCGCCGATCACGATCAGCGGATACACGGCAGCAGCACCTCACAGATATATGTTCTTGCGTCTCCCGGCTGCGGCAGATGGGAATTGACTGCCACCAATGCGTGTTTTGACGGGAATCCGATGCAGTTCTGTCCCCATTTCCCGCTCAGGCAGAATGCCTCGCCATAGACCCAGAAGCCCATGCCGTAATCCCTGCCGTCATTGCTGCGGGCATGCGGACGCAGAGCATTCTCCATCCATGCCGCCGGATACATCTTGCCCTCAAGCACCGACTGTCCGAGCTTTGCCAGATCCCGGGTACTCATATGCAGTCCGCTCGCACCGAAGAACCGCCCTTTTTCGTCATATTCAAACGAATATTCCCGGATGCCGAGCGGATGGAGGATCTCCCTGCCGAGAAATTCTGCAAGCGGCTCATCGGCTGCCTGTTCTGCGAGCAGCCCCGCAAGGTAGGTATTGGCATTGTTATAATAAAATTCCGGTGCGCCGAGGGTCTGTGCCAGACAGGCACCCAGAAAATGATCGCACTGGTATCTGTCCTCAAACAGCAGTCCCCTGTCCAGTCCGGACTGCATCGTGAGCAGTGCCTCCAGCGTCACCTCTGCGAGCGGAGCCGTCTGCGGCATGTCCGGAAGTGTGCCCAGTTTCGTATCGAGGCGCAGTTTCCCCGCATCTATGAGCATGCCGACCGCCAGCGAAGTCAGGCTTTTCGTCACAGAATACTGCGGGTGCATCTCATCTATACCGACAGTCTGTGCGATGATCTCCCCGTCCTGCATCACAAGTGCAGCGTGGATGCCGGGTATGACAGTTTGCAGTTCCTTCATGGGATACCTCCTATTCCTGCTTCTCAAGCATGGCGACAGCGGTCAGATCATAGCCTGCATTGATGGCGACCGCCGACCCGATCTTGCTCATCTCTGCCGGGGGATACCCGAGCCGCTGTGTCAGGGCTTCTGCCACCTGTGCGGCATACGTCCCATCCGCACCCTGAATGACGATATAGGGCGACTCCGGCTGTATGACACTGCAAATTTTTTCGGTCATACGGGACACAATATTCTTTTCCCCCCGTACCTTTTCGCTGACAGAGATCTTGCCGTGTGCAATACGGATGATGGGGCGCAGGCCGAGCAGTTCCCCCGCAAAGGCAGCCGCTGCGGTCAGTCTGCCGGACTTCTTGACATATTTCAGTGTCATCGGCAGGAAGTACACGCCGACGTTGTCGAGCCAGTGACGCAGGTATGTCAGGATCTCCTCTGCATCCTTTCCGGCGTCGATCATCTTCTTTGCCTGAAGCACCGGATAGCCGTAAGTCATGGTATAGTTGCCGGAATCAAGGATATGTATCCGCATCCGGTCATGTGACTCCGGGTACTCCTCATAGAGGGCATCCCGTGCATTGCAGGCGTTCTGATAGGTCGCAGAGCCGGAGGCATTGATGCTGACATAGATCACGTCCGTGTAGCCCTCGTCAAGATACTGCCGGAACAGCTCCTCAAAGGTGAACATCGTGATCTGTGAAGTGGAGGGCAGATCTGCGGCATGCTGGAGCAGATCATAGAATTCTTCCTTTGACAGGTCACGCTGCTCCCGATAGGAATCCCCGTTGACCGTCAGCATAAAACTGAGCATTTCGATCCCGGCTGCCTCTGCCTGCTGCAGTGGAATGTCACTCGCCGTGTCTGTCATGAGTTTGATCTTCGACATAGAATTCTCCTTCCTGTGATCATAGATCCTATACGTCTCAATTTGTTGAAAATGGGGGCATGGCAGGGCTTATGCCCCTGCGCCCCGCTTTGCATTCCCCTGCTCTGTCCCGTCAAGGGGATCCCAAGTCCCCTGTGTCAGTTCGCCAGCCTGCGCCATATCCGGAAAATCCCACTGGCGCAGCACCTCATATGCAGCGATCGCCGCCGAATTGGACAGATTCAAACTGCGCAGCGTCGGGCGCATCGGGATGCGCACCGCCGTTTCCCGGTTCGCCCTCAGCAATGTCTCCGGCAGTCCCGCATCCTCCCGTCCGAACATCAGATAGACCTCCTGCGGATAGTGCGGCTCCGTATAGCACTGCTGTGCCTTCGTCGTAAAATAATAGATCGTATCCTGCGGATGCCGTGCCTGAAATGCTGCAAGGGAGGGATATTCTGTAATTTCCAGTTTATCCCAGTAATCCAGACCTGCCCGCCGCAGATGCCTGTCGGAAATGGTGAAACCATAGGGCTGGATGAGATGCAGCGATGCGCCTGTGACGGCGCAGGTGCGTGAAATATTGCCTGTATTCTGTGGTATCTGCGGTTCACAGAGAACAATGTGCAGCTTTGGCATGGCGTGACTCCGTTTCTAAATGATGGTATGTAAGTTTCTTTGCACACGGGGCATACTGTTCACAGAATCTACAAGAAGGAGGGATGTTCTGTGAGTATGAAAGCGATCGTGAAAGGGATCTCCGTCGGTGCGACTGTCGGCACGGCGTGCTTTATGCTCGTCCGTTCCGGTGAGCGCAAAAAACGCAGCATCAAACGCCACGCCGGCAAGATGCTCCGTGCTGCCGGTGCCGTACTGGATGATTTCACTTCCGTCATGAGATGATGCAGATGCCTGCCGTCCTTGCAAAAGGGCGGCATCTGCTTCGCACTGCCAAGCCATCCGGGGCTGTTTCTCAGTTCGCTCCCTGATGTTTCCGGTAGGCAAGGTAGCTCTCCAGTATGATGACCGCTGCCACGGCATCCACCACCGCCTTGCGCTTTTTTCCCCTCGTATTCGTGACATTCAGATACTGGTGCGCCGAGACCGTTGTACAGCGTTCATCCCAGAGTACATAGTCCAGTCCCGTCAGCTCATGCAGCCGTTCCGCAAACGCCTGACATGCTTCCGCACGTTCCCCGATGGTATTGTTCATGTTTTTCGGATGCCCGACCACGAGCAGTTCTGCCTTCTGTGCCTTTGCCGCCTCTGCGACTGCCTGTGCGCAGCGTTCCCTGTCACGCTCCTGCACGACCGTCAGCGGTGAGGCAAGCAGCTCGTCCTTGTCACAGACAGCAAGCCCGGTCCTCGCATCGCCAAAATCCACACCCATGATCCGCATCGTACATCACCAGGGCTCCACCGTGCCGATAATATCACGCACGGCGGCAATATGGTTCTGATTCAGAAATTCATCCATCTCCCGGAGGATGCGCAGCGGCGCACAGGGATCCGTAAAGCAAGCCATGCCCACCTGCACCGCAGAAGCACCTGCCATCATCAGCTCGATGGCATCCTCTCCCGAAGTGACACCGCCCATGCCGATGACCGGGATCTGTACCGCATTGGCAACCTGCCATACCATGCGCACGGCGACTGGGAACACTGCCGGACCAGACAGCCCGCCGACATTGTTATGCAGTATGGGGCGTCTGGTACGGACATCAATGCGCATCCCGAGCAGTGTATTGATGAGAGAAACGGCATCGGCACCGGCTGCTTCCACGGCTTTTGCGATCTCCGTGATGCTGGTCACATTCGGGGAGAGCTTGACGACAAGGGGCTTTGCGGTGGCTTTGCGGACAGCCGCCGTCACCTGCTCTGCCATTGCGCAGGATGTGCCGAAAGCGGCACCGCCCTGCCGCACATTCGGACAGGAGATATTCAGCTCGATCATATGGGCATCCGTGCTGTCGAGCTTCGCCGCCACCTCTGCGCATTCCTCCGCCGTAGCACCGGCAATGTTGGCAAGGATGACCGTGTTTTCCTGCATCAGTCTGGGCAGCTCCCTCTCAAGAAAGGCGTCAATGCCGGGATTCTGCAATCCCACGGAATTGAGCATGCCAGCGGGCGTTTCTGCCACACGGGGCGGAAGATTGCCCGTGCGGGGCGATCCGGTCGTGCCCTTGGTCGCAATGCCGCCGAGTGCGGAAAGCGGGTAAAATTCCGCATATTCCCTGCCGTATCCGAACACACCGGATGCCGGGATGATGGGATTTTTGAACGGGATCCCGCAAACCTCTGTAGAAAGATCCGCCATTACCAGATCACCTCCTCTGCCCTGAACACAGGACCATCCTTGCAGACATGCAGATAATGCTCCCCTCCATCGGCATCCTGCGTCCGTGTGGCACAGCAAAGACAGGCACCAACGCCGCATGCCATACGTTCCTCGAGCGAGACCTCACAGCGCACCTGCTGCCGCAGACATACCTGTGCAACGGCTTTCAGCATCGCCACGGGGCCGCAGGCATAGACCATATCTGCCCCCTCGCTCACCAGCTGTTCGAGCGGTGCGGTGACAAACCCCCTGACAGCTCCGGCGGAACCATCCTCCGTACAGCAGATCGTCTGCGCCCCGGCTGCCTCCAGATCCTCCTGTAAGATCACCTGCGAAAAGCTGCGGAACCCGGAGATCGCAGCCGCCTTTACACCGTAATAGTCCGCCAGCGGCAGCATGGGCGGAACGCCGATCCCCCCGCCGACCAAGATCACATGCGCCGCTTCCGGCAGCAGTGTAAAGCCATGTCCGAGCGGTGCGATCATGTCCATAGCATCCCCCGGGTTCAGGCGGGACAGCGTCTCCGTCCCCTTTCCCCGGATGGCGAAGACAAGGCGAAGCGTGCCATGTTCCCTGTCGATGCCCGCAATGGAGATCGGTCTTCGCAGTCCGGCACCGGCGGGCAAGATGTGAACGAACTGCCCCGGCTGTGCCTGCGCCGCCACATCGGGACAGGACAGCGTAAAGCTGAAAATGTCCTTTGCTATGGCAGTTTTTTTCAAGATGGGGTAATTCCCCTGCATATACTTCATGAGGATGCTCCTCTCATCAGATCTTGGTAATATCCACCAGCTCTATCTCATCCATGCTCCGCCCGGAACGCAGGACATTTGCCAGTGCATTCGCCGTATCCACCGCCGTCAGCGAACAGATGGAACGTTCCACGGATTTGCGCCGCATCCGGACAGAATCCCTTGCCGGCAGTCTGCCCTTGGCAGAGGTGGAGATCATGTAGTGGATCTTCCCGCTCTCGAGCAGATCGAGCGTATTCGGGCTGCCCTCGGAGATCTTGCGGACGGTATTGGTGGCGATCATATTTTTATTCAGGTAGCTGGCAGTGCCGCTGGTGGCATACAGCTCAAAGCCCATGCGGGCAAATTTGTCCGCTATGCTGATCATCTCACGCTTTTCGGAATCACGCACGGAGATCAGCACGCCGCCCTCTTTCTTGAGGTCGTAGCCCGCACCCACGAGCCCTTTCAGCAGCGCATCCTCAAAGTTTTTGCCGATGCCAAGGCATTCGCCGGTGGACTTCATCTCCGGACCGAGCATCGTATCCACATCCTGGAGCTTTTCAAAGCTGAACACCGGGACCTTGACTGCCACATACTCCCCTTCCGGATACAGACCGCTCTTGTAGCCAAGTGACTGCAAGGTGATGCCGAACATGACCTTGGTCGCAATGTCCACCATCGGGATGCCCGTGACCTTGCTGATGTAGGGCACCGTCCGGGAGGAACGGGGATTGACCTCGATGACATAGACCTCATCCCGATAGACCACATACTGGATGTTCACAAGTCCAACCACGCCCAGTGCCAGGGAAAGGCGGCGGGTATATTCAATGATCGTCTCACGGATGCGTTTTGACAGATTCTGTGCCGGGTAGACGGAAATGGAGTCGCCGGAATGCACGCCTGCACGCTCGATATGTTCCATGATGCCTGGGATCAGGAAATCTTTCCCGTCACAGATGGCATCGACCTCGACCTCTGTACCCATCATGTACTTGTCGATCAGCACGGGGTTTTCGATCATGTGGGAGGTGATGATCCCCATGTATTCCACCACATCCTGCTCGGAATGTGCAATGATCATATTCTGTCCGCCAAGGACATAGGACGGACGCAGCAGCACGGGATAGCCCAGCCTTTCGGCAGCTTTGACTGCCTCCTTGGTCGTCATGACTGTAAAGCCCTCGGGACGGGGGATGCCGCACTGTTCGAGCAGCTCATCGAACCGTTCCCTGTCCTCGGCAGCATCGATATGATCCGCAGAGGTGCCGAGGATACGTACGCCGCTGTCAGCAAGATGGCGTGTCAGCTTGATGGCAGTCTGTCCTCCGAACTGCACCACAACACCGTAGGGCTGCTCGGTGGCAATGATATTGTCCACATCCTCCGGCGTGAGCGGGTCAAAATACAGACGGTCGCCGGTGTCAAAATCGGTGGAAACGGTCTCCGGATTGTTGTTGCAGATCACGGCTTCATAGCCCAGCTCTTTCAGCGTCCAGACGCAGTGTACGGAGCAGTAGTCGAATTCGATGCCCTGCCCGATGCGGATGGGACCGGAGCCGAATACAATGACCTTTTTCTTGTCGGAATGTTTGCGCTCGATGAATTGCTTCGCCTCGTTCTCCTCGTCATAGGTCGAGTAGAAGTACGGCGTCTCCGCCTTGAATTCGCCCGCACAGGTATCGACCATCTTATACACCGCATTCCGGTGCATGGGGCATTTCTGTCCGGACAGACGTTCGATCGTCTTGTCCAGATAGCCGTACTGCTTGGCGGTCAGGTATTTCTGCTCTGTCAGGGTATCCTCTGCCAGCCATGCCTCCAGCTCGACCAGATTCAGGAGCTTGTCAAGGAACCATTCGTCGATCAATGTGATCTCATGGATCTTTGCCACGGAAACGCCTTTTTTCAGTGCGGCGAACACCTGAAATGCACGCTCGTCCTCCACACCGCCCTGCAGACGCCCGAGCAGCTCCTCCACGGTCATTGCTTCGTACTTCTTCATGTTCAGCGAATCGACACCCAGCTCCGTGGAACGTACTGCCTTCATCATAGCCTGTTCAAAGCTCGTGCCGATCGCCATGACCTCGCCGGTCGCCTTCATCTGCGTACCGAGGGTACGCTTGGCATAGACGAATTTATCAAACGCCCATTTGGGGAACTTGATGACGACATAATCCAGTGCCGGCTCAAAGCAGGCATAGGTCTTGCCGGTGACTTGGTTGATGATCTCATCGAGTGTATAGCCGATGGCGATCCTTGTCGCCACCTTGGCGATCGGATAGCCAGTCGCCTTGGATGCGAGCGCAGAAGAACGTGACACTCTCGGGTTGACCTCGATCACCGCATATTCCATGCTCTCCGGATGCAGGGCAAACTGACAGTTGCAGCCGCCCTCGACTTTCAGCTCGGAAATAATATTGAGGGATGCCGTCCGCAGCATCTGGTACTCCCTGTCGGACAATGTCACCGCAGGGGCAATGACGATGCTGTCACCGGTATGAACGCCCACAGGGTCAAAATTCTCCATGGAGCAGACGGTGATGACATTGCCTTTCCGGTCACGGATGACCTCGAACTCGATCTCCTTCCAGCCGCTGATGCACTTCTCGATCAGCACCTGCGTGATGGGAGACAGCCGCAGTCCGTTGGTGGAAATGTCACGGAGCTGCGCCTCATCCTCTGCAATGCCGCCGCCGGTACCGCCGAGCGTGAACGCCGGACGGACAATGACCGGATAGCCGATCTCTCCGGCAAATGCCACGGCATCCTCCACAGTCTCCACGACTTTGGAGGGAATGCACGGCTCTCCGATCTTCTCCATCGTATCCTTGAATGCCTGACGATCCTCCGCCTTGTGGATGGTCTCCGGATCGGCACCGAGGAGCTTCACATGGTGGCTGTCGAGGAAACCCTCCTCGGCAAGCTGCATCGAAAGCGTCAGACCCGTCTGTCCGCCGAGCGTGGACAGGATGCTGTCAGGTTTTTCCAGCTCAATGACGCTCTTGACCACATCAAGCGTCAGCGGCTCGATATAGACCTTGTCCGCCATTGCCTTATCGGTCATGATGGTCGCCGGGTTGGAGTTGATGAGTACGACCTCCAGTCCCTCCTGCTTGAGGGCACGGCATGCCTGCGTACCGGCATAGTCAAACTCCGCTGCCTGTCCGATGATGATCGGACCTGAACCGATCACCAGCACCTTTTTGATATCGCTGCGCAGTCCCATCTTACTCAGCCTCCTTTTTGTATGCATCCATGCGGGCGGTGAATTCATCAAAGAGATATGCCGTATCCAGCGGACCGCCGTGCGCCTCCGGATGGAACTGCACGGTAAAGGCATTCAGCTTATGATAGCGCACGCCCTCGCAGGTATGGTCATTGGCGTTGATATGGGAGACCTCTGCATTGTCCGGATCCAGACTGTCCCCGATCACGGCATAGCCATGGTTCTGGCTGGTGACATATGTCCTGCCGCTTGCCAGATCAATGACAGGCTGGTTGGCACCCCGGTGACCGTATTTCAGCTTCTCCGTGCGTGCCCCCTGTGACAGTGCCATGAGCTGATGCCCCAGACAGATGCCAAACATCGGGATGGCAAGCTTTGCGATCTCCCGCAGATTTTCGATGATCTGTGTATTTTCTGACGGGTCTCCGGGACCGTTCGAGAGCATGATGCCGTCCGGGTGCAGTGCGGCGACCTCTTTGGCTGTCGTCTGTGCCGGGACTACGATCACCTCGCATCCCCGTTCGAGCAGAGACTGGCGGATGTTGCGCTTATATCCGAAATCAAACAGCACGACCCGCCGGCGCACCTGTTCCGGCTGGTAGATGCGCTGCTCGGTGCCTGTGACATTTGCGACAGCGTCCCTGACGGCATAAGCACGGATCTGCGCAAGCAGCTCCGGCAGATGTTCCTGCGGATCAGATGTAGTGATGGCTCCGTTCATGACGCCTGCTTCACGCAGCGATCTGGTCAGGCGGCGGGTGTCGATGTTGTACAGACCGATGATGTTATGTGCTTTCAGGAAGCTGTCGATCGTGCCCTCACAGCGGAAATTCGAGGGCGTGTTGCACCATTCCCGCACGATATACCCGCCGACATAGGACTGCGCCGACTCATGATCCGCCGCATTTACGCCATAGTTGCCGATGAGCGGGAATGTCTGTGTCACGATCTGTCCGTAATAGCTCGGGTCAGTGAGCGTCTCCTGATAGGCGGTCATGCCCGTGGTGAACACGACCTCCCCGATGACAGTTCCCTCCGCACCGAAGCTCCTGCCTGTAAAGATCTGCCCGTCTGCCAGTACAAGACTGGCAGGCTTACCGTCCTTGATGAGTGCCATAACCTTACATCCTTTCCTTGGTAAATATAGGGAATCTTTTCAAATATCTTCTCTGTTCCGGGACGTCCCCGGACGAAAACTATCCAAGATGCAGATAGGAGGTGATGTCGTCCCGCATCCGGAGTGCTTCCCTGCGGGCTGCACCGGCGAAATCATGCGGATCACAGCCCTCTTTCTGATAGGCGCACATGATGGCACGGGAGGAATTGACGACCGCACCGAGTCCCTGTGCATCAAATGCGGCTGCCACACCTTCGGCACCGCCGCCCTGTGAACCATAGCCGGGCACTAAGAAGAAAGTGTGCGGCAGACGTTCCCGCAGTTCTTTGAGCTGTGCCGGATAGGTCGCACCGACCACGGCACCCACTGCGGAATAGCCGTATTTTCCGATGGTATCCGCACCCCACTGCTCACAGAGATCGCCCATCCGGGCATAGAGCGGGACGCCGTCGATCTTCTGATCCTGCAATTCACCGCTCGAGGGATTCGAGGTCTTGACCAGTACAAAGATCCCCTTGTCCTCCGCTTTGCAGATGTCGAGCAGCGGCCGGATGCCGTCTGAACCGAGGTAGCCGTTCACCGTCAGGGCATCGGCACCGAATGGCTGTAATTCATTCTCATCGACACGCACCGTACCGAGATGGGCGGCGGCATATGCCTCCATCGTCGTGCCGATGTCATTGCGCTTGCCGTCCGTAATGACGAACATGCCTTTCAGCCGGGCATAGCGAATGGTTTTTTCCAGCGTCTTCATCCCATGGTAGCCATACATCTCATAGTAGGCAGCCTGCGGCTTGATCGCCGGTACGATGTCGCAGATCTCATCAATGATCGCCTTGTTGAATGCAAAGATGGCACGGGATGCCGCCTTGAGACTGCATCCGTCCTCCTGAAGAAAATCCCGGATCAGATGCTCCGGCACATAGTCCAGCTTCGGATCAAGTCCGACAACGGACGGATTTTTGGTTGCTTTGATCTTTTCGATCAGTCTGTCAAATCCCATATAATGCTCTCCTTTCAGAATGTTCCAGTTGATAGGGTGATCGATGTTCCCCGTGAGGGCGGGAAAAGCCGCTCCGTGCGGTCATTCCTGTTCATAGCGGATCGTTCCCTCCGTGATGGTCATGACGACCTTTCCGGTCAGCTCCATGCCACGGAATGCGGTATTGCAGGACTTGCTGTGGAATTTCGCAGGATCCACAGTCCATTTCTGTTCAGTGTCCACCAAGATCAGGTTTGCCGGTGCGCCGATGCAGAGCCTTTCTGCGGCAATGCCCAGTATCTCCCGTGGGCGGATGCTCATCAGCTCCACGATCTTTTGCAGGTCTGCCTTGCCCGTGTGATACAGGGCGGTCAGGGCGGCTGACAGCGAGGTCTCCAGTCCCACGATGCCGTTCGGGGCAAGGGTGAAATTCGCCTTTTCTGCCTGTGTATGCGGGGCATGGTCGGTCACGATGCAGTCGATCGTGCCATCTAGCACGGCTGCCTCGATGGCGGCACGGTCAGCCTCCTCCCGCAAGGGGGGATTCATGCGGTCATTCGCACTCCGGGAACGGAGCTTCTCATGTGTCAGCATAAAGTAATGCGGTGCGGTTTCACAGGAAACATTGACACCGAGCCGTTTGGCAGCACGGATGATCTCCACACTGCCCTTGGTGCTGACATGACAGATATGCACCCGTCCGCCGACCGATGCGGCAAGGATGATCTCACGGGCGGTGATGTAGTCCTCCGACGCCCTGTCCATCCCCTTGACGCCAAGTTCTTCGGAAACACCGCCCTTGTGCATGATGCCGCCGTCAATGATCTCCAGATCTTCGCAGTGGGAGGCGATCAGCATGTCCTGCTGCTTTGCCTTTTCCAGTGCAAGGCGCATGAGTTCGGCACGCTTCACGGGTCTGCCGTCGTCCGAGAGACAGGCGGCTCCGTTGGCTTTCAGCAGTGCAAAATCTGTCAGTGCCTCGCCCTGCATGCCCTTTGTGATGCAGGCAGCGGGATAGACCGCAACACCCGTCTCCCTTGCTTTTTGCAGGATGTATCGCAGGATCTCCGGGGAATCCACAGGCGGGTTGGTATTCGGCATGCACAGCACACCGGTCACGCCGCCGGCAAGGGCTGCCCGGCAGCCGGTGAGGATGTCCTCTTTGTGGGTCTGTCCCGGGTCACGGAAATGGACATGCATGTCGAACAAGCCCGGCATGGCGGTCAGTCCCGTGGCGTCAATGACACGGTCGCCGTCGCCGTCACAAAGTTCCACGATGTCCGTCCCCATGCGGGTGATGGTGCCGTCTGTCACAAGGACGTCCGTGATCTCATCCAGTCCCCTGTCCACGGCATGGACATTTTTGATCAGCAGTTTCATGGCTGCTCCTTTCCGCCGTCTTCCGGCTGTACGATGCACACACGTTCCTCGCCGTCCAGCTCCTGCACAAAGACCTGTACCGTCTCGCTGCGGGAGGTAGGAAGATTCTTCCCCACATAGTCCGGTCGGATGGGCAGTTCCCGATGTCCACGATCTACCAGTACTGCCAACTGGATGGTGCGGGGTCTCCCCCGCTGGATCACGGCGTCGATCGCTGCACGGGTACTTCGCCCGGTGTAGAGGACATCATCACAGATCACGACATGCTTGTCTTTGGTAGAAAATGGTATGACCGTCTTGTCCGGGCAGCTGCTGTCATGCGGCAGATCATCCCGGTAGGGCGTGATGTCGAGCGTCCCGCAGTCTACGGTGATGCCTTCAAGTTCCCGTATCTTGTCGGCGATACGCTGTGCAATGACGGCACCCCGTGAGAGGATGCCGACCAGACAGACATCCTCCGCTCCCTTGTTGTGTTCCAGTATCTCATAGGTGATGCGTGCCAAGGCACGATGGATGGCATTTTCATCCATGATGACGGTATGCTTTCCCAACGAGCTTCACCTCCGGCAGAAAAATAACGCCGATCTATCCGGCAGACAGATCAGCGTTACCCACATTCATTCATATAGACTCCCATACACGGGCATTCCCGCATACAGGACCACTATGGCATTTTCCGCAATCTGAGCCTTGCCTGTCTCTCTGGACAGGATTAAAGATTCAACATTACTATTATACCACACTCTGATGCATTTGGCAAGGGGTTTTGAGAATTTTTTTCCTGACTGATACAGGAAACTACTGAAGAACCCCCAGCTGAAGCAGCACACCGGCGATAGAGTTGAGCAGTGCAAGCACGAGGGCGATGATGTCAATGACCAAGATCGCAGTGGTGTTGTGGGTCTCTTTTCTGGAAACACACTGCGTGAGGCTGATGACACAGCAGGGATAGGTGACGATCGGCAGCAGCAGTGCGAACACTGCGCCGATGATCATGAGGACAAGGCTCGGGGTGTAAATAGGTTTCTTTTCCATAATAATTCCTTTCATGACAAATGGCAGCGGGTTTGAGGATCTCTCATCCCCACAGGTCGCCGCCTTGTAATGTATGGTCTGCACCGATCTTCATGCCGATGCTGTGACCTGCAAAATAATCCGGCTCACAGCCCAGAAACAGCTCCAGTGAGATGTTTTCTTCGGCATAGACCGTCACGGAAACATACCGGAGCGATGCAGCAAAGTCTTCCTTTGTGATCGGCAGGAACACCTTGGCACCGTTTTCCATGAGATAGCACTCCTGCGTCTCATCTTCGGCGGGTTCTGCGGAAGATGCCCAATCCTCAGCAAGTCCGAGCATCCCCTGCTGCTCCACAAGGTGATCCACGATCGTATCCTTGTGCGTATCCAACCAGCGCAGTTCCTCCTCGATCTGCGGGAGAATGGCTTTCAGCTTTTCCTGATCTTCCTCCATTTTGATGCGGATATCGGCTTCTGTGCCCCAGATGGGATATTTCCCCTCAAAGGCAAAATACTTTCCCGGTGTAAGATCGCTTACCTGCATGGCACTTCCCCCCTGTTACATCTTCATCTGATACCCGTTGACGGTGATCTCCGGGTCTTCGAGGGAGATCATGAGGAAACGCCTGCCGTCGATCTCCTTTGTTGTGATCTTATCTGTCGCATCGCCGCTGATGCTGACGGTCACGCCGCCGGTGCTAAGGGTCGTCTTGGTATCTGTCAGATTGGAGGCGATGAAATAATTGCCGTCTGTTGCCTCCTTGTACAATGCCTGCGCCGCCTCGGCACGATCCTGCGAAACGCCGGAATCGAGCAGTACATCCCGGACGAAAATATCGCTGACGACCGGCGGCTCCGGTTCATCCTTGAATGTCCGGGCATAGTCCTGTATCTTCTCATTGACGCTGGCAATGACCTGCAAGTTCAGCTCCTCGCCGACGCCCTTGTCGAGGATGGCACGGAATGTCTCCTTTTCCTCCTCTGCCGACAGCGTATAGTGGCAGCCCAGCACTTCCTCCACGAGGGAGATATTCGGCTCCTTGGGCTTCTTGGCAAAGTACATGACATGATTGACATCGGGTCCCCGCCCGGTGAATGTCGGAAAGAGGAAGCCGTCTGTGGGGGCTTCGGCGACCACACGGTCAAAGCGGGTCTTGCGGATGATGTTGTTCTCATCCTCATCGTAGATCAGACCATCCACTCTTGACTCCACGGGGCAGACAGCACCGATGAGGAAGTGGAATTCCCGGCTGTCATACTTGTTTTTCTCGCCCATTTTATTTTTCTCGAACACCGTATAGGTACACTGTGCGATGAACACGGCATAGGGGAGCGGATATTCGAGTTTTTCCGTCAGGTGGGCGATGTACTTCTCCATCTGCGCCTCGTCGTCAAGACCATTTTCCAGAAGCTGCCAGAGCAGGTTCTGGGGCTGATCTTCCTCATAGACCTCATTGGGGAATTCATACTCGATCAGGGCTTTGCCGAGTTTGCCCTTGAGGATGCGGGAGAGGGTGGTATATAGGACGCTCATCTCCTCCTGCGGGATCTCGGCGAAGCTGCGGACACTGCGGCAGCGCAGGGTCTTTTCAGAGTCGATAAACGTAGAAAATACCCGGCGGATGACGAGCAGGTCATCCGCAGGGACAAAGTGTTTTTTCAGCTCAGACAGGTCTTTCTGGTTCATGCTGGTCTCCTTATCTCTTGATTTCTTGAAATGCCGGTGGTGGGACTTGAACCCACACGCCCTTGCGGACAACAGATTTTGAGTCTGTCTCGTCTGCCATTCCGACACACCGGCAACGTGTTCATTATACCATAACGGAGAGGAAATGTCAAGGGGATTTACAAAAAAATTTGAAAAATCCGTATCCCGGGAGCGGCAAACGGGCATGCCAGCTCCCGGGGCGGGGCGATCCTGCGGGTGTCAATAGTCATTATGCGTGGCAAGATAGCGGCGGATCCAAGCGAATGTATATGCCTCTCCCCTGTCGGCGAGCATCCGGAGCAGGCGTTCCAGAAATGCTGAGGTCTCCGGATGGATGCGGCGGGTCGCCTTGCCTTTCAGGAAATACCGCAGCGGGGCATCATCCGTGTAGTTTTTGCCGCCGTAGATGCGGCTTGCTGCCACACGGTCGCAGAACATCTCCACCACATACCGCAGCGGCATCTTCACAGGCTCTATGCGGCGGGTCTTGGGGGAATAGTCCGTCCAGTACTCAAAATGATGGCGGTTGCGTCCCTTGTGGTGCATCCACGCCGCAGAATAGCCTTTTTCATCACGTTCCTGCTCATTCGGGCTGCGGGTGCCCTGATAGTAGCGCACACCGGGAAGAAACTCGGCAGGCGTGTATTTGGACAGGTCATGCCGCAGTCCCTGCCAGAGGATCCCCGCCTTGCCGCAGTTGCGGATGACCGCATGGCGATGGCGGGTGATGGTACGGAAGTGCTTTATCAAATTCTCCGGCTTCATAGTGTCTCCCCCCTGCTCAATTCGTGGAGCGTTCCACAGACAGCACGCCTTTGACACGGCGCAGACGGTCAAATGTGGAGGTGAGCTGTGACTTGCTGACGATGCGGATGCTGGCTTCAAAGATGGCATTGCCATTTTTCAGGTTGCGGGAGGAGGAGTGGATGATCGGGATGCGTGCTTCGGTCAGCACGGCGGTGATGTCGAACACCAGACCCACCCGGTCGGTGGCAACGACCTCGATGCTCGTCTGCATAGCGGCATCGGGACTGTCTGTCCACTGGACATCTACCCAGCGGTCACGTTCCTCGGGGATGTTCCTGCCGAGCATGGCACGGTAGTTGACACAGGAGGTGGTGTGTACGGAAATGCCGTGTCCACGGGTGATATATCCGACGATGTCGTCCCCCGGCAGCGGATTGCAGCACTGGGCAAATTTCACGGCACAGTCGCTGATATCATCGAGGATGATATGGCTGCGGTGGGATTTCACGGGGGTGATCACCGGCTGTTCTTCGGGTTCTTCCTCCTGTTCATAATTCTTGCGGTACAGGTCTTTCCAGCGTGGTGTGAGCTTTTGCAGACTGACACCGCCGTAGCCGATGGAGGCATAAAAATCATCAAGTGTGGCGCAGTTGTGACGCTTCATGTCCTCGCTGAGGAATTTTCCGATCTCCTCCTCCGGGATGCGGATATGGCTGTGACGGAACACCTTTTCGAGCATGGCACGCCCGGTGACGATGTTTTCCTCACGCCGTTCCCGCTTGAACCAAGAGCGGATCTTGGAACGTGCCTCATTGGTCTTGGCGATCTCGAGCCATGCACGGTTGGGTCCCTTTTCGGGATCCTTGCTGAGCATGATCTCACAGATCTGCCCGGTCTGGAGGGTATAGTCGAGCGGCACGATCCTGCCGTCCACCTTGGCACCCATCATCTTATGCCCGATCTGCGTGTGGATGCGATAGGCAAAGTCAATGACCGTGGAGCCGACCGGCAAAGAGATGGTGTCCCCTTTCGGGGTCATGCAGACGATGTCCTCCGGGGAAAGATCGTTCTTGATCATGCGGACGATCTCCTCCACATCATCAGAGGTCTGCTGCGCTTCGAGCATCTGGCGGATCCATGCAAGACGCTGCTCCATCTTGTCCTTGCCCTGAATGCCCTCTTTATACTTCCAGTGTGCGGCAATGCCGTATTCGGCAGTGGCATGCATATCCCATGTGCGGATCTGCACCTCGAACGGGATGCCCTCCCTGCCGAGGACGGTGGTATGCAGAGACTGGTACATATTCGCCTTGGGGGTGGCGATATAGTCCTTGAAACGGTTCGGGAGCGGGCGGTACATGTCATGGATGATGCCGAGTACATTGTAACATTCCGGGATGTCGGAGACGATGACACGGACAGCGTATTTGTCATAGACCTGCTCGATGTCCTTGTGACCGATAAACACTTTTTTATACATGCCGTAGATGCTCTTGACCCTGCCCTCGATAGCGGGTTCCTTTGAAAATTTCAGGGTCTTGAGACGTTCGGAAATGCTCTCGATGATGGAGGCGATGAACTGCTCCCGTGCCTCTTTCTTGATCTCCATCTGATGCTCGATCTCGGAATAGGCGTAGGGATCGAGGTAGTGGAAGGCAAGGTCTTCCAGTTCCTCCTGAACTGCCTTGATGCCCAGCCGGTGGGCGATGGGGGCATAGACATTCATGGTCTCGAGTGCCGTCCTGCGCTGCTTGTATTCGGGACGGAAGGCAAGGGTGCGCATGTTGTGCAGACGGTCGCAGAGCTTGATGATGATCACACGGATGTCCTGCGACATGGCAAGCATGATCTTGCGGACATTCTCTGCCTGCTGCTGTTCCTTGTTGAAGATGGGGATCTTGGTCAGCTTGGTCACGCCGTCCACGAGTGCGGCAACGTCCCTGCCGAAACGTTTCTGGAGCTGCTCGGAGGTGGCTTCGGTATCCTCGACCACATCATGCAGCAGTGCGGCACAGATGGTATCGGTATCCATGCCGAGGTCGAGCAGAATGTCTGCCACTGCGAGCGGATGGATGATATACGGCTGTCCGGAGGAACGGAACTGCCCCTCATGCGCTTTGGCGGCAAACTCGTAGGCGGAGACGATCTTGCTCTCGTCATACTGTTTGTCGTTGTCCAAGATCTTCTGCACGAGCATGTCGATGGTCACGGCGGTATCCTGTGTCATAGCGTTTCCTCCTCCTTTGCGGCAAGCCGCCGCAGTGTCTGTAAAATGGCAGAACCCTCCAGATCTGCATGGGGCGCACCGCTGATGCGTCTGACGGATGTCTCTGTATCCTCGATGGCAAGCAGACCGAGCTGTGCGAGAATGTCCAGACACAGGCGCATTTTACAGTAGTTGACATCCTGCCGGTACATCTGTGCGGCAAGCTGGCTGATGCGGATGCCATGCTTCGGCACGGACTTGTAGACGAGGATGCAGTCTTTTCTGTCGGGACAGACGGCACGGTACAATGCCGGCGTGAGCGGCTCTCCCCGCCGGTAGCGGTCATAGGTCTGTATGGCGGCGATCATGCGGCTCTGCTTCATGCCCGAAAGCCGGAGATCCTGCACATATAGGCTGATGCGGCGTTCATTCATATAGGTACTTACCTGCATTTTTACCATGAGATGGCACACATCACCGGGACGCAGTCCGGTGCTTTCCGGGCTGCGCCGGAAGAACAGTGCCTCACAGGACACACCATCCACTTCACAGAGCAGCTTGGTATGTACGCCGCCGGAAAGCGGGCGGATGTCACGGATCACGGCATTTTCTACGGCAAAAAGCGGCTCCGGGTTGCCGGCACCGAACGGTGCGAGCTGGCTGAGGCTTTCAGCGGCGTCGAGCGTCAGAAATTCCCGCCGCAGCACACATGCCGCCCGCAGCTCCTGCACGGGCATTTCCGGATGCTGTGCTTCGGCGTAGGCAGCTACCCGCTCACGGAATGCCGGGACGTTCTCTGCCCGGATGGTAAAGCCGCCTGCTGCCGGATGCCCGCCGTATTTTTCCAGAAGATCGGCACATGCCGTCAGGCAGTCAAACACGGAGAAATTCCCGAAACTTCTGGCAGAACCGTGCCCGATGCCGTCATGCAGGCTGATCATGATGCAGGGTTTTCCATAGCGTTCCAGCATTCTGGCGGCGGTGATGCCGATGATGCCGGCATTCCAGCCCTCGCCCGCAAACACGAGGACACGCTCATGCAGCAGATCGGTCTCGGCTTCGATCGCCTCCCGCACCTGAAACAGGATGCTCTCCTCCTCGGTCTTGCGCTGGGCATTGATCTTTCCGAGCTGTTCGGCAAGCGTTTTCGCTTTGGTCGGGGATTCCTCGAGCAGGAGTTCCACTGCCAGACGGGGGGATGCGAGTCTGCCGGCGGCATTGATGCGTGGGGCGATGCCGAAGGCGATATTCTCGGCGGTCAGCGTCTTGACGCCCAGACCGCAAAGCTCCCGCAGGGCAAACAGTCCGGGGCGTTCGGTATTCTGGAGATATTCCAGTCCCATCTGCACGAGACAGCGGTTCTCCCCTGTCAGGGGGACGATGTCGGCGACTGTGGCGATGGCGGCAAGGTCGCCGAACTGCTCCATTGCCATTTCCACATCGCCGTCATTCAGGGCTGCCACGAGCAGCAGAGCGACTGCGGCACCGCAGTACAGGCGGAACGGTGAGGCATTGTCCTCCCTGTGGGCATCCACAACGGCAACGGCATCCGGCAGGTCTTTGCCCGGCTGATGGTGGTCGGTCACGACCAGCTCCATCCCCAGCTCACGGATGTAGGCGGCTTCCGGAATGGCTGAAATGCCATTATCCACCGTGATGATCAGCTCCACGCCGTCCTCGTGCATCTCCTCGACTGCTTTCCGGTTGAGTCCGTAGCCCTCGCTGCGTTCCGGGATGCGCCATGTCACATCGGCACCTGTTTCAAACAGATAGGTATACAGGATCACAGTCGCAATGACGCCGTCGCAGTCATAGTCGCCGTAGATGCAGATGCGCCTGCCGCTGTCCACGGCGGCATTGACAGCATCGGCGGCTTCCCGCATATCACAGAGCAGAAAGGGGTCACTGAGCGACTCACATCCGAGCAGCTGCGCTGCCTGCTCCACTGTGATACACCCCTCAGAAGCAAGCACCGTGCAGCAAAGTGCGGAAAGGTCACTGCGGCTCTGCAAGGTCTGCACTGCATCAGGATCCGGCGATCCGATGATCCACTTTTTCATAAAAAGCCTCCCTCCCCCTTGACGGGGAAATGATAGACAGTAGTTGCACTGTATGGAATAGATCTCCCCGGAAGCGACCGAAGTAGCATCTTCTTTATATTATATCATTTTTTGGTGAAAATTGCAATACCGGCGGGAAATTTTTTCCCATTTACATGGATATTCGGATCCCAGACTGTATATTTGGCAGAAAAATTTACTTTTTGGACAGTGCGGATAATTTTTTTCAAAAAAGTACTTGACAAACCTGTGAGAATGTGCTATACTATAAAAGTCGGTTCATGACTGGAGAGATGTCCGAGCGGTTTAAGGAGCCAGTCTTGAAAACTGGTGATACGGCAACGTACCGTGGGTTCGAATCCCACTCTCTCCGCTATCTAAAGGCAGAAGTACCCAAGTGGTGAAGGGGCTCCCCTGCTAAGGGAGTAGGTCGGGAAACCGGCGCGAGGGTTCAAATCCCTCCTTCTGCGCTGCAGCTGCACCTTGATCTTGTGTAAGGTCAAGGTGCATTTTTTTGTGCTTTTGGGGATAGCGGCTTATTATCCTGCCGGATCAGATGTCAATGTCCAGTGTGATGTGGAATGCATAGTCGGGGTAGGCTTTCTGGACATCGTCAGAAATATGCCGGAAGAGGGCATATCTGTCCGACAGACCGTAGTCGATGATCACATCGAAACTGGCGGTCTTCTGTTCCGGCTCCGCATAAAAGCCATGCAGCTGCAGGACGCCCTCATGCCCGAGGACGATCTTCCGGATCTCCTCCCGCATGGAACAGACAGTACTGTCCCGCAGATCGACGGCGTAGATGCCGATGCAGGTCATCAGGACGCCGTGCCGCTTGAGGACATCGCCGGCGATCCTGCGCTGCATGCGGTCGATCTCCTTGGCGGTCATCGTATCCGGCACCTCCACATGGACGGAGCCGATGCAGAGATTCGGTCCGTAGCTGTGCAGCATCAGATCATAGGCACCCTGCACGCAGCTGTCTGCGCAGATGGTCTCACGGATGGCTGCAAGATAGGCACTGTCGAACCGCTTGCCGAGGAGATCATCGAATGCCTCCATCAGCAAGGATACGCCCGTCCGGATGATGACGCCTGCAATGAGCAGTCCGACCACCGGCTCCAGCCGGATGTGCGTCAGCAGGAAAAGCACGGCGCAGAGCAGGACGGAGAGCGATACGACCGCATCGAAGAAGGCATCCGCACCGGAGGCGGTGAGCGCACCGGAATGCACCTTTTTGCCGACCATGGAAACATACTTTCCGAGCAGGAGTTTTACGATCACTGCCATGATCAGAATGCCGATGGAGAGCGGGGAGTAGTCCGGAGTCTCCGGATGCAGCAGCTTCTTGATGGATTCCACACCGGAGGCGATGCCGGCGTACAGCACGATGGCAGCGACGATCATTGCGCTGAGATATTCGATACGCCCGTGGCCGAGCGGGTGTTTTTTGTCGGGCATTTTCCCGGCAAGGCGTGTGCCGATGATGGTGACAACGGAGGAAAGCACATCGGTCAGGTTGTTGATGGCATCGAGCAGGATGGCGATAGAATGGGCAAATATACCAGTCACTGCCTTTGCTGCAGCAAGCAGCAGATTGGCAATGACGCCGATGGCACTGGTACGGATAATGATCCTGTCACGTTCTTTCTGTGTCATGTCCGGATGTTCCATACAGGTCTCCTTCTGATAGCCGCAGGGTGCTTTCCTCTGACAGAAAGCACCCTGCAAAGGTGGATTTTACGCCGATCCTCTGAAATGTTACATCTGTGCGTTGAACAATGCGCCGAGCTTATAGGTCACATCCTCGGAATCGGCATCAATGGTCGCTGCCTCGTTGATGTCAGAAAGCTGTCCCAGTTCTTCGAGATCGGCATTGTAGCCGATGGTGTAGACGGGGATCTTGAGGGCGGAGACCACATCGGAGATCTTCTCCAGGCTGTTGCCCACATTGGTCTCGCCGTCACTGAGGACGAACAGCATGAGCTTTGCATCCGGGATGGTCTGCTTTGCCTCCTGCAGCATCCGGATGCCCTGCAAAACGGCATCATAGGTGCATGTCGAGCCGGAGGCGGACAGATCCTCCACGGCACCGGTGAAATAGGAACGCTGGTCGAGATCAAACTGTGCGATCGGGAGGTTGACAGTGACATGGCTGCTGTAGGAGATCAGACCGATGTAGTTGTTGTTGCTGATGTACTGCGAAGCACTGATGAGGGAGGTCTTGAGGTTGTTCAGCGGCACGCCCTCCATACTGCCGGACACATCGGCGACAAACACTGCGACAACGGGCTTGCCGGAGTCCTTTTCCCGTTTCCAGAGCTGCTGGGCATTGAGCAAGGTGACGGCATCAAATTCCGGTTCTGTGCTTTTATAGTCATCCATCTGGTTGAAGCCGTAGCGTTTTGCGGAATCCTGCTGCTCCTTGCCGAGGCAGTACTCTGTGAAGGCACGGAGGACTTCCTGCTTCTCCGGTCCGATGTTGCCGACCTCGTAGAGGGGGTTGTCATGGCGCACGCCGAACGGGAAGAACTGATACTGCTTCTGGAGCGTGGAATCGTTGACATAGGACTGATATTCCATGATACAGGCATTCAGGGAACCGCTGCTCATGGCGTTGCGCATCTGCATGGTGGTGTAGCAGACAAAGGGGACGTTCGCCTGAAATTTCTGGAAGGCACTGACAGCCGTGCTGCCCAAGGGGTCGTTATTGTCAAAGCTGTACAGTGAGGATACGAGAAAATTCAGTCCTGTGGAGCTGGTGTAGGGGTAGGTATATCCCATGGAGACTTTTCCGTCCATGGTGCCCTGTGTGATGGTCTCGATGCTGACAGAGCCGTAGTCCGCCGTGATCGTCTTGACCATATTATCCGCCAGCAAAATGCCTGCTACATTGCCGACAAGGCGGTCTGTGCCGTTTTCCAGACTAAGTTCGGCACCGTTTGCCTCCGCCATTGCACCCCACATCGTATTGGACGGTGTGAAGGCATCCGGAAGATATTTCCCGGATACGATGTAGTCCGATGCCATGCCGGAGGAAATGTTCCGGATGGAGACGGACATCGTCCTGCCGTCCGAGGTGCGCATCTTCTGGGAATTGAAAGACTCGGCGGCTTCATTGATCCAGCCGTCTGTGCCGGTGCCGGATTTTTCCGGGGAGGCGAAGATCTCGATGTCGATATCCCCTTCCCCGCTGACGCTCAGCGGATACTGCTCAATATCCGGCAGGGAGGCTGCCAGATCCGTATCGACAAAATTGACGGGTGCCTTTCTTGGCTCCACGCTGGTCACTTGGATACCACGCAGCATTCTGTCCAGTTTGCGGTTCGCCTCTTCCTCAGAGATCTCATAGGACGTCTTGCCGAGGTTGCCGGTGATGAGGACGCCGCCGATAATGGCTGCCATTACCAGTACGCCGATGCCGATAAGCAGACCAATGATCTTGGTATTCTGATTGGGATTTGCCATGACTCTCCATCCTTTCTTATAGCTCCTGCGACCCCTGCTGCATCATCATATCACTTTCCTCCGCAGGGGCGGCATGCTCATCCCGCAGCTCCCGCAGGGCTTCTGTGATATTGTCCAGATGCAGGTTTTCAAGGTCTTTGGAATCACCGATCTGTGAGATCTCGATGATCAGGTTGTCATATTGTGACAAGAGCTGTTTGTTCTGTCCCAGTACATGATGTACAAACTCGTTGTGCAGGGGGTATTTTGACTGATCTGTCGGGTCGAGGATGGTCATCCGGTTGAGCAGCTTGCGCATGTTGGACAGCAGACAATGCCGGACATCCTCACTGACAGAGAGGAATGGGTTCCCCTCCTCCTTTGCATTATCCCCCAAAAGTGCTTTCAGTGCGGTCTCCTTCTGGCAGAACAGGTCAAGCTGGTGGACAGCCTGCCGCAGCTCCGGATTAAAGGGATTCTGCTTTTCCTGCCATGCCTCAAGGGCATCACGGTAATCGTCCAGATCTTTGAGCTTGTCGGTGCTGACATGCCTTCGTTTGCCGGAGCCGGTCAGTATCCAGTAGTTGATGCCGACAAATGCTGCCACGCTGAGCAGTGCGGCAAGCAGTGCCGGGATCAGATGTGCGCCGAGATCCAGAAGTCCCCTTGAGAACAGGACGATCTCCACGATCACAAAAAGAATATTGAACACAGCAAGCAGTACCTTTGTTTTACTTTTCAAGCAAAGCACCTCTCCCGTCAGTTCGTTCCGGAGACAGCTCCGGAAGCTCAACCTTATTATATCACAACCCGCTGCAAATGTCAATCACTTTGCGCACAGATATTGCTTCAGGATATGATAGAGCTGTTCGATCTTGAAGGGTTTCGCAAGGTGATCATTCATGCCGGCATCAATAGCGATCTGTCTGTCCTCATCGAAGGCATTGGCTGTCATGGCTACGATCGGGATCCCCGCAAGCTTCGGATCTTTCAGGGCACGTATCTCCTTGGTCGCCTCATAGCCGTCCATGACGGGCATCTGCACATCCATGAGTATGAGCTGATACTGACCGGGCTGCGAGGTACGGAGCATTTCGACCGCTTCCCTGCCATTCTCGGCGGTATCCACATTGACGCCCATATTGCTGAGTATTTCGACGGCGATCTCACGGTTCAGCTCATTATCCTCCGCAAGCAGGACGGTCTGTCCGTCAAATTTCTGATCCTCCGGATCCTTGGGAGCCGCATTCTCGCCCTTGCCGGTCACTCTCACAAGTGCATAATGGAGATCGTTCACGAACAGGGGCTTGCTGATGAAATCGGTGACGCCTGCTTCTCTTGCTTCGTCCTCGATATCTGTCCAATCATATGCGGAGAAGAGGATGATAGATGCATCCTGCTTGATCACTCTCCGGATCTGTCTTACGGTCTCGATGCCGTTCATGTCCGGCATCGACCAGTCGATGATATACAGCATATAGGGGTCGCCGATCTCATGTGCCTCTTTGGCTCTGACGACGGCTTCTTTTCCGTACATTGTCCATTCCGGACGCATGCCGACCTGCCGGAGCATTTTGGTGACGCTCTGGCAGCTTGTGACATCGTCATCTACGACCAGACTGCGCACGCCCTCGAGTTCCTTGATGGCAGTCGGCTCGTAAGGCTTTCCGTGTATGCGGAATGTCAGGTCGATCGTGAATTCGGTGCCCTTGCCCGGTTCGCTGTTCACCGCAATGGTACCGTTCATCATGTCCACGATGTTTTTGGTGATGGACATGCCAAGACCTGTGCCCTGGATACCGCTCACGGTGGATGTGCGTTCACGGGTGAACGGCTCGAAAATGGTCTTGATGAACTCGGGGTTCATGCCGATGCCGGTGTCCTTGACGACAAATTCATAATTCCGGTGCTGCTCGTCCTCTGCCGGACGCTGTGTGACTTTCAGGGAGATGGCACCGCCCGGATTTGTGAATTTGATGGAGTTGGAGAGCAGATTCAGCAGGATCTGGTTCAGGCGGAGCTTGTCGCAGAAGATGTTCTCATTTGTGACATCTATCGTGTCGATGTAGAATTCAAGATGCTTGGCATGCACATCCGCCTGAATGATGTTCCGCAGCTCCTGCAGGATCTCGGACAGGCTTTCCGGTTTTTCCTCGATCACCACATTTCCGGATTCAATGCGGCTCATATCCAGCACATCATTGATCAGAGAAAGCAGATGGTTGGAGGACTGTGAGATCTTCGCAATGTAGTCCTGCGCCTTTTCCTTGTTGTCGAGATGGGTGGCGGCAAGGGAGGTAAACCCGATGATCGCATTCATGGGGGTGCGGATATCATGTGACATATTGTTCAGGAACGTGGTCTTGGCACGGTTTGCCTGATCTGCCATTGCCAATGCCTTGGAGAGTTCTTTCTCCTTGATCTCATACTTCTCAGTGACCTCGTCGACCTTCCGCTGCAGCATCTTCTGTGAACGGGTGCGGATCAGCAGGATGATGCAGATAATGGCAAAAAGAGACACAAACAGCACTAAGATCATGCAGTAGACGGGGTTGGAATACAGCATGGCGACAAGTGTCTTATTCCGGTTTGCGCTGTGCAGTCCGGATTCTTTCAGGATGATATTGGAAAGATCTGTTTCGCTCATGGCGGAAAGCTCTTTGTTCAGAATGGAGATCAGTTCGTGCTTCTCGTCGTCTTTGACGCCGATCGCAAAGGGGAGCGTCATATCGCCGACAAGGGAGTAGGAATAGCGGTTTTTCACATCATCCTGAACCATTTTTTCTGCCCGGTAAGCGAGCAGCAGCAGGGCATCCGCCTCGCCCTTGTCCACGGCATCGATGCACTCTTCCATGCTGTCATGGAAGATGATGTTGTCCTCGGAGTAGATGTCTGTGATGTTCGTTGTCAGGAAGTCGGAACGCTTGACGGTCGTGATCTTCTGGATGTCACCGTTGCTTTTCTGGGTGAGCAGTGCCATATTCCCCTGCATATAGCCACGGGTGAGCTTGTAGCCCTCATCCTCTGCAACGGAATTGGAAAAGGTATAGTCCAGTACGATGTCCGCTTCGCCATTTTCACGCATCTCATAATATTCATCACGGGTGGACGTCTGGATAAAGTCGTAAGGGATCTTCTCCCCTTCTGCGATATGGCGGAAGACCTCCGGCACGATGCCCTTTGCCTCGCCGTTTTCAAAATAGGAATACGGGTTGCGGTCGGGGTTCATCAGCACATGGAGCGTTCTTCCGGAGGCAAGGAGTTCCTCGAGATAGGCACGCTCGTCCGCATCCAGCATGATCGTACCGCCGGAGTCGGTCGCATAATATTTCTGATGCAGGACGCTTCTCCAGTCCGACTCGTTCAGATCCAGCTCATGGATGGCATTATTGATGCGATCCATCAGCTCGGGGGCGTCCTTGTTTACGGCGACATAGAAATTCGCTTCGTTCATGGATTCGATCAGCCACTCATCATTCAGCCTGCGCAGGCTCCCCGAAACGATGCCATCGACGGCACCTGTCTGCAATGCCTGTGTCAGCTCGCTCTCCGTGGTATAATAGGCGGGCGTATAGGTGAAATCATGCTCCTTGGAAAAATTTTCAAAATCGTTGTTTTTGGAATTCCCTGTCAGCATTCCGATCTTCAAACCATCGTAGGTCGTATAATCCCCGGCAATGACATGTGTATTCCCTTCCTTGACTGTGAAGATCGTAGAATTGGTGCCGATCGGTTCTTCGGAAAACAGGAAGATCTTCTCCCGTTCCGGTGATTTGGAGACCGATGTGACAACGTCCAGTTCGCCGTTTTGGAGCATTTCGAGGCTGTCGGCATAGGATCTGTCGTAGCCGACATATTCAAATGTCCAGTCGTCCAAAATGCTAATCTTCTGGAAAAATTCATAGCCGTAGCCTGTCCTTGTCCCGTCCTCATCGATCTCGTGGTATCCCGAAAATGCAAAAAAGCCCACTTTGAACGTATCGGTGTTTCCAGCCGCAGCATGTACTGCAAGCTCTGCAAAACTGCCCTGCAGCAGCATTGTGAGGATGCAGCAGACAAGCAAGAGCCGGGAAATGCACAAGGGCAGGTGCAGCGTGTTTTTGTTCATAATATATCCTTTCTGTCAGCCGTCCGCCCCGCAGATGGTGCGGAGCAGGCAGTCTGTACAAGCAAGTTTCCCTATCATCCTGTCGGGAAGATACCCCGCAGGATCGCTGTTTACATTGTACCATATTCTACATCGTTTGTCAATAGGAAATGGGGCGTGTGCCCTGTGTCAGAGGGCGGCTGTGCCTGATGGGAAGAAAACGCCCTCCACAACTTCCCGCATGCCGCCGCCCCCGTCTGCCGGTGCAGTTATTCTGTAATATTGGGACAAA
Organism: uncultured Clostridia bacterium; assembly: GCA_947627945.1. GTDB lineage: Bacteria > Bacillota > Clostridia > Oscillospirales > Ruminococcaceae > UBA3855. The sequence continues at coordinate 28,578 of CANQYC010000003.1, forward strand.
CCCCGGAAAGGGGGATGAGCTGAAAAATCATCAGACACTATATGTTGTGGTCGAGAAAGTATGTTCGTTTTATTTTCCAATTCCTGAAAAACTTGACTTTTTCTTGTAAGATCCGTTATTTTATCAATTTTTAGTGCGATGTAGCTAAAAATGCGGTGCGGTTATTGTGCAAAATTACGGTTGACAAGGAGGGAAATATGAGGTATACTAAGATATAGTATGAAATCAGGAATACAAGATATTGTATATGGAGGAGGAACCACGAAATGCTGATGTATATCACAAAACGTGACGGAAGAAAGGTGCCGTTCAATGTCGAAAAGATCGTCAATGCGATCTTCAAGGCAGCCAAGGCAGTCGGCGGTACCGATTATGAGGAGGCATCCCGTGTGGCAGAGGAAGTCTGCCGGCTCTGCGAAGCGAAGTACAGCGATGTGCCGACCGTGGAGCAGGTGCAGGATCTGGTGGAAAAGGTGCTGATCGAGCGTGGACATGCCCAGACAGCAAAGGCGTATATCCTCTATCGCTATGAACGAACCCGCTCCCGTGAGATGAAGACCAATCTCATGAGCGTACTCAATGAACTGACCTTCCATTCCGCAAAGGACAGCGATATCAAGCGGGAAAATGCCAACATCGACGGCGATACCGCAATGGGCACCATGCTCAAATACGGCAGTGTTTCCGCCAAGGAATTCTATGAGCTGTATGTCCTCAAGCCGGAACATGCCAAGGCGCATGCGAATGGCGACATCCATATCCATGACCTTGACTTTCTGACACTGACAACGACCTGCTGTCAGATCGACCTGATCAAGCTGTTCCGCAACGGCTTCTCCACGGGGCATGGTTTCCTGCGGGAGCCGAACGATATTGCCAGCTATTCGGCACTTGCATGCATCGCCATCCAGTCCAACCAGAACGACCAGCACGGCGGGCAGAGCGTCCCGAATTTTGATTACGCCATGGCAGATGGTGTCCGCAAGACCTATATCGCAAGGTACCGGCAGAATGTCTCCCGTGCGTTGGAGCTGCTGGCAGGCTGCGAGGATGCGGATGCACAGGCTGCGGCACTGATGGATGCGATGCAGACAGAGGGCGTCGAGCCGACACTGTCCAATGACAACGGCTTTACGGAAAAGGCTGCCGCATGGCTCTCCGGACACGGGTTCGGCGATAATGCCGAGAAGGTGCTTGCCTTTGCCGCAAAGCACGCCTATCAGGAGACCAACCGTGCCACCTATCAGGCAATGGAGGCACTGGTACACAACCTGAATACAATGAACAGCCGTGCCGGTGCGCAGACGCCGTTCTCCTCCATCAACTATGGTACAGACACCTCGCCGGAGGGACGGATGGTCATTGAAAACATTTTGCTTGCCAATGAGGCAGGTCTCGGCAACGGCGAAACACCGATCTTCCCGATCCACATTTTCAAGATCAAAGAGGGCATCAATTATAATCCGGAGGATCCGAACTATGATCTGTTCAAGCTCGCCTGCCGTGTATCGGCAAAGCGGCTGTTCCCGAATTTCTCGTTCCTCGATGCGCCGTATAATCTCAAGTACTACAAGCCCGGCGACTACCGCACCGAGATCGCCTATATGGGCTGCCGGACAAGAGTCATCGGCAATGTGCATGACCCGAGCCGGGAGATCGTCACCGGCAGGGGCAATCTGAGCTTCACCTCCATCAATCTGCCCCGTCTGGCGATCGAAGCCGATCATGACATTGACAAATTCTATGAGTCGCTCGATGCTGTGATGGATCTGGCGATCGACCAGCTGAAAGACAGGTTCCGCATCCAGTGTCAGAAAAAAGTGCGCAATTTCCCCTTCCTGATGGGACAGGGTATCTGGATAGATTCCGACCGTCTCAGCCCGGATGAGAGTGTCGCAGAGGTGCTGCGCCACGGCACGCTTTCTGTCGGCTTTATCGGGCTGGCGGAGACGCTCAAATCGCTCATCGGAGTACACCATGGTGAGAGCGACCGTGCCCGTGCGCTGGGACTTGAGATCATCTCCCGGATGCGTGCCCGTCTGGATGCAGAATCGAAGAACACCAAGCTGAATTTCACGCTGCTTGCCACACCTGCCGAGGGGCTTTCCGGGCGTTTTGTGCGGATGGATGCTAAAAAGTACGGCATCATTCCGGGTGTCACCGACAGGGCTTACTACACCAATTCTTTCCATGTGCCGGTCTATTATCCCATCAGTGCATTTGATAAGATCCGCATTGAGGCTCCCTATCATGAGCTGACCAATGCCGGGCATATCAGCTATGTGGAGCTGGACGGCGATCCGCTCCAGAACTTGGAGGCATTTGAGAAGATCATCCGCTGCATGAAAGAATCCGGCATCGGCTATGGCTCTATCAACCATCCCGTTGACCGTGACCCGGTATGCGGCTACACAGGCATCATCGGCGACAGCTGCCCGATGTGCGGCAGACCGGAAAAGGATCACAATCGTGTCGGATTTGAGCGCATCCGCCGCATCACCGGCTATCTGGTGGGTACCCTCGACCGCTTCAATGACGCCAAGCGCAGTGAGGTAGAGGACAGAGTCAAGCACAATGTCTGATCAGAAAGAGGTCGTTATATGCTTCTGAATATCTCCGATACCGTCAACGATTCGATCGTTGACGGTCCCGGACTGCGGTTCACGATCTTCGTGCAGGGATGTCCGCACCATTGTCCGGGATGTCATAATCCCCAGACACATCCCTTCTCCGGCGGGACGCAGGTCACACCGGCGTCACTGCTGGAAAAAATACAAGCCAATCCCCTGCTGGACGGTGTCACTTTCAGCGGGGGCGAACCGTTCTGTCAGGCGTCTGCACTGGCGGCACTGGGCGAGGACATCCATCGGCTCGGACTGAACATCATGACTTACACCGGGTATACTTTTGAGTATCTCTATGCGCACCGGGCGGAGCATGGCTATGGAGAGCTGCTTGCGGTCACGGACATTCTCGTGGACGGTGAATTTGTGGAATCCCTGCGCAGTCTTGAACTGCGGTTCCGGGGCAGTGCCAACCAGCGTATCTTGGATGTACCCCGCAGTCTTGCCGCAGGTGCGCCCGTGGAAGCAGACATGCCATGAATTACACCTATATCCTCAGATGTGCGGACGGCACACTGTACACCGGATGGACAAATGATCTCGCCAGACGTCTGAAAACGCACAATGCCGGAAAGGGTGCCAAGTACACACGCACACGCCTGCCGGTGCGGCTGGTCTATGCAGAGACGTTTGAGGACCGGCAGGATGCCATGCGGCGGGAATGTGCCATCAAGCGGATGACACGGGCGCAGAAAGAGCAGCTTGCAGCACAGTTTCCATGTGACGATGCGTTTTATACAAATGAAAGCCTCCCCTGAACGGGAGGCTTTCTTGTGTCAGGATACTTGTGTCAGTCAGGTCACTTGACCTCGGACGAGATCGGCAGACCCAGTCCCTTGATGGCATTTGCCACCAGTCCCGCTACGGCATTGGCACCGGTCTCTGTGAAATGTGTCATGTCGGTGGAACCCTCCACGGCACCGATGAGATGATACTGATAGGCAGCATCATAACCGATGGCATTGTAGTGATCGACCATCAATGTGTTCAGGTCGATGCACGGGATGTTGTACTTGGCTGCCAGCTTCTTGCAGGCATCGCAGTAGTTGGTGTAGCTGTTGGTGAATTTGCCGTTGGAATATGCTTTCAGTCCGATGACGGTCGTCACCAGCACAGGGGTCGCACCCTTATCCATCGCACCCTTGATGTACTGGGTCATGTACCATTCGTAGGAGCCTTCTGCCGGCTGATCGACATTCCCGCAGACGGGGGCATAGCGTTCCGCATTGCCCGAGGCGGAGTCATTGATGGCGAACTGTACGAGCAGATAATCCCCCGGCTGAATGGCATCGAGGATCGTGGTCAGTCTGCCGTTGTCGTAGAAGCTCTTGGAGCTGCGCCCGGCAATGGCATGATTGGAGACGGTCACATTGTCGGTAAAATAGGATCCGAGGTAATACCCCCACCCCTGCTGCGGCGCATAGCTGGCACGATAGGACTGCACGGTGGAATCGCCGGCAATATAGATCGTTGCGCCGGCTGTCGGCTGCGGTTCCGGTCCTGCGGGCGGCTGATAGGTCTCTGCGATTGGTTCATCCGTCCACTCTGTCCGCAGATAATCGAGATTGGGGCCGCCCTCTGCCGTTGCAGAAGTCAGCCGGATGAGATTGGCACCGGCAACGAGCGGCAGCACGATGGCACGTTCGTTCCATTCCGTCCATGCACTGGTGGACAGGAAATCCTGCATCCAGTAGTCCGCTGCGTTGTTGACCTCGATCTTCATCTGCCGGTTATTGGCACTGCCGTTGGCAATGCCAAACGTACAGAGATAGTTGCCGTCTTTGGGGACGGTGACCGTAAACTCTGTGAAGCTCATGGCATCGTTATCAAGGTTCAGGTAGGCATCGGAAGTAAACCCTGCGTTCACGGATTCGTGTACGCCCTTGCTGAAAGCGGCATCTATCGCATAATAGACCTGCTTGCCCTCTGCCACGGAGGTGATCTTTCCGCTGCCGAGTACAAAATCACGCAGCACTGCCAGATCGTCTGCATTGATCTGCACATCTCCATTGAGATCGGAGACCCTGCGCTGTGCATGGGTAACGGTGCCCGCTGTGAGCTGCCGTTTGAGCAGTGCCTCATCTACCACGTTCACAATGCCGTCGCCATTCAGGTCGCCCGGTGCCACGGCTCCGGCGGAGGTCACGGCATTGTCTATGAACCATGTCTGGCATGCATGGCCGTTTCTCTCCCATTCCTGCACATTCTCGCCGCTGATGCCGGAGGCATCCTTGACTTCTACGGCACTCTTGCTGTCACTGACTTTCGTTGCGATGACATAGCTGCCGTTCTCCTGCCGGAGGAAGCGAAAGAGCTGCGCATCGGATGCGGTATTCTCCCAGACGCCGATATTGGTGCCATTTGCCATTTTTCCGTTTGCAACATCTAAAAACAGGCTTTCGTCACTGGCACTCACAAGGTAATAATATCCATCCTCTGCGGGGACGGCTTTCCAGAGTGCTGCCCCGGAATCAATGCCCGGTGCGGCAAGCTGTGCCACATTGGTGCCATTCTCCGGTGCGCCTGTCATGGACAGATACTGCCCGGAGTTGCCGTTGCGTAGCATGAAAACATCCGGCACATCCTCAAGAACACTGCCTGTTTCTGTAAATACCAGCCCTGCCACCAGCTCTGCGAGCTTCATGGAGCCGGTCTTGCTCTGGTGCAGATCATCTTCCTCTGCATAGTAGGCAGCCATGCCGTCATAGCCGACACTCAGCCCGAAATCCTGCCAGGGGTTAAACAGATCCACGACCGTTACACCCTCTGCGGCACCAATGCTGTCCATCTGTCCGCCGAACCATCTGCCGGAAAGCAGCGGGCTTCTGTTCAGGTCGCTGCGGCGTCCCTGCTGCTTGACGAGGATGACGGTCATGCCCTTCTTTTTCGCACGCTGTACCATATCGGTGACGACCTGCGTGTATTCCTCTGCATTGGAGTAGTTGGTGTCATTGATGCCGATGGCGATGATATAATAATCACCGGTCTTTCCGTAGGCTTCGATGGCATCGAACTGTCCGCCGTCCACAAAGCCCTTGGCATACTGACCGCTTGCCGCCATATTGCGGACTACATAGCCCTCGGCAGCCGTGCCGGTCAGGTTGTCTGCAAGGAACTGTCCCCAGCCGTGCTGTGCTGTGTCGTTGGTATTGTAGTAGTTGGCGACCGTGGAATCGCCGCAGAGCCATACCGTGGGGTTGGTCTCTCCCGTGGTATTGAGCTGCCGGATCTCCACAGCACTGATGGAAAATGCAGTGCCCGCCCTGCCGGCAACTGCCTGTAGATTGAGCTGTCCATCCGTGACAGGCAGCTCGAACGTCTCCACCGCATTGTTGCCGGTAAGATTGATCAGCTGGAGCATCCCCTCTGCCCGGATGCTGGTGCGGCTGGTGTTCCCGGTGGTCACCGTTACCTCATACAGACCCTTTGGCAGATCGACATTGAATGTGTTCCCCGCAGCTTCGGAAGTGAACTGTACCGCATCGCTGCGTGCGCCGCTTCCGGCGGCTGCCACATCCTTGACGCCGGATGTATTGGCAAAGCCATAGCCCGCCGATGCACTGTAGCCATTGGCGGCACTGACCCCGGTATAGCCGGAGGCTGCCCCGCCGCCGCCAAGGTCAAATTTCCACTCCGTCCCCGCCGCATCTGCCATCTGGGGGGTCTGCCCCATCCCCAGAACAGCCATTGAAGCGGCAAGGAACATGCCAAGGAACCGTTGTCTGAACGTTCGCATCTTCATTCCTCCTTTGGAATTGTGAATATTCGATGTCTTAGTAATTACATTATACCATATCTTCAGAGGAATGTCAAGACAAAATCAGGGGAAGTCTTTTGAAAAAACTCCCCCGATCTTCTATGCCTTCTGCGGCGTGTGGTTTTTCAGGATCCCTAAAGTCAAATCATTGGTATTTCTGTCCAGCTCCCGATACGTCCCGATGATAAGGAGAAAAGCGATCACAAATGTCAGGATATCCGACACGGGCATGGAAAATAAAACACCGTCAAGTCCGAAAAAGACAGGGAGGACGACTGCAAAGCCCACGCCGAAAACAATTTCCCGTATCATGGAAAGTGCTGTCGATTGCACGGCTTTTCCCATTGCCTGCAAAAAGATGAAGCAGGATTTATTGACGCAGGCAAAGATCATCATGCAAAGGTAAATACGGAAAGCCCGTACTGCGAAATCGGTGTAATAACTGCTCTCATTTGCGGCACCGAATATGTCGATGAGCTGCCTTGGAAAAATTTCCACGACCAGAAGTGCCACAGCACCGACAGCGGCTTCTGAGAGCAGTAATTTTGTGAACAGCTCTTTCACACGTCTGCAAAGCCCTGCCCCCATATTGAATCCGACAATGGGGATGCAGCCTGCTGCCATCCCGACAGCGATCGAAATGACGATCTGAAAGAATTTCATGACAATGCCGACCACTGCCATGGGGATCTGGGCATATTGTTCCTGTCCGAAGACCGCATCCATCGCACCGTATTTGCGGATCATATTGTTGATGGCTGCCATTGCGGCGACAAGGGCGATCTGTGACAGAAAACTTGTCATGCCGAGCGAGAGCGTTTTGCGGATAGTGGAGCCATCAGGCTTGAGATCAGCCTTTCCGGGCTTCACGGCTTTCATGTGGCACAGATACCATACCGCAAGGGCTGCCGTTGCGATCTGTCCGATGACCGTTGCAGCTGCGGCACCCATCATCCCCCACCGGAAAACAAAAATGAAGAGCGGGTCAAGCAGGATGTTCAGCACAGCACCCGTAAACATGGAGAGCATCGCAAATTTAGGATCGCCGTCCGCACGGATCACGGGATTCATCGCCTGCCCGAACATGTAGAACGGGATCCCCAGCGAGATATAGAAGAAATACGCTTTCGCATGACGGAACGTTTCCGGATTGACCGTACCGCCGAACAATGCGATGATGCTGTCGCTGAAGACCAGATAGACTGCGCAGAGCAGCAGACTCAAAACGATCGTCAATACCACAGAATTGCCGACGCTTCTTTTCGCCTTATCGGGTTCTTCCCTGCCAAGGCTCAGACTCACGAATGCACAGCAGCCGTCGCCGATCATAACAGCAATGGCAAGGGCAATGACCGTCAGGGGAAAAACGACCGTATTGGCGGCGTTTCCGTAAGAGCCGAGATAGCTTGCATTGGCAATGAATATCTGATCAACGATGTTGTAGAGTGCGCCGACGAGCAGTGAAATAATGCACGGCACGGCGTATTTTTTCATCAGTCTGCCGACGGGGGCTTGCCCTAAAAATTGGTTTGCGGTCTGTTCCATGTGATTACCTCCTAAAAAAATAAAAACGCATGGCAAATAACTGGATTTACGCAGAAATTTGCCACACGTTTCGATCTGATAGTATATGTTGCACAGAGTTTATGCGATATGTTTTTCGATATAGTCCACGACTTCGCTTCTGTCAATGTTAAGTGCAAAAGCGAATTCCTCAAACAGCATATTCTCTGCAAGGTTAAGATAATTCTCATCCGCAGAGCGGAGTTTCTTTCCGTTCTTTGCAAGCTCTTTGCGGCGCAGATACAGGGTCTTGACGAGCCGGATGACCTCATGCCTGTCGGCACCTTTCAGGATGCGGCTGTATTCCTCTTTGCGCTTTATGTCGTTGTCGATCCATATCAGCCCCTCGGAATTCATATGAGAGATCAGCTCATCGACCTCCGATCTGGAACATATCGGGTGTATCTTACTGAGCGCAGCTTCGTTATTGGTGGGTACATAGAAAATATTTTTATCGGAGTTGATATGGTTAAGGATATAGTATTCCTGTTCTTCTCCTGTAAAATCCCGCTTTTCGATCGCCATGATCTTACATAGCCCGAACGAACCGTACATCACAACATCATCCACATGATGCATAATGATCACCTCACAAAAAAATAAGAGCGTGCGGCAAGCAACTGGACTTACGCAGTAACTGCTACACGTTCTCTAAGTATATTATACCACAGTTTCGAGCGGAGCGCAAGGGTATTTTTGCACAAAAATGCAGGACAAAAATGAACTGACTTTTTCTTTTTGCAATGCAAAACGCTCCCTCCGCCGCCGTTTTGAGGGGCGTTTGCCATGTCCATGCAGGCGGGCAGACATCCTCTGCGGGCTTCATAAATATAAAAAATATGAAAATTTTGAAAAATTTTCTGATAACATCTTGCAACTATGGGCAGGATATGTTATAATTAAAAGTAATACTATGCTCAGAAAGGAAATTGTCATGAACGATTATACAATTGATACCAAATGTGTACAGGGAGGGTATACGCCCGGAAACGGAGAACCCCGCCAGATACCGATCATCCAGTCCACCACTTTCAAGTACGAGACGAGCGAGCAGATGGGAAAGCTGTTCGATCTGGAAGAAAGCGGCTATTTCTACACCCGTCTCCAGAATCCGACGAATGATATGGTCGCTGCCAAAATTTGTGAACTGGAGGGCGGTGCGGCGGCAATGCTGACTTCCTCCGGGCAGGCTGCCAATTTCTTTGCCATCTTCAATATCGCCTCCTGCGGCGATCATGTCGTGGCATGCTCAACGATCTATGGCGGCACTTACAATCTTTTCCATGTCACCATGAAGAAAATGGGCATCGAGTTTACATTCGTCGATCCAAACTGTTCAGAAGAAGAGCTGAATGCGGCATTTCGTCCCGAAACAAAGGCAGTTTTCGGGGAGACCATCGCAAACCCCGCACTCACCGTCCTCGATATTGAAAAATTTGCCAAGGCAGCACATGCGCATGGGGTGCCGCTGATCGTGGACAATACCTTTGCAACACCCGTGAACTGCCGCCCGTTTGAGTGGGGATGCGACATTGTGACACATTCCACAACAAAATACATGGACGGACACGGAGCCGGTGTCGGCGGCTGTATCGTGGACAGCGGCAAATTTGACTGGCTTGCACATGCGGATAAATTTCCGGGACTTACCACGCCGGACGACAGCTATCACGGTGTGACCTATGCGGAAAAATTTGGTCTGGGCGGTGCGTTCATCACAAAATGCACGGCGCAGCTGATGCGGGACTTCGGTTCGATCCAGTCTCCGCAGAATGCATTTATCCTCAATCTCGGACTGGAAAGTCTGCATGTCCGGATGCCGAGGCACTGTGAAAACGGGCTTGCCGTTGCGAAATTTCTGAAAAGCCATCCGAAGATCCGGTTTGTGACATACCCGTCTCTGGAGGGCGATCCCTACTATGAACTGGCAAAGAAATACATGCCGGACGGCACCTGCGGCGTGGTGTCCTTTGGGTTCCACGGTGGGAGAGCTGCTGCGGAAATGTTCATGAAGCATCTGAAACTTGCCGCCATCGAGACGCATGTCGCCGATGCACGCACCTGCTGTCTGCATCCGGCTTCTGCGACACACCGGCAGATGAATGACAAGGAACTGGAAGCCGCTGGCATCAGCTCGGATCTTGTGCGCATGTCGTGCGGACTTGAAAATGCGGCGGATCTGATCGCAGATATTTCACAGGCTCTGGAAAAAATATGATATTGACAGAGCAGCATGCGCCTGTTGATTACCGGGGACGGATCTTGAAAAGGGGAACACCATATGAAACGAATTCTGGCTGGTCTGCTCAGTGTCCTGCTTTGCGTGCCGCTGACAGGCTGTCATAAAAATAATACGGCACAAAGCGAGAAGTCCGCACCGGATTTCATGCCCTTGACAGAAATTGTTGACGGGCGGAAAGATGTGTATCTGATCGTGAAGGTGCTGGAGAACAGCAGCTACTGGGATGTCATCATCGAGGGCGCACGGGATGCGGGAAATGACCTTGACTGCAATGTGTACTACAGCGGCTCCTATGTCGAGACCGACTGGGCATCCCATGAACGGCTGCTGAATGAGGCCTCTGCTGCCGGTGCGGATGCCATCGTACTGGCACCGGATGATTCTGTGAATCTGTCGGGCAAGATCGATGAGGTCTACAGTAAAGGTATCCCGCTCGTGCTGATCGACACCATTGCCAATACGGAAAATTATGATGTGTGTTACATGACGGACAACCTGATGGCGGGGCAGGAGGCAGCCAAGGAAATGCTCTCCCTGCTCGAAAAACAGGGAACGGATGCCTCCGAGCCGGCACAGGTCGGCATTCAGGTCGGGGCAACGTCCTCCCTGACGATCATTGAACGGCTGGCAGGATTTTTCCAGTACTGGAGCAAGTATGCGCCGCCCGCATGGGAGGTCATACCGGACGTGAAATGCAATGAGGGCGATACAGAAAAGGCTGTAGCATGTGCGGAGGAATTGCTGGAGTATCCCGATCTCAAAGGGGTGTTCGGTGCAAACAACGGCTCCACGGTCGGGTTTGCCAAAGTCATCCGGGAACAGGAACGGAAAGATGTGGCAGTTGTCGGGTTTGACTATTCTGAGGAGATCGCAGGTCTCATCATGGATGATGACTATACAGTCTCCACCATTCTGCAAAAGCAATATGACATGGGGTATATGGGCGTAGATACGGCATTGTCCCTGACCGACGGCGAGGAGATGCCTGTGAAGTTCATTGATACGGGCGTTATCGTCGTCAGTCAGGATACACTTCAACAAAAAGAAGTGCAGGAAGCACTGTCGTATAATTGAGGTGAGTCATGAAGAAAAACCAATCTGAGATGCATTCTGAGGGGATCAGTGAAAATGTGTCATTTGTCAGAATGCTGGTGATCTATCTGCTGATCTGCGGTATCGGGGTAACGCTGCTTCTGGTCAGCTTTGACTCCCTCATCCGGGAGCATGACAAAAAGCTGACGACAGATATTTGCAGTCTGGTGACAGAAAAAATGAACAACTCCATCCGGTATATGACAAGTGCGGCGCAGAATATGGCGGATGTCTTTTCGGCGCAGGATTATGAGGATCTGCAGGAGCTGTACGATACCCTGTCACTCTCACAGCAGGACAGCAGCTATGTCAGTCTCGGCTTTATTGATGCCAATAAAAAGATCTATGCCACGCCGACAGAGCTGGAGGAATTTGAAAAGTGGGGGCTGCTCGAAACGGCAGATCTGGCGGATCCGATCTCCATTTCTGCGCCCTACCGATCCGGTGCAACGGGGCAGCCGGTGTATACCATGTTTGCGGATCTTACATATGACAACGGCAAAAAGGGCTATTTGTTCCTGACGTATCCGCTGAAAGAGATACAGACTATGGCATATACTGAGTCGCTGTCGGAAGATACGGAGATCTGGCTGATGGAGGCAGCATCTGACAACATCATCCAGTGCGCCGGTTCCAGCACCTATTCCATCGGGAGCTGGAACAATGCGCTGCTTTCGATGCGGATGCAGATCGACGCTGCGGATGAAAATGCGTACATCCAGTGGAAAGACAAGATGCTCCACGGCGAAAAAAGTGCCAGCGTGAGCTACCATATCGGCAAGGAGACCTATACACAGGTATATTCCGATATTGACTTCATGTACGGCTGGTATGTGGTGGTGCGTATCCCGAGCAGCTCGCTTTCGTCTGCCATCCAGCAATTTAGGAAGAATGTCATACTGTTCCTGTCCGTGCTGCTTGTAGCGACTGCCATCCTGTTCGTCCTGCTGCATAAACGGGAGGCGGCTGAAAAACGTGTGCTGGAAAATCTTTCTGTCCACGATCCCCTGACGTCGGTCATGAACCGGCGGGCATTCGATTTTGCGGCAGAGAACTATCTCGAAAAGGGTGCCAGAGCAGGCGCATCGCTGCTGTTCATGGATGTGGATTATTTCAAGCAGGTCAACGACCGCTTCGGGCATGATGCCGGCGACCGGATACTGAAAGAGTTTTCGGCTGCTTTGCGTGAATTGTTCGGTGAAACGAGCTATATTTCCAGATACGGCGGCGATGAATTTGTCATTCTGGTGCGCAGTGCGGACACCGTGAAAGTCAGCGAACGGCTCACACATCTGCAAAAGAAAGCGGCAGCGATCAAGCCAAGTGACCATCCGGAGGAATATGGCGATTTTGTCCTGACGTTCAGCTGCGGTGCGGCGGTGTTCCCGAAAGACGGAGAACATTTTCAGGAACTGAAAGCAAGCGCAGACAGTGCCTTGTATCGTGTGAAGAAGAATGGACGGAACCATTTCGGATGGTATTTTGAGATGCCGGGAAGTAAATAAACAGAATGATAAAAAGCAGCCTGTACAAGTTGTGCGGGCTGCTTTTTTTGTGGGTGCGGGGTGTGACCCGCTACATCTTTATATTTGTATATATGTTGGCATAACAATGATCTTGTTATGCATTTATATTTGTGTATATGGGAACATGGTAATGATCCTGCTATGCCTTAACATAAGGATGCGGGTGTGACCCCGCTATGCTGCATGGGGTGCGGGGTGTGACCCCACTGGGGGTGCGGGGTGTAACCCCCGCTACGCCCTGCCATGCGGGGGTGCAACCCCCGCAAGATAGCCCCCTCCCCTTCAGGGGAGGGGGTCGGGGGGTGGGGCAAATGCCAA
>CANQYC010000004.1 GCA_947627945.1 uncultured Clostridia bacterium
CTGCATCCCCTCCATGACGGGAGCCATACCCTGCGTCTGACGCTCCGGCAGGGGAGCCTTACCCTCGAAACGGTCGCATTCCCCTCGAAAAGCGGCACACCGCCCACAGAAGCCCCTTTGAAGCCCCAGCCTGCGCCCGATGGCAAAAAGCTGAAACAGGCAGCCATCCTTGCCGGTGTTGCCGGGGGCGTACTGGTCGCCTCTGCCGCACTGCACCGCAGGAAGAAGAAATGATCAGTCGCCTCCCGTCATGGGGGGCGTTTTTTACTGCCGCTCGTCTTTCAACTCACGGTCACTCTGTCCCGCAGCGGCACACAGACTGACGGCGAATACCCCCACGGTACCGCCGAAAACGCTGCCAAGGATGAATCCTAACATGTGATTAGCTCCTTTGTCCGTAATATCGGCATGCCATGAACGGCACACCTACAGGAATAGTATGCCGCATGGGAATGGGGTATATTCATGCAGATCCCCGAAAGAACTGCAAAAAACGCATCGGCAGAAGACCGATGCGATGCAGGTTTGAAGAAGAATTTGGATGATGAAAATTGGATGTAACGTAAAACGGACGTCCCCGATGAAAGGAACGTCCGAATATGCAGAGCTGATGACCGGATTCGAACCGGTGACCTACGCCTTACCAAGGCGTTGCGCTACCACCTGTGCCACATCAGCACTATTATAGTATACCACATGATCGGGGATTTGTCAAGTGTTTTTTTGAAAAAATTCAAAAATTTCAGATCTTTTTGCAGCAGGGGAGAGGAAAATGCCGAAACTGCGTGAAATGATATGACGCAAAAAAATTTTTTCAGATTTTCACTTGACAAATGCCCCGCAATGTGCTATAATAAGTATTGGCTGATGCAGCCGGCCATGCGGGTGTAGTTCAATGGTAGAATTCCAGCCTTCCAAGCTGGTTACGTGGGTTCGATTCCCATCACCCGCTTTTGTTGCGGATGTAGTTTAGTGGTAGAGCATCAGCTTCCCAAGCTGAGTATGCGGGTTCGATTCCCGTCATCCGCTCCAGCTGCGCCTTTAACTCAGTTGGATAGAGTAACTGCCTTCTAAGCAGTAAGCCATTGGTTCGAGTCCAATAAGGCGCGCCATATCTCCGGGTCACCGGGAAAAAGACCGTTTGACCGGTCTTTTTTTATGCTATTTGAGAAAAGCCCCCTTTTTCAGGGGGCTTTGTCATCATACGAGGATCTCTGCGGTATCGTCTGAAACGCCGTTCGCATCGAGTACGGGCTGCACGCAGTCTCTGAGGAATTCCTCCACCTGCTCCGGGCAGCGTCCGATGAAGTTCTCCGGCTTCATGAGGGCATCCATCTCCTCCGGGGTGATCATGAACATCGGGTCAGCCAGAATGCGCTCGCAGAGGTCATTGTCAAGCCCTTCCTCCTTGACACGCCTGCCCGCTTCGACAGAGTACTGGCGGATGCGCTCATGCAGTTCCTGCCGGTTACCGCCTTTCTTCACCGCATCCATCATGATGTTCTCCGTCGCCATAAATGGCAGTTCTGCCATGACACGGCGGCGGATGATCTTTTCATACACCACGAAACCATGTGCCGGGTCGGTGACGTTCAGCAGGATATTGAGGATGGCGTCCGTCCCGAGGAATGCCTCTGCCACGGCGATGCGCTTGTTGGCGGAATCGTCCAGTGTTCGCTCGAACCACTGTGTGCCTGCGGTAAAGGCAGGGTTCAGCACGTCGCAGATTACATACCGGGAGAGGGAAGTGATGCGCTCGTCACGCATGGGGTTGCGCTTGTATGCCATCGCCGAGGAACCGATCTGGTTCTTCTCAAAGGGTTCTTCCATCTCCTTGAAGCTCTGCATCAGGCGGATGTCATTGGAGAACTTGCTTGCCGACTGTGCAATGCCCGCCAGCACCGAGCATACCTGAAAATCCACCTTGCGGGAGTAGGTCTGACCGGAGACGGGCACCACGCCCTCAAAGCCCATTTCCCGGGCAATGCGCCGCTCAAGCTCCCTGACCTTCTCATGGTCGCCCTCGAAAAGCTCGAGGAAAGATGCCTGTGTACCGGTCGTGCCCTTGGAACCGAGGAGTTTCAGGGAGCCCATCCGGAAGTCGAGGTCTTCGAGATCCATCAGCAGCTCATTGCACCAGAGCGTGGCACGCTTGCCGATGGTCGTGAGCTGTGCGGGCTGCAAATGCGTGTACGCAAGGCAGGGGAGTGCCTTATACTTGTCCGCAAAGGCGGCAAGCTGCGCAATGACCTTGACGAGTTTGCGCTTGATGACGCCGAGGGCTTCCCGCATGATGATGATGTCCGTGTTGTCCCCCACATAGCAGGAGGTCGCCCCGAGGTGGATGATGCCCTTTGCCTTGGGACAGGCATCGCCATATGTCAGGACGTGTGCCATCACATCGTGGCGGCGTTCCTTCTCATACGCAGCGGCAGCCTCATAGTCGATGTTATCGACATTCGCCTCCAGCTCTGCGACCTGCTCCTCTGTGACGGGCAGACCGAGTTCCATCTCCGCCCGTGCGAGGGCGACCCAGAGCCGCCGCCATGTGGTAAACTTCTTGTCAGCCGAGAAGAGATACTGCATCTCCTTGCTCGCATAGCGTGTACAGAACGGACTTTCGTAGCTTTGGTTTGACATGATCGTTCCTCCAGATCTCAATGTTTTGGTTCCCACAGTAAAATGGGATAGTCCTCCCGGTAGGGACGGACGACTTCCGGATGCGCCGCCGCATAGCTGAAAAGCTCCTCCGCAAGCCCCTCCCGCAGTGTCTGCAGGAGCGTACCGAGGGGCAGTGCTGCGATCGCATCACAGAGTGGTGCTGCGACCGCAATGAGCCGTCTCCCATGCAGCTCCCTTACACAAAATGGAAAGCTGCGGCAGTCAAAAGGCTTCTGATCGCCGAGACGGCAGCCGGTCTCCGGGTCGAGCAGGGGACAGGGATAGCTCCCGTCCGCCCCGCATGTCTGCATGCGGAAAAGACAGGTATCGCCGTTTGTGAGCAGCTCTGTCTCCGGGTATAGCCTCAGCACCCGTTCCTTGTCCTCCGTCGTCAGGACAGGTGTCTCATAGATGTCGTAGCCGTCAAATTGACAGCACTGCCTGCATGCGGCACAGGTCTCCGGGCGCAGCAGTTTTGTGAGCATGCTCACGAATTGAACTGCCCGTTGCCGATGAATTCACAGACGAGCGAATCCGGCGGTATCAGCTCCTTGTCGAGCGCAGCGGCATGCTCCAAAAAGGCGATAACATCCTGCACGAGCGGTTCCTGCCGCAGGTTGCGCAGCGGTTCGAGCAGGAAATCCCGGTACGCACAGATCTCGTATGCCATAAACGTGTCCACATCGTAGGTGGAGCGGTGTTTATACGGCATGATGTACTTGTTTTCCCCCATCTCGACGCTCTGGTACATCCGGAGCGTGTCATGGAACGAGCGCATCCGGAAGAGCAGATCACGCATCAGGCGGCGCATGAGCCGTATCTTGGACGGATGCAGCAGCGTGCCATCCTGTGAGATACGAGTCCGCACAGAGACATAGATCTTCGCCGTGTTCCGGTCGGGGAAGTCGATCACTTCCGGGTTCAGGCTGTGGATACCCTCGAGGATGACCAGCTCACCCGGCTTGCGGTGCAGGATCTGTCCGGGGAACGTGCGCACGGATTCCCGGAAATCATAGACCGGCAGCACGACCGGTTCACAGTGGTAGATGGCAGCGAGCTGACGGCTCAGGAAGTCGCCGTCAATGCGGCTGGGGGATTCAAGGTCGAGCTTTCCCTCGGAGAACAGAACTTTTTCCGTATCCGTGAGGGGACAAAAATAATTGTCCAGCGAGAGCGTATGCGTTTCCACGCCCTGCGTATCGAGGATCTTTTCGAGCATGAGGGCGGAAGTCGTCTTGCCGGAGCCGGAGGGACCCGACAGCAGGATGATCGGGCGTTCCTCCCGGTGCGCACTGATGTCGGCAGCGATCAGCTCCAGTTGTCGAAGATAGTTGTCATTGACCTCCCGGATGTAGGCGGCGGGGTCTGTGGTGATCTTCTGGTTGATAGATCCGAGTGGTATCTGCATGGGCTTGCGCCTCCTTTTTCATGTTCACCGCATCTGCAGGGGACGCTGGAAGTGTACCGGCATCCCGTTTTTCATGCGGATATCGACCTCACCCTGCACGAGGGGGAGAAAATAGGAAATGGCAGCATCGGTGACCTGGTTCTGCTCCGGAGCGATCCATTTCAGCGGGAATTTCTTCTCCTTGTTGGCAACATTAGCAGCATCCGTCATTTCTATCGTCACGGCATACGGCATGTCGCTCACACGCCGGAAATACATCATCTTGCCGGAATTGCCGTCGAGTGCTGCCCGCAGGGCATGCCGCCCGATGCGCTCTGCCTCGTCGATGTCCGTCCCGGCGCAGAGGTGAGAGGAACATCGCTGCATGACGTTCAGCTCCACAGAACGCACCTTGCACCCGATGCGTTCAGCGACCAGACGCTCCAGAAACTTCCCCACGCCGGAAAGATATTTGTGTCCGAACACATCCGTTGCCCCGGACTGGAATTCTTCCGGTTCCGTACCCTCGACTGCAATGCCCTCCGACACGGCGACCACGACCGCCTTGTGCTTTGCCATCTGCCGGCGCACATCCTCGATAAAGCGGTCTGCGGAGAACGATGCCTCCGGCAGGTAGATGAGGTGCGGTGCTTCCTCGCCGTTTGCCCGCAGGATGCAGGAAGACGCCGCCAGCCAGCCGCTGTGCCTGCCCATGATCTCCACGATGGTGACCGAGGGGATGCTGTAGACGCTGCTGTCACGGATGATCTCCTGCACTGTCGCTGCCACATACTTGACCGCCGACCCGAAGCCGGGCGTATGGTCGGTGATGGGCAGGTCATTGTCGATGGTCTTGGGCACGCCGATGACACGGATGTCCGAGCCCTTGTCCTGTAAAAACTTCGAGAGCTTCACGACGGTGTCCATTGAATCGTTCCCGCCGATGTAGAGGAACACCCCGATGCGGTGTATCGTGAGGGTATTGAGGATGCGGACATAGATCTCCGGCTCGGTGTCATATGCCGGCAGTTTGTACCGGCAGGAGCCGAGCATGGTGGAGGGGGTCTGCCGCAGCAGCTCCATGTCCTCATTAGTACGGATGATGGATTTGAGGTTGATCAGCTCATCGCTGATCATACCCTCGATGCCGTTGATCGAGCCAAATACGGCATCGATCTCCTCGGTGAGCAGTGCCTGCCGGAACACGCCGACCAGACTTGCATTGATGGCGCAGGTGGGACCTCCGGATTGTGCGATTGCAATATTCATGGTTGCCTCCTGATCAGTCAGTTTCGTACAGTTTTTTGAGCAGCAGATCAATGTCCACGGGCTTCGGGAGAAAATCATCCATGCCGCAGGCATAGGCACGCTCCTCCTCATCCGCAAAGGCATTGGCAGTGCAGGCGATGATGCGGACGGTCTTGGCATCCGGACGGTGCAGTGCCCGTATCGCCTTTGCCGTTTCGTAGCCGTCCATCTCCGGCATCAGCAGATCCATCAGGATCACGCCGAAGGTGCCGGGCGCAGAATCACGGAACAGTTTCAGGGCGTCCTGTCCATTCTCTGCCGTTGCCGTCTCAAATCCGCTCTCGTGCAGCAGCTCGACAATAATTTCCCGGTTCAGCTCATTGTCCTCCGCCACCAGCACACGGGGACGTGTGCCATTATGGGAGAGGGACTCCTCTTCCGCTGCCGCATCGGCGGGCAGTGTCAGGAACGTGAACGTGAATGTGCTGCCCTCGCCTTTTTTGCTCTCACAGGTCAGATCGCCGCCCATGAGCCTTGCAAGCTGCCGGGCGATGGAAAGTCCGAGTCCCGTGCCCTGATTGCCCTTGGAAACGCCCTCGAGTTCCCGTGAGAATGCTTCAAAGACACGCTCCTGTGCCTCCTGCGTCATGCCCCTGCCGGTATCGGCGATGCGGATGGTCGTCAGCACCTGTTCTCCCTGCATATCCTGCGTGAGCGTCAGGGAGATGCTGCCGCCCTCATGGGTGAATTTGCAGGCATTGTCGAGCAGATGGAGCATCACCTGTTCGATACGCACCTCATCCCCGTTGACGCAGGGACAGAGGAAGTCCGTCTTGACGGTGTAATGCAGATTCTTTTCCGACAGCGTATCCCGCACGATCAGCCCGACCGTTTCGACCACAAATGCCAGATCGACCCGGTGCAGCGAGAGTTTCATCTGCCGGGATCTGAGCCGTGAGAGGTCGAGGATGTCATTGACCACGGAGAGCAGATATTTTGCCGTGACCGTGGACTGCCGCAGATAGCCGTGCATCTGCTCCGGTTCATCGAGTTTCTGCCACATCAGGTTGTTGAGTCCGATCAAGCCATTGAGCGGCGTACGGATCTCATGGCTCATCATCGAGAGGAAACGATCCTTGACTTCGGATTCTGCCCGGCTTTTCGCAGCCGACAGCTGCTGCCGTGTGAGCATCACCACGAGCGTGAGGATGATGAGCAGGGAAATGCACAGGATGATGCAGGCGTAACGGTAACGCTGCACAAAGTCTGTGAGCGTGTAGTCATACTGGTTCTCCATCACGCCTTGTATGATGTAATTGCCCTCCTCATCCTCGCCCATGCAGAGGATGGCTTTGTCGATGATCTCAAGCAGCATCGCCCCGTCCTCGTAGGAGGGACCCTCCTGTCCCTCGAGGGCGAACACGGCGGAGAAGCAGTGGATGTCGTCCAGTCCCAACACGGGAATGACTTTCAGCTTTTCATACTTGGGGCGGGAAAGCCAGTATTCCACTACATACTGGTTCTGTATCATCAGGTCGGCTTCTCCGGAGTTGATGGCATCAAAACACTCTGCGATCGAGTCATAGTCTTTGAGTTTGAAATTCGGGAATGAGGCGGCAAGCACCTTTTTGAGCGTCTGCGAACCGGTGGAGATGGCGACCGTCCATTCGCCGTCATACCGGAAGTCAAGGTCATCCTTTGCGACAATGACCTTTCTGCTCGACAGATACGGCTCACTGATGAGGATGCCCCGTGCCTTTTTATTTTCCTCGTTGTACTCCACGCTCGTCACCAGATCAAAGCCGTTGTCCACCAGATAATCATAGGTGACATCGCCCGTGGGGAGTGCCTCGTAGTTGAATGTCAGTCCGGAAAGCTCGCTCACCCGGTCGAAGATATAGCGTGAGATCCCGGCAGCCTCGCCGTTCTTGTCGGCAAAGGAGACAGGGATGCGATCCTGTACGAACCCCACCTTGACGGCAGGGTGTTCCCTGATGAACTGCTGTTCCTCCGCAGTGTAGTCCGGCGTCCGGCTCCCGGTCGCCGCCGGCTCGGCGTCTTCCGCAGAGACCGGGATACCGCAGAGTATCGCCAACACGAGCAGACCGGCGGACAAAAACCGGATCCATGTATGTTTGCACTTCATGTACAGTCACCCCGCTGCTGTCCGGTCATGTGACGACCGGAGATGTCATTCTGTATGTCCACCTTATATTATAGCACGAACTGTATGAAAAAACAAGGGGGTATCCCGATTTTTTCCACATGGCGGGATCAGTCCACAGATTTCAGGGATTCAGCCATATTGATGCGTTCGAGCTTGAAGCCCATAAAGAAGTTGACGATCATGTTGAACACAAATGTCAGCACGATGCTCCAGACGAAGCTCATCGGCAAAATGCGGATGCGGAAGCTGACCATATCCACCACGATCTGTGCCATGACGAACCGGTGCAGGAGAATGCCCAGCCCCAGCCCAAGGAGGATGCCTGCCGCCGTCAGGGCGAGGTTCTCCCGCAGCACATAGGCAGATGTCTCTTTCCGGAAGAAGCCGAGGACTTTAATAGTGGCGATCTCCCGGATACGCTCGGTGATGTTGATATTCGTCAGGTTGTACAGTACGATGAACGCCAGCCCCGCCGCAGACAGAATGACCAGCAGGACGATGTAGTCAAGGCTGCTCATCATCTTGCCCAGCCGTGCCTGAAGCTCGGCATACAGGCTGACATTGGTGACATCCTCACACGCCGCAAGGTCTGCCGATGCCTGATAGACATCCGCCTGTGCGGGGAAGTTGACATAGACTGTATTCCAGACGGGCGGTGCGCCGAGCTGTGCCGTGATCGTTTCGGGCGGGGTGATGACATAGTCATAGACATGGTTCTCAAACACGCCAGTCACCCGCAGATGCAGCTTCCGCAGGTCGCTGTCACGCAGCGTGATCTCGTCTCCGGCAGCCACACCCCACCGATCGGCAATGCTCGTGCTGATGAGGGCTTCGCCGGACTGCGGGAAGGGGAGTGCCTCTCCCGCCTGTGTATGCAGCCGCAGAAAATGGTCAAGCCCGTCCGCCGCAGAGGGCGTCAGCAGGTTCACACTGCGGGTGCGCAGGTCTGTGGAAAGATCCCAAGAGCTTTGCCGCAGCGGCAGATATTCTTCCGTGAGGTCGTCAAGCTGTGCCATAAGGGATGCCGGGAGTTCTTCGCCCAGATCAGATGCGAGTGTCACAGATGCATCGGCGACCTCGATCTCCCCGTACTGCACATCGGCAAACCCGGCAATGGAATCCCGGATGCCGAAGCCCGTCATGAGCAGTGCCGTACACCCGCCAATGCCGATGACCATCATGAAGAACCGTCCCTTGTAGCGGAAGATGTTCCGGATGGAAACTTTTTGCAGGAATTTCAGCCGGTTCCAGAGGAACGGGATGCGCTCGAGCAGGACACGCTTGCCCGCTTTCGGTGCCTTCGGGCGCATCAGCCCGGCGGCAGTCTCCGCCAGTTCCATGCGGCACGCTGCCCATGTTGTCCCGAGAGAGCAGAGCAGAGAAGCCCCCGCCGCCAGAAGTGCGAGCTGCCAGTCAAAGACGAACCGCAGCGGCAACTGGATATACATCAGTTCATAGGACATCCAGATCACCGAGGGGAACAGGACATTCCCGACTGCAAAGCCCAGCACGCACCCGGCAAGTGCCGCACTGCCGGAGTAGAACATAAATTTCCCCATGATGGCAGCTTCAGAGTAGCCGAGGGCTTTGAGCGTACCGATCTGCGTGCGCTGTTCCTCGACCATGCGGCTCATCGTCGTCATGCAGACCAGTGCAGCGACCAGAATGAAGAACACCGGGAACACCCTTGCGACCTGCTCCACGATCTGGGAATCGCTCTCAAAACATGCATAGCCGATGTTGGTGCTGCGGTCAAGGACATAGGTATCCGGCGTTTCGAGGTCGGCAAGCTCGGCTTCGGCGTCCGCAAGTTCCGCTTCAGCATCGGCGATCTTTTCCTCAAACTCCGCCTTGCCGTCCTCATAGTCCGCAAGTCCGTCATTGTAGGTTTGCAGACCTTCCTCGTAGTCCTTTTTGCCGTCTGCAAGCTCCTGCACGCCCTTGTCATACTGCTGTTTGCCGTCCTCATACTGCTGCATGCCCGTCTCGTAGGCGGTGCGGGCATCTGCAAGCTCTTTTGCACTCTTTTCATATGCAGCCTTGCCTTCCGTGAACGTGGCAAGGGATGCCTCGTATGCAGCCTTGCCCTCTGCAAACTGCGCTGCCCCGGCATCATAGGCTTTTTTTCCCTCTTCAAAGGCTTTTCGCCCCTCGGCAAGCTCCTGTTTTTTGGCATCGAGTGCAGCTTGCTGCTGTGCGAGGGACTCCCTGCCGGCAGCGATCTGTGCCTTGCCCGCTTCAAGGGCAGTGCGTCCCTCCGTCAGCTCTGCCTGTGCCGCCTGTAAGGCAGCCTGCTGCGCTGCGGGCAGCTGATCCATGTAGGGGAGCTGTGCGGCGAGTTCCTGCTCTTTGGCGGATAGTGCCTCCTCTTGTGCGGCAAGGGATGCCGCCTGTGTCTCGAGATCGGCAGCCGCAGCATCAAGCTGTGCCTGACCGTCTTTCAGAGCAGTCTCACCCTCTGTGAGCTGCTTTTCAGAGGCATCGAGTTCTGCCTTGGAGGATGTCAGTTTCTTTTCAGAGGCATCGAGTTCCGCCTTTGCATCCGCAAGCTGCTGTTCTCCGTCGGTGATCTCCTTTTTCGCCTTGGCAAGCTCTGTTTCACCATCGCTGATCTGTGCCGCAGCATCGTCGAGCTTTGTCTTGGAATCGGCTAACTTCTTTGCGGAGTCGTCCAGCTCTTTCTGTCCGTCCGTGATGGTCTTGCTGGCATCATCCAGCTCTGCTTTCGCATCGTCTAATTCCTTTGCGGCATCATCCAGTTCTTTCTGTCCGTCCGCACGCTGTTCCTCCAGTTCCGCTCTGCCGTCAGCCAGTTCCGTTTCGGCATCCGTCAGGACACGGGTATAGCGTGTCTCTGCCTGTTCCTGTGTCAGTGTCTCCCAGACATCGGTCTTTTCCTCGGTGTAGTCCTTGTAGGCATCGGAAAAGATCTGCATATCCTGATCAAACCGTACAAAGATCTCGGAATAATGATCCAGCGCAAAAGCCGCAGCCGGCAGATAGACAAAGCCCGCCACGCTCCCGTTCCCGATAGAGGTGGTGCCACGCTCATGGTTAAAGTAATAGGCAGATTCTGCCATCCCCACGATGGTGAATTCTGTGCCGTTCAGTGCGTCTTTTGTATCCTCATCATTGCTCTCTGAGATGCGGAGGGTGTCGCCGATGCCGAGGGTGCTGTTCATATCCGCATCAAGGAGGCATTCATTTTCTTTCTCCGGCATCCGTCCCTCACACAGGCGCACGAGGTTGATGTTCTCCGGCATGGAATGTGCTTTCAGTACAAACTCCCGCTCCTCGCCGTCACAGAGGATGTCCATGCTGTGGCTCCCCTCGGCATAGCGCACATCGGGCTGTGTCCGGAGCGCATCGACATCCGCATCTTCCCAGCCGAGCGTGGAGACGAGCCGCAGATCATAGAGCTGCTGTGCCTGCCAGAATTCGTTGACCGTATGTACCATCGTCGGCGTTGTCTCCCGGACACCCGAGAAAAACCCTACGCCAAGGGCAATGATGGACAGCATCGCAAGGTACCGCCCCAAGCTGCCCCGTATCTCACGCAGCGTCGTGCGCCGCAGCATATTCCTCCGCATGGCAGTCACCACTCAATGTCCGCAACATCCACGATGTGCTGATTCAGCCGCATATTTTCCACCGTGCCGTTCTTGACGGTGATGATCCTGTCTGCCATCGCCGCAAGTGCCTGATTGTGGGTAATGACCACCACGGTCATCCCCGTGCTGCGGCAGGTATCCTGTAAGAGTTTCAGGACTGCCTTACCCGTGTGATAGTCGAGCGCACCGGTCGGCTCATCACATAACAGAAGCTTCGGATTCTTCGCAAGGGCACGGGCAATGGCGACACGCTGCTGCTCACCGCCGGAGAGCTGGGCAGGGAAGTTCTTCATCCTGTCCGCCAGACCGACTTGTGTCAGCACTTCGGCGGCATCGAGCGGATCCCGGCAGATCTGCGCCGCAAGCTCGACATTCTCCAGTGCGGTGAGATTCTGCACAAGGTTGTAGAACTGGAACACAAATCCCACATCATAGCGGCGGTAGGCGGTCAGCTGCCGTTTCGTATAGGCAGAGATCTCCGCACCGTCCAGCCATGCGCTGCCGCTCGTGAGGGTATCCATCCCGCCGAGAATGTTGAGGATGGTGGTCTTGCCGGCACCGGACGCACCGACGATCACACAGAATTCCCCCTTGTTGATCTCGAAGCTGACATCCCGCAGGGCGTGGATCTCCAGCTCTCCTGTCCGGTAGACCTTTCTGACATTCTGTAATTCTACAAATGCATGCATATGCAGGTTCCTTTCCGATGGATTTCCGCAAAAACGTACCGCCCTTGCAGGGATACCTCTATTATACCACAGTTTTCCGGAAAAAGCAAGATGTGAGATGCAGCAGAAATTAACGAATCCTTAAACATCTTCCTCTTGACTTTTGCGCTGAAATTTGCTATACTGTATGTTAGAGAAATAACAGTCTGTCAAAAGATATGGAGGTATCCCGATGAAACTGCCTGCATTGCGGAGCAAGCGTGCCGTTTTCTGGGCGGCTCTGCTCTACCCGATCCTGCTTGAGATCGTCTTGTATTATAATGTTGTCTGGTATGTCCAGCTGTTCAATATCCTGCTGCTGTTTCTGGCGTATGCGCTGTGCATGGTCATTTTCCGCCGCCTGAAACCCGCACTCGGTGCCATCACGTTCCTGATGGCGGCACTTTCCATTGCAAATGAATTTTCCATCACCGTGCGCTCGGTCGCCTTCCAGTTCACGGACTTCTTCTGCATGGGGGATGCGATGCGCCTGTCGGGCAGATACCGCTTCACTCCCACATGGGGCATGGCATATGCACTTCTCAGCTCCGGACTGCTACTGACCATCGTCCTCGTCCTGATGCGGGACTATCACGACAAGCTGTGGAAAAAGACCAATCTGTTCCGTGGTGCTGCAACGCTGTGTGTGGCACTTCCTGCGGTGCTTCTTGTACCGATGGAAAAGCACCATGAGGGCGATCTGAAATTTGACATCAATACGTTCACACGGGAAAACGGCGTGCTGTACTCCCTCTACGTCGAGGCAAAGACCCATGAGATCGAACCGCCGGAGGATTACGATGCCGCAGAAGCGGCGGCAGCACTTGCGGAGGAGGCACCCGAAAAGACGGAAGATCAGCCGAATATCATTGTTGTAATGAATGAATCCTTAGCCGATTTTGACCTTGTCGGCGATCTCCCGCTGACAGAGGATGTCATGCCCTATCTGCATAGCTTAGACGGCAACTGCATCAAGGGCAAGGCACTTGTCTCCGTGTACGGCGGATACACCTGCAATTCCGAATGGGAATTCCTGACCGGCAACAGCCTTGCTTTCATGCCGGTGACCTGCATCCCGTACAATCAGCTCATCGACCACAAGACCTACTCCCTCGCACAGTCGCTGCGCAGTGCAGGTTACCAGACTACGGCAATGCATCCCTACCACGGCGAGGAATGGAAACGGGAGAGCAATTACCCGCTGCTCGGATTTGACCGTTTTATCACGGGC
Organism: uncultured Clostridia bacterium; assembly: GCA_947627945.1. Classification (GTDB taxonomy): domain Bacteria; phylum Bacillota; class Clostridia; order Oscillospirales; family Ruminococcaceae; genus UBA3855. The sequence continues at coordinate 13,013 of CANQYC010000004.1, forward strand.
AATGACCTTGCCGATGTCACGCCGGAGGAACTGCGTGCGCTCCCGGATGATGTGGATAAGTCCCTGTATTTCGGTGATCTTGAGTACATACGTGGCTTTGTCAGCGATGCGGAGGATTACCGGAAGATCATTTCCCTGATGGAGGAAAAGGAAGCCGGCACGCCGCAGTTTATCTTCAACGTGACCATCCAGAACCACAGCTCCTATACCTATGACGGGGATGATTTCACTGCAAAGGAATTCCTGCCCGGTGCCGCTCCGGAGATCAACCAGTACCTCACCATTGCCAACGAGAGCGACAAGGCACTGAAGCTTCTGATCGACTATTTCGAGGACTATCCGGAGGATACGATCCTTCTTGTGTTCGGCGATCATCAGCCGTCTTTGGATATGCCCTATACAGAGCGGTATACCGACACCAGCAACAAAGTCGCCGTGCGGGAGTGCAACTATACGGTACCCTATCTGATGTGGGCAAACTATGACGTGGACTGGGAGACGCAGGACATGATCAGTCTGAATTACCTGTCTGCCGTCCTGAAACAGAATGCCGGGCTACCCACAGACAAATGGGATGCCTTCCGGCTCGAGGCGATGCAGACCTATCCGGCAGTCAATTCCTACGGCGCACTTTCCGCTGATGGCAGCTTTATCCCGCTGAAAGAGGCATTGCAGTCAGATGTGATGAAGAAATATCACGATCTCGAATATTACCGCATCTTTGACGAAAACGTGAAAGATGCCGCAGGTGAATAGCAGCATTTTGGGGGCTTTTCCTGAAAGCCCCCTCTTTTCATTCCCCCAAAGAATGCTAATTTATGTTTTTCCCTTGCCATATTTCCGGAAATATGGTATACTATTATGGAACAGGTCCAACAGGAGGTTATTTCATGAAAGAGATCATACTTGTAAAATTCGGGGAAATGGCATTAAAGGGTCTGAACAAACACAGCTTTGAGCGCACCCTCATGCAGCAGCTCAAACAGCGTCTCAGCTCCCTTGGCGCATTTATCTTTGCTTCGGCACAGTCCACGATCTACATCATCCCGCAGGAAGAACATATCCCGCTCGAAACGGCGGTTGAACGCCTGACCAAGGTCTTTGGCATCGCTTCTATCTGCCGTGCCTGCGTCTGCGAAAAGTCCCTCGATGACATCACCGCAAAAGCCGTGGACTATCTGCGGGACACCCTCGATACCGCTGCGACATTCAAGGTCGAAGCGAAACGTGCGGACAAGAGCTTTCCGCTCAAATCTCCGGAGATCTGCCGGGAGCTGGGCGGGGAACTTTGCGAAGCCTTTCCGCATCTGCGTGTGGATGTACATGACCCGGAAGTGACCGTCATGGCGGACATCCGGGATACCCATGCCTATGTCTATGCGGACAAGCTCCACGGTGCAGGCGGTCTCCCGCTCGGCACCAGCGGCAAGGCAATGCTCCTGCTCTCCGGCGGCATCGACAGTCCCGTGGCAGGCTATATGATGGCAAAGCGGGGCATCAGCGTGTCAGCCATCCACTTTGTCAGCCCGCCCTACACCTCCGAGCGTGCCCGGCTCAAGGTGGAACAGCTCTGTGAGAAAATGACGGAATACTGCGGCAATATGCATTTCTACTGCGTGCCTTTCACAGAGATACAGGAGCAGCTCAAACGCCGCTGCCCGGAGGAATATTTCACCATCCTCATGCGGCGGCTGATGATGTGCATTGCACAGGAGATCGCCAAGCGGGAGGGGGCTGCTGCCCTCATCACCGGCGAGAGCGTCGGACAGGTGGCAAGCCAGACCTTGCAGGCAATGGTCTGCACGGATGCGGTGTGCCATATGCCTGTGTTCCGCCCCTGCATCGGTCTGGACAAGACGGAGATCATCGCCACGGCACGGAAGATCGACACATTCGACATCTCCATCCAGCCCTATGAGGACTGCTGCACCGTGTTCACCCCACGGCACCCGAAGATCCGCCCCCGTCTGGCAGAGATCGAGGCAGCACAGGAAAAGGGTGACTTTGCGGAACTCGTGCAGCGTGCAGTCGCAGGGACAGAATGTAAAGAAATTTGTATGCCATATTAGTAAAAATACATATAATACACTGTACAAATTTGTGCATTGTCACAAATTCTTCGGAGACTCCCTGCGTAAACTTGACAAAACGGTTACAAATGTTGTAAAATGAGTAAATAAGAAGATATGCAATGGAGGGTCTGCATGCGTAATTATCCCGAGGAGCCTCTTGAGCAGCAGGGAAGTGCTGCCGGGGAGGACAATGGTGCTGTGGAGAGTCCGTCACAAGGAACCGATGCAGCAGCAAAGATACGGGCGATCAAGGACGCGCTCAGGCAGCAGGAAGAACAACGCCGCCAGGAAGAATCCAAGGCACAGATCGCAGAAAAGATCCGCCTGATGAAGGCGGCAATGGCAGAGGCGGAGGCAAAAGCAGAAGAACCGCCGCAGGAGCCGCCGGATGATGACGGCAGCACGCCGGAAGTTCCGGAGCCGGAGGATCCCAAAAAAAAGAAGAAGAAAAAGCGCAAGTCGTTCGGAAAACGTTTTCGGGAGCTTTTCCCGCAGAAAGGGGACGGCGTATTCGAGAGCGTGCGGAAGATCGTGTTCCTGCTTTCTTCGGTGACGTTCGTCGTCTGCATGTGCATGATCGGTAAGTATTTCTGGGACAGCTACCAGAACCGGCTGTTACAGGCGGAGATCACCGATGCGGTGAATTCGCACAAACAGGAGACCACTGAGCCGCCCACAGATACCACAGAAGATGTCTATGAGGTATATTCGCTCCTGCCGGAAGCGGAGTATCTGCTCTCGATGAATCCGGATACGGTCGGATACATCCAGATCCCGGAGACGGAGATCTACTATCCGGTCGTGCAGCGGAGAGATGATGAGAACCAGTACTACCTGACCCGGAATTTCTTCGGCGACACCGCAAAAGCCGGCTCCATCTTCCTCGATTACCGCAATAAGTTCGACTATGTGGAAGACGGCAGAAAAATTTATGAGAACTCCCAGAACCTCATCATTTACGGTCATAATATGCATGACTACTCGATGTTCGGTTCTTTGAAATATTACATCAACAACGTACACTACTACGATGAGCATCCGATCGTGGAACTGAATTCCAATTACCGGTACTATCAGTACAAGATCTTCGGGATGATCATTGTGGATGTGGATGATGAGACAGATACACGCTTTGACTACTGGAACAAGCTGAATTTTGACGATGAGAAAGATTTTTATGACTATGTGAATGAGATCAAGCGGCGGTCTGTGCGCCTGACGGATGTCGATGTCAAGTACGGAGACCAGCTGCTGACGCTCTCCACCTGCAACAGCACCTTCTCAGAGGGGCGGCTTGCCGTGTTCGCAAGGCTCGTCCGTCCGGGCGAGGATCTGATGGAGGGCTGCACCAGCGAGGCAAATCCGAACATCAAATGGCCGAACAGCTATTACCGGTGGCATAAGAAGACCTATGATCCCGATGCGGAATTTGAGCCTTACGGATAAGGAGTTACTATGCGTTTGAAATCAAAGATCATTGCAACGGCTGTGCTGTTTGCTGCGGCGGTCGGCACAGCCTGTGCATGGTATTTTATCGACCGTGATCACGGTATCCCGACCGTTCAGGACGTGCCGCTCGATTCGGTGGCACCCGTCCCGCAGACGGAACCCACTACGGAGCCGCCGCCGATCTCGACCGGAGAAGAAAACGGACTGACCGGGATGGCAAAGTCCCTGCTGGCGTACAATGCCGATACAGTGGGCTGGATCACCATTCCGGAGACCAAGGTCAACAACCCCATCGTCCAGAAGACGAAGCAGGAGGAGAGCTGGTATTATCTCGATGTCAGCTTCGGACATGAGCCTTACCGTGCGGGGACGGTCTTTTTGGACTACCGTGATGTGTTCGGCTTCGATGAGGATGCACAGTCCGACAATCTGCTGCTCTATGGGCATAATATGGCGAATAACACGATGTTCGGGTCGCTGCGCCGCTATCGGCAGGATCTGTCGTTCTATAAGACGGCACCGTTCATCGAGCTGTATTCCAATTATCAGCATTATACATACGTCATTTTCGGACAGGTCATCACAAGTGGCAGCGGCGATGCGGAGTGGCGTTACTGGGATATGGAGGAATTTGCCGACAAACAGGCATTTGACGACTTTGTGGACACGGTACATGAGAAGAATATGGTAGATATCCCGATCGACGTGCAGTACGGCGACAAGCTGCTGACGTTGTCTACCTGCTATTCCGATGCGGATAATTCCCGCTTTCTCGTGATCGCACGCAGACTGCGTGAAGATGAGACGCCGGAGACCTTTGCGGAAGTATTTGCAGAGGAACCCGAAACGACCGAAGAAGCATCCACGGAGGAGACCACGGAGGAAACGACCGAAACCGAGGAATGATCGACATAGAAACGGAGATGTAAGTAACATGGTTCATGTATCTATCCGGCGGACGACCGCAGGTGCGGCGGCAATTTTGCTTGCTTGTCTTGTCTGTGTATATGCGGGCAGCGCAGCAGCAAAAGATGCCATCCCCACGGAGACTGTCACGGAGGAAACAGCAACAGAGGAGACAGGGGAGACCAGTGCCGTGACCGTCGTTCACAGCGGCGATCTCATGGAGGAAGACTACCATCCCAAGACATGGTGGAAAGCCGATGTGGATGAGTATGATGACCTCTCCCTTGTCAGCTACGAGACCGTAAAACTGCGGGACACCAATGACGCCGAGGGAGCCGAGCTGATCGCACAGGGGAAGGACGACACCATTGTTTCCCGTGTTCCGGCAAGCTCTGCCGTTCCTGAGACCGCAGACGGTACATTTGCTTTCACGACCTACGGCTATGGGCATGGTGTCGGCATGAGCCAGAACGGTGCCAATTTCTATGCAAAATATGCCGGATGGAGCTACCAGGACATCCTGTTCCACTACTATCCGGGCACCACGCTGATGAATACCGGGACGGCGGAGAGCGAGATCGTCACGGTGCAGGGCGTACCGGGGAATGTTCTTCAGACCATTTCCGAAGTCGTTTACAATGAAGTCGGTTCTACGTTCCATGTGGAGTGCATGAAGGCACAGGCAGTCGCTGCCTATACCTATATCAAGTACTATAACGGTGACGGACATGATCTGATCCGGAAGCCGAACCCGCCGCAGAATGTCATTGATGCCTGTGCATCGGTGCTGGGCGAGGCACTGTATTATCGCAACAGCTACTGCGTGACGATGTTCTGTGCATCGAGCGGCGGCATCACTGCCAACAGTGCAGATGTGTTCTATGCCGATATCCCGTATCTGCGCAGCGTTTCAAGTGAGTATGATGAAGCGTATGACCCGCACTGGGGAGAGGTGACGACCTACTCCATAGAGGAAGTGCGCAGACGTTTACAGGCTGCCTATGGCATCCGTCTGTCGGGTGATCCGAGGCAGTGGATCCAGCTCGTAGAGGGCAACGGCGGCTATATCCGTGAGGTGATCGTGGACGGAAAGATCACTGTCAAGGGCAATGCATTCCGCAGCGTAATGGGGCTGAAATCCCCGAAGTTCACCTATATCTGCAATATCAACGGCATGGAAGCAGAGACAGAGCCCGCCACGGAGACAGATCCGGTCTCCGCAGAGCTTTCCGCACCATCCACGCTGCCGGTCGACACCACACCAGAGCCGACAGAGAAAGCAGAAGCACCGACCGCAGCTGCCACACAGGTCGTAACGACCGAGCCGGAGACGGTGGATGCGACGGAACCGGAAGAGATCATTGAACAGACGGAACCTGCGACAGACATTCCCGAGGAAAGCACTGAGGAAATGACGGCACCACCGCTCGATAAGGTTATCTTCGCTCTGGAGTAATAATGAACAAAGACGGCATTGGCGCAAGCGGGTGCCGTTTCTTGCTGGCAGGGATTCCGGGAGGGGATGATATAGAAAGTTGCACAAAATACAAATTTTGTGCAACTTTGTGTTTTACAGAAGTGAGGGGGGCGGCAGAGGGGCTTTCCCCGCCTGCCGCTCCCAAATTTGAGTTACTTCTTCTTTTTGCAGTTTCTCCCGCAGGTCTTGTCGAAAGACGGATTGCAGGCGTAGAAGTTGCGTGCATCCAGCATATCCTGCACCATGCGGGTGGCTTCGCCGAACCGCTGGAAGTGTACGACTTCACGCTCCCGCAGATACCGGATCGGGTCGATCACATCCGGATCGTCCGCCAGCCGCAGGATGTTGTCATACGTTGCCCGTGCTTTCTGCTCGGCTGCCATGTCCTCCGTCAGGTCTGCGAACGCATCGCCCTTGGTCTGGAAGTACGCTGCCGTAAACGGCACACCGGCTGCGGATGCCGGATAGATGCCGCCCGCATGATCGACAAAGTACTTGTCAAAGCCATATTTTTTGATGTCCTTTTCGCTCAGATCTCTTGTGAGCTGGTAGATGATGGCAGACACCATCTCCATGTGTGCCAGCTCCTCGGTGCCGATGTCCGTCAGCAGTCCCTTGATCTTGTCGGTCGGCATGGCATACCTCTGGTTGAGGTAGCGCATGGAGGCGGTCAGCTCTCCGTCCGGACCGCCGAGCTGGCTCATGATGATCTGCGCCATCTGCGGATCGGGTTTCTTGATCTTGACGGGATATTGCAGCTTTTTCTCATACATCCACATAACTCAGTTCGCCTCTCTTTCCCACGGGTAGGGACCCTTGCCCCAGTTCCATTTCTTCTCCGCATCGCTCTGGATCGCCTGAATGGGACCATAGAGCTTGACGTATTCCCTGACCGCCTCTTCCCGTTTCGTGCGGTACTTGCGGTATAGCTGCATCGCATTCCTGCAGTTCGGGTGCGTATCGAGATACAGCATCAGATCGTAAAGCGCAAAATCATATTTCTGTATGATCTGCATCAGTTCATTCCGGCTTTTCATTTTGCGCATTCACCTCCCATTGGCTGCTGCGGTGCAAAGGGTTTGTCAAGCACCGGGAACATGGTGCCGTTCCGGAACCCCTCTTCGGAGTGGTAGATCTCGCCCCACTGCTGGTACGGCACATACGCCATACCGGGGGGCGTCACCGGCGGGAACACACTGGTCGGCTGGTCGTCATCGTTCTCCCGCTGCAGGAGTGCGGCATCCAGCGACTGTGCCATCTCTTCAAATGCATGAAGCTCCATATCTATCCAGTCGTCCGTCTTGCGGCGGACGCTCCTTTCTCTCGATTCACATGCGTTTGCATGTGTAATGCAGTATATGCCTGACGTGACGGGATTGTCAATCGGAATATGCTGGTATCCCGTAAAAAGTGTACAAAAAAAGCTTGACATGGGCTTTGAAATATGATATAATGAGAATATAAGTTACAGTCTTGTAACCATTTTGCTCCAGATATAGAAAAGGGAGCGGAACAAGGGAGTGGGGGAACATTCTGAAAGTTTATCTTTGAAAGGAAGTTCTGCCATGGAATTTTTCAGAAAGGGGCGGCGTTTTGCAAAGGGGCGGCGTCTTGCTGCGGTACTCTGTGCGGGTCTTCTCGCTGCACAGTGCGCTTTTGTGAAGCCATTTGTCTCCGCTGCGGAAGATGCGGCGTATGCACAGGATGTTGCGGAACGCTATGCCCTCTATCAGAAAGAAGATCCGGAGCGTTTCACGGAGAGTGAAGCGTATACGATTTCGAGAGCCACACCCACGATCAGCAGTCTGACACATAATACACGCTTTGCCAATTATGTAAAGGTGGACGGTATCGATGTGTCCAAATTTCAGGGGGACATCAACTGGAGCAAGGTCGCAAAAGACGGCGTGAAGCAGGTCATCATCCGTGCCGGGTTCCGTGCCTATGCGACAGGTGAAGTCGTGGAAGACCCGAAGTTCCGCACCAACCTCGAGGGAGCCACTGCGGCGGGGCTGGATGTCGGACTGTATTTCTTCACGCAGGCACTGAATACGAAAGAAGCCGTGGAGGAGGCGGATTTTGTCCTCTCCAAGCTGGCGGGCTATCCCCTTACGCTGCCGATCTACATAGACATTGAAAATGTGGACTATGACACCGGACGTCTCGACAGTGCCGGGCTGAACAATGCGCAGCGCACTGCCATCTGCAAGGCGTTCTGTGACACCATTGAGGCGGGCGGCTACCGTGCCGGCGTCTATGCCAACAAGTACTGGCTGACCACGCAGCTCAATGCGGGAGAACTGGAAGATCGCTATGCGATCTGGCTGGCACATTATACCGATAAGACAGACTATACCGGCGAGTACCAGACATGGCAGTATAGCTGCAAGGGTACTGTCAGCGGCATCGACTATGCCGTTGACCGGGATGTGTGCTATTCAAAGAAAGTCTCCTATGCCGCAGACGGGCTGACGATCGAGGAGATCGGGGCAGCTGTCAAGCCGGTCATGGTCGGCGATGGAAAAATAACATATACTTCCTCGGATCCTGCCGTTGCTTCTGTCAGCAGCACTGGCGAGATCAAGGCGATCCGCAGCGGTACGGCGGTGATCACTGCCACTTCGAGCAACGGCACGAAGGACACGATCGAGATCACTGTAGGCTATGAGAAGCATATCCGGCTGAATTATGACCACATGGTCTTTGCGGATATCGGTGCAAGTGAGAAGCTCTCCTCTTCTGTGCAGGTCAGCTTCGCCTCCACGGATGAGAGCGTGGTGACGGTCTCGAAGGATGGTGTGGTGGAAGCGGTCGGCTTTGGTACAGCGGATGTGATCGCAGAGGATGATAATGGCAACAAGGGCGTCTGCCCTGTGACGGTCGCTGTCTATGAAAAGGGCGACTGCAACCTCGACGGACGTGTCAATGCCTCAGATGCCGCAGCAGTGCTTTCCTGCGCTGCCGGTCTTGGTGTGGGAAGATCCATGCCCAACATGACGGACTATGAGTTCGGATTGTATGACTACAATGCGGATGGCGTCGTCAATGCATCCGATGCAAGCGGCATTTTGCTCTACAGTGCAAAGCTCGGCGCAGGGAGTCTCTGAGCATCTTCTCCCCTGCTGGGATTAGAAAAATATAGAAAAGTCCTCTATATTTGACAAAAAGAGACAGGAGCTTTCATGCTCTTGTCTCTTTTTTTGGATTTTTTTGCGCATAGGGGTTGCATTTTCCGGAGAAGTGTGGTATAATAGAATAGTAATGTGTCATGGAGATGTATCGAAGAGGTCATAACGAGAACGACTCGAAATCGTTTGGTCGGTAACACGGCCCGTGGGTTCGAATCCCACCATCTCCGCCAGATACAGAGAAACGCCGCAGATGCGGCGTTTTTTGTTACCTCTCCCCTGCTGATCAGATCGCCGGCATGACCCTGCCGCCGCTGACCGGGATGTAGGCACCGGTCGTGAAGCTTGCCAGATCGGACAGCAGGAATGCAATCATGTTGGCGACTTCCCTTAATTTCTTCTTGTACTCTATGTCGTGCCTCTGCAGTTCGCTTAAGGCTTGGAACACACTTATTTATATACACGGATAGCAAAGCATATGCAGCTATTGTTTCATCTTGGCATCTGTATAATAAACGATGTGTATTACGTTCGGTAAAGAATAGCGAATAACCCGCTCTATCCGAATGTTCAAAATCATAATAGATTTCAGGATAGGAATGATCTATATCCACAATAAGCGACTGATGATATTGTATAAAATCTATATCTGGGGGAGCTAACAAGCCGTTGCTATTACAAAGTATCTGGTTAAAAAATTCTTGGAAACGAGCAATCACTTTATTCAAGGACGATTCCCCCTCCAAACGCTTGTTCTGTAATGTTTCCCAATAAATCAGCTTCAAGCAATCAATTTAATTTAGCAATTATCGAATTTACTAAATCTTCACCATTAAAATAGTCACCATAGTTTAACTTATCGCCTCTTTCTATATAAAACAAACGATAAATGGTATGCATATTATTCAACACTTTTTCGATTTGAAAGTAGCTCTGCCAATCAAGTTTAATGATAACCTTGTCGTTTGAAACAGTAATATTTACAGATCTTCTGGTTGAAGAATAAATGCGGCTAATGGTTTCCTCGTTGAAGATGTCAGTCACGATACCACCTCCAAATATCCTAATCTTTTTAGGACATCTATAATTCCTTCACCTTCATTAGCGCAGTACGCTCCGCCTGTTCTCTGTGTCCATAGTAGTGTAGTGCCACATCCGCCCCGCATTCCGCAAGCGTCATGGCGATCACCCGCCCCAGCTCACCGGATGCCCCGGTGACAAGGGCATTTTTTCCGCTCAGATCAATTTGCAGCATGGTCAGTCCCCTTTCACGAGCATTTGATTTATTATAGTATAGCATCTCCGGGAGTGGATGTCAAGGGGGCTCCCGAAAAATCCTCCCCCAGTCCTTGCTTTTTCCGGGGAAATCTGCTATAATAAAAATAGATCATCTTGTGGGAGGTGTTGTCATGTCTCTAAAAGCTCTCCGGCGGTTCTGTCAGTCCCAGCCGGTACTGGTCATCTCATTTTTGGCGGCAGTTGTCACCATGTGCATCGTACCGCCTGATAAGGGCTACCTCGGTTACAGCAACACCACCGTACTCATCGAACTGTTCTGTCTGATGCTGGCAGTTGCGGGGCTGCGCAGTGCCGGCATTTTCGAGAAAGCCACACAGATGCTCCTGCGGATGGCTGGCACCGTGCGGCGGCTGGGTCTGGTGTTCATGCTCCTCTGCTTCTTCTCGGCAATGCTGGTGACGAACGATGTCGCACTGCTCACCTTTGTGCCGCTGACGATCAGCTGTTTCCGGGAGATACACGATGAACGCAGCCGCATCCTGACCATTGTCTTTGAGGCAGCATCTGCCAATTTAGGCAGCATGCTGACGCCGGTCGGCAATCCGCAGAATCTCTTTTTATATGAGACGTTCCATCTCACAGCGGCGGATTTTATCCGCACCATGCTCCCCTCCGGGGTCGTGGGGCTTGTTTGTCTCCTGCTGCTGACATTGCTGCTGCCAAAGACATCCTGCCGTACTGAAACAGCGTCCTTCCCTGCCATCCGTCGACTGCCGGCACTGACACATACGGGCGTGTTTGCCATCTGTCTGCTGACAGTGCTGCGGGTGCTGCCGGACTGGGGCTGCCTGCTGCTCACCCTCGTGGTCGTATTGCTGACGGACAGACGGCTCCTGGGCAAGGTGGATTATGCCCTGCTGGCGACCTTTGTATGCTTCTTTATCTTTGTGGGCAATATTTCCCGCATCGAGGCAGTCCGCAGCTTCTTTTCCTCGGTGCTGACCGGCAGAGAGCTGCTCATCGGTACATTGCTCTCACAGGGCATCAGCAATGTCCCCGCAGCGGTCATGCTGTCCGGCTTTACAGAAAACGGCACTGCCCTGATGCTCGGCGTAGACATCGGCGGCTTCGGGACACTGATCGCCTCGCTGGCAAGCCTGATCGCATTTCAGCTCTACCGGAAGTCCGAGGGCGCAAAGTCCGGCAGGTTCCTGCTTTACTTCTCAGTAATCAATTTTGCATTGCTCGGCGTCTTGCTGCTGCTCGCATATCTTATATGAAAGGAAGATCCATATGATACAATATTATGACATCGGACTCAATCTCTTTTGCAAGCAGTTTCCGGATCCGGAAAAAATTCTCCGGAATGCCGCAGAAGCTGGCGTTGCCTGTATCCTGACCGGCACCGACATGCAGGAGAATGAGAAAATCGCCGCATTCCTGCCGAAACGGGAGGTATGGGGCACTTGCGGCATCCATCCTCATAATGCCGACCGTGCCAGAAAAGAGGATTTTGACCGCATGGAAGTGCTGCTCCGGGAGCAGCCGAAGTTTGTGGCAGTCGGGGAATGCGGACTGGATTTTGACAGAATGTTTTCCACAAAAGAAAACCAGATACGCTGCCTGGAAAAGCACATTGTCCTTGCGGAACGTCTTGGCAAACCGCTTTTCCTGCATGAGCGGAGTGCCTCGGAGGAATTTCTGCGGCGGTTCCGGAAACATCCGGATATCTGCAAGCGTTCTGTCGTTCACTGCTTCACCGGCGACCGGCGGACGCTGGAGCAATATCTTGAGCTGGGATTTTCCATCGGCATCACAGGCTGGATCTGTGATGACAGACGTGCGCAGCCGCTCCGGGATGCCGTTGCGGTGCTGCCGCTCGACCGGCTGCTCATCGAGACAGATGCCCCCTATCTCACACCTCGGAACGTGCCGGGGCTTGGGCGGATCAATGTGCCGGAAAATGTGGTCTATGTCGCAAAGGCACTTGCCGCCTATAAAAAAGTTCCCGAAGAGGAGATCATCCGCCATGCAAAGGAAAATACAGAGCGGATATTTGGATTATCGTGACAGGGATGCGGGGGCTTCGCCCCCTGCACCCCTGTTTTAAAGAAGCAGACTCCCGGACGGGAGCCTGCTATTTTTATAAAAATTGCACCACAACGCCGTTTTCATCCGTCGTGACAACGATCTTCCAGAACTGCGTCCCCTTGTCGATCATTTCCTCGGCGATCGCATCCTCCACATGATCCCGGATCACACGCCGGATCTCACGGGCACCGTACTTGCGACCGAATGCCTCCGCTGCGATCTTTTGCAGGGCTTCCCGGTCATATTCCAGTGTGATCGCCTTTTCCTCGAGCGGTGTGCGCATCTCATCGAGCATCAGCCCGGCAATGTCCGCATAATTCTCCTCCGTCAGCGGACGGAAGCAGATCACCTCATCGATACGGCTGAGGAATTCCGGACGCAGGAACTCCCGCAGTGCCTTCATGGCACGCTCCTTGCTGATCTCCTCTGCTGTCCGGTTGAAGCCGACGCCAGTCGACTTGTCGGTAGAACCCGCATTGGAGGTCATGCAGATGATGGTATGGGCGAAGCTGACAGTCCTACCCTGCGCATCCTCTATCCTGCCCTCATCCAGTATCTGCATCAGAATGTTCATTACATCCGGATGTGCCTTTTCGATCTCATCGAACAGAATGACGGAATAGGGCTTTCTGCGCACTTTTTCCGTAAGCTGTCCGGCATCGTCATAGCCCACATATCCGGGCGGTGAACCGATGAGTCTTGCGACAGAGTGCTTCTCCATAAACTCCGTCATATCCAGCCGGATGAGCGGATCGGCAGCATCGAACAGCTCCTCCGCCAGCACCTTGACCAGCTCCGTCTTGCCCACGCCGGTGGGTCCCACAAAGATGAACGATGCCGGGCGGATGCGCTCACTGAGCTGCACCCGTGTGCGCTTGATGGCTCTTGCCAGTGCATCGACCGCCTCATCCTGTCCGATGATCTTCTTCCGGAGACGTTCACCGAGCTGTTTCATCCGTGTCAGTTCGCTCTCGGCGATCTTATTTGCAGGGATCCCCGTCCACAGCTCAATGACTGCCGCCAGATCGCCCTCCGTCACCTGCACATTTTCACACTGTGCCGCCAATTCTTTCTGCTGCACTTCGAGACGGCTCACCGCAGCCTTGGCTTCGGCAATGCCCTCGTAATCCGGTTCATCCTGCTCCTCAAGTTCCGTCAGGTTCTGCTTTTCCCGCTCCAGCTCCACGCCGGTGCGCTGCAATTCTGCGATGACAGGCGTCATGATGTTCCGGTATGCGCAGCTCTCATCGAGCAGGTCAATGGCTTTATCCGGCAGGAAACGGCTGGTGATATACCGCTCGGACAGGACAGCGCACATGTGCAGGATGGGCTTCTCCACCTTGACATGATGATAGTCCTCGTAATACTGCTTGATGCCGCAAAGCACTTCAAACGTCTCCTCCACCGTCGGCTCGGAGATGGTGATGGGCTGGAAACGGCGTTCGAGGGCACTGTCCTTCTCGATATACTTCCGGTACTCCTTGAAAGTTGTCGCACCGATGACCTGAAGCTCACCCCGGGAAAGGGCAGGTTTCAGGATATTTGCCGCATTCATGGAACCCTCTGAGTCCCCTGCCCCGACCAGATTGTGTACCTCGTCAATGAACAGGATGACATTGCCCGCACGCTTCACATCGGCGATCAGTCCCTTGACACGTCCCTCGAACTGTCCCCGGAACTGCGTGCCGGCGACCAGAGCAGTCAGATCGAGCAGGTAGATCTGCTTATCGCACAGGGAACTTGTCGCCCTGCCTTCGGCGATGCGCTGGGCGATGCCCTCGGCGATGGCGGTCTTGCCAACACCCGGCTCACCGATCAGGCAGGGATTGTTCTTGGTACGCCGGGACAGGATCTGCATGGCACGGTCAATGGCACGATCCCTGCCGATGATCCTGTCAAGCTCTCCGTTTGCTGCCTTCCGGGTCAGGTTGGTGCAGTAGTTATCGAGATATTTATACTCTGCCGGAGCTTCTTTCTTCTTGCGGCGTTCTTTGTTCTTTGCCTTTTTCTCACTGCCGGCAGGCGGTGTTTCCTTTGCAGATGCAGATGCGGAGGTGCTGAAAATATTGCGCAGGAAATTCGGCATGGCATTGATCGTGCCGCTGAACGGCGCATCGGGCACATTGCCGTCCTCTCCCTCTTCATCCATGCCGTTCTCACGCATCATCTCCATCATCTGGTCGGAGATCTCCTCCAGATCTTCCTCATTGATATGGGCACGCTTGAGGTATTCATTGATACTTGGCAAATTCAGCTCCTTGGCGCAGACAAGGCAATAGCTTTCGTTCTTGCTCTGGTCTCCGTTCATAGATGTGAGAAAGATCACTGCGGGTCTTTTCTTGCATCGGCTGCATATCATCATTATCGAATCATCCCTTCTGTGTATCTCTGTCAGACATTCCCGGAACCTCTCCGGAACACTGTATTCCCGATTTCCGGGAATATCTGTCATATCCGGTACAGGTACCGGAAAAAGATCGTGTGATCAATGGTCTTCTGATTGAAGAGCAGCATTTCATTGTCCGTCAGCATCACCACGAGCCGCACAGCGACCGTGAAGATCAGCAGCAGACAGGCTGCCTCGATCAGTCCTGCCGGCACTGCCAGCAGATGGTTCCCACGCCGGACATGCATCTGCTCCTCGAAATTGCCGCCGACCGAGGCGATCACACCATAGATCACCAGCATCAGCAGTTCAATGAGCAGGAACAATGCCATCCTGACGAGTCGCAGATAGGAGGGGCGGTAGAGATCCTCCTCGACCATCTGCGCTGCCGCAAGACTGTCTCCGCTGCCGAGCAGTCCGGCAAGCCGCACCACCGCATCCGGACGGCTGGCATACAGCTCCCGCAGCGGCTGACCCGCATGGGATGGCTGCCGCTCCGTGACAGCCGTCTCCACCACATTGCACACCGCCGCATACATTGCCTCCGGCAGTTTCGCATCGCCTTTCTCCTCCGCAAGCGTGAAGGTTCTGCGGAGTGAAGCGGCATCTATCGGTTCGTCTGCGTATTCCTCCGTCAGCAGCAGATTGTCAGCCGCTGCCGCATAGACATCCCAGTCCTCCTGATTGAACCGCTCCTGCATCGTTACCGTGAGATTTTCCCGGAACAGGGTGCGGTACACAAAATCTTTCAGCAGTGAACTGCCATAGATGCCCACCGCCATCGCCACGAGAAACCCGATGAGCTGAAACACGATCTTGTTAAAGCCGCGGGAAATGGCAGAGTACAGGATGCCTGCCGTGATGCTCAGTGCCAGAATATCATAAAACCACCAGAATTGTGTTCCCATAGCACCCTCCGTCAGCTCTCGATACGATGTATCTTGTCATAGCCCAGCAGATAGAAATACTTGCCGTACCGCAGGATCCTGTCATAGGCATCCGTGACCGGTGTCGCCTTCATCTCCTGCCCGCTGAATGCAAAGCTGCGGATGCTGCTGCCCGACAGGAGATATGCCGTCTCCCCGTCAAGGATCACATTCCGTGCAATGCTGTCGAGCTGCACCGTTGCCGGTGCGGCAGATCTGTCTGAAAACAGCAGCAGCACGGACTGTCTGCGTTCCTCATTTTTCAGCAGCACTGCGCCCTTGTCCTCTGAAAAGGCAAAATCTGTCATTTCTGCGTTGTAATCATAGCTCCCTGCCAAGGCACCCGTGCTTGTATAATATGCAGCTTTGGTATCGCCTATCACAAAGGCACCGCCGTC
The DNA here is from genome assembly GCA_947627945.1 of uncultured Clostridia bacterium. Lineage (GTDB taxonomy): Bacteria > Bacillota > Clostridia > Oscillospirales > Ruminococcaceae > UBA3855. The sequence goes on from CANQYC010000004.1 coordinate 29,085, forward strand.
CTGCATCGCAAAGACCTGCAAACAGAGTGTCGGCAGCGGTGCAGTCGTCCACTTGACATCATTTTCGTCAAAGGAGATGCATTGCAGTGTGGTGATCAGTTCGCCGCCAGATGCGCCGATGGTGGAGAAGATGCAGCCGTCACCGGAAAAGCTGACATCCGAGAGACGCTCCACACATTCACGGGTATAAATGACCTTTCCATTGGTATCATACACCGTCAGGCGGCAGGCATATGTCTCGGATTCCGTGACGATGGCGACCCTGCCATCCTCACTGATCACCCCGAACCAGATCGGCTGATCGGTCGTCAGTTCATACTGTTCCTTGTTCCGGGAGTCCACCCGGAAGTTGGTGCCGTTGATGGAATAGAGCAGCACCCGGGAGCCGGAAGTCTTCATTGCCGCATTGCTGTAGGCATGCTGCCGGCTGTCGAGAAGTGTCCCATCCGCACTGTAGATATACAGATACTTGTCACACAGGATGAACAGATCCGACTGCACAAAGTCCGCAAAATACTCCACGCCGCCCGAGACGGCAAGTTCAAACGTGCCGTCCGATTCCTCATTGCGTGTGATATTCTGATACCGTGAGCCGATCCCCTGCAGCTTCGGGAACCAAGTGTCCCGTTTGGAATAGACCAGCAGTGCCACACCCAGCACGACTAAGAACATCAGCAGCTTGAGCATCCGCCTTCGGCGTTTCAGGCGGCGGCGCAGCACCACCACATCCACATTTTTTGACATTCGTCTCCCTCCTCCTATTCCGGATCCAACACAGCATCGTCATAGAATACACGGTTCAGGTACAGACCGTGTGCCGGTGCTGTCCGGCCGGCAAACTGACGATCCCCGGCTGCCAGAATGGCATCTAATCTCTCTGCTGGGATCCTGCCCTCATTGATATCCAGAAGTGTCCCCACAATGATCCTCACCATGTTATATAAAAAGCCATTGCCCCGGATCAGCAGTTCGGTTTTCTCTCCCTGCTGCCGGAGGCGGATGCTGTAGATCTGCCTGACGGTATCCGCATCCTCCCGGCATGCCGAACAGAACGAACGGAAGTCATGCACGCCGACCAGACGCTGTGCTGCCGCTTCGACCAGCTCCGCATGAAAGGGTCTCCGGTAATGGCAGGCAAGGTCGGTCGTGAACGGATCCTTGCTCTCGCTGCAATGCAGCAGATAGGCATATTCCTTTCCCTTGCAGGAAAACCTCGCATGAAACTCCGGCGGTGCCTCCTCGCAGGAGAGAATGGAAATATCCTTCGGTAATTCTCCGTTGACACCACGGACAAAACCGAGCGTGCGGATCTGGCTGCTGGTCTGCACCGAAAAGCAGAACCGCCGGGCATGGACTCCGGCATCCGTCCGGGAGCAGCCATGGATGATGACCGGTTCATTCAGCACCCGGCTCACACAGCGTTGTGTGACCTCCTGCACGGTAATGCCGTTGTTCTGCATCTGAAATCCGTGATAGGCAGTGCCCCGGTATGCCATGATGACTTTCAGATTCCTCATTTTTTCTTCTTTCCCCGCAGATGCAGCCGCATGGCTTTCTTCCGTTCGGCAGCTTCTTCGGCACGTTTTGCATTTTCTGCCTTTCGTTTCCGTTCGAGAACATACAGCACGATCAGCACACCGATGCTCCCGATCATGATGATCACACCGGGAACGAAGCCCTTGGGGGAATATTTCAGCGTGACCGTATGCTCCCCTGCCTCAAGATCGAGGGCACACATGGCGTCAAACACAGGGTACAGCTCCGCCTTTTTGCCGTCCACATAGGCTGTCCATCCCTCCTCATAGGGGATCGACAGATACAGGCAGCCGCTTTCTGCGGCGGATACATTCCCCTTGACCTTGGTATCGGAGAACTCGACCAGATCGAGTACGCCCTTGTTGTAGAGATTTTTATAGCCCTCTTCAAAGACATCCTCATTGAGCTGGAACAGATAGACCTCCACGGTGCCGGTCTTGTTTTCCTCCTTCATCTCACAGCGCAGCGTCACTTTCTCGCCTGCCATGAAATTGCCGATGGGCGTGATATACGGCTGGCGGCTGATATTATAACTATGCACCTTTTTCTCATTCAGATACACGTCCATATTGTCGCCGTCCGTGACTTTCATCATCGCATAGACCATGCCGTCCTTGGTCGGATTGTAATTGTATTTCAGATAGCTCTTACTTCCGGCATCCTCCTTTCTGGTATAGGAATAGTTGCCGTAGGATTTCCGGATGACATCATATCCCGCATGTCCGACATTGACGATGTCCACCGCCGTGAACAGATCCTTGTCAACGCCTGTCAGGGCACGGAACAGTGCGTTCTGCCGCTCAAAGGCATTGTCATTCTCATAGAACACAAAATCCTTCGTTTTCTGCGGTGTCATAAAGCCGAGTCCGAGCGGATAGTTTGTGCGGTACATCGTACATTCTCCGCTGCTTGCCGTCTCGCTCATGGAGAACGTATCCGCATTGTAGCCATCCTTGGCGATCACATACTGCACGTCTGTCATCAGGTTCGTCAGCGGTGAGGTGTTGGCATAGAAGTAGCGGTTTCCTGCCTCCGATGCCGGGATGGCGAGCATCCGCATGTAGGTGCTGATACTCTCATTTGCCATCGAAGAAAACTGTGAAACGCCGTTGTAGTAGTACAGTGACGGGTCGTTGAGAGAATACCACATGGACAGCTCCGTGCGGTAGAACAGGTCATTGTCCTGCTTCTCTGCCTCCCGGAGCAGCACCTGCACATTCTCATTCTTGGTGGGATACGAGTCATAGCCGGAACTGCCGACGGCATCCACACCATTGACAGCCTGTACACCCATCTCATACACCAGCACACATGACAGGAGCAGCTGCACGATCTGACGGGGCGCAAAGAGGCGCAGGAAGATCACGACCAGATACACTGCCCCTAAAATGGCACAGCTGAACACGAACTTGTGATCCTCCTCCTGGATCCCGGACTGATATCCGAGGAAGCAGAAGAATGCCCCCACCACGATCATGGCGAGCCAGTACAGTAAATTGAGCTTGTCCTCAAGCAGGATCTGCAATGCACGGTAGCCGGTCACCAGCAGCACAAAGGAAAACAGGAACGAGAACCGGTACGGCAGCATGTTGGTGAAGTGGAAGCCATGCCAGATGAAATTGAGGTAATTCATATTGCAGCTGATGACAATAAATGCCAGCAACGCCACGGAGCAGATCTTCTCCCGCAGCCGGATATTCTTTGCCACCAGAAAGACACCGATGAGCAGTACCGGCAGCAGTCCGGCATACAGATTGGGCAGTCCCTCTTTGGAAGTCGGCTCTGTGAAAGCGAGCATATTGGCAAGAATATCCTGCCATGCCTCGTAGAATTTGATCTCTTTCGGGAAAGAATTGTTGGCACTGTGCGTGAGCTGCAATGCGAAATACGCCGGCAGCAGGATCCATGATGCCAGACCTGCACCGAGCAGTGAACAGCCGGTGATCAGACCGAATTTTTTGCCGAATTGCTTTATCTTGACATTCTCGAACCAGCACAGGCAGAAGAATGCCAGTACCGTAAAGATGCAGATGAAGTAGGCGATGTAGTAGTTGGAGATCAGTGCCAGCCCCAGTGAGATCACATAGGTGCGGTACTTCCCTTCCCTGACAAGTGCCGTCAGTCCGAGCATGACAAGCGGCAGCAATGCCACGGTGTCGATCCAGATGGTGTTCCAGTAGTACCCCATCATATAGCTGCACAGTGCGTACATCACACCGAACATGGTGATGGTCACGTCATTTTTCCCAAAGACATACCGCAGCATCATTGCCATGAACAGCCCTGCACAGCTGAATTTGATCATCAAAATGACCATCATGCCTGTGCGCAGCTCTGTCTGCGGGATGAACAGGGAGATCAGGTTCAGCGGACTTGCGGCATAATATGCCATGAGTGCCAGAAAATTGGTACCCATACCCGTCCGCCAAGAATAGAGGAGAGAGCCCCCCTCTGTCAGTTTTTCCTGCAATAACTGGAAAAAGGGATAGTACTGATGCCAGAGATCCGTTACCAGAAACTGCTGGTCACCAAAGGGGTGCATTTTATTCTGTATAAAGCCATAGCCCAGAAACAGGAATGGCAGAATGAATGCGAGGATCTCCCAGATGTGCCATTTTTGTGTCGCTGCTGCGATGCCTTTCCAACCGCCTTTTTTCTGCTTCAGGATGCGGTCAACTGACTTTTCGTAGACAGCCTTCTTCTTTGGCAGATCGCCTAAATTTTGCATAGTACCTCTCCCTTTATAATTTCAGTAGATTCAGCATCAACGATGCGCCTAAAAACAACAGGCATATCGCCAGAGCAATGTGATCCCTTGGTGCCGCCTTTAACTGGCGCAGCCGTGTGCGTCCCTCTCCGCCCCGGTAGCAGCGGCATTCCATTGCGGTCGCCAGTTCCTCTGCCCTGCGGAATGCAGAGACAAAGAGCGGCACCAGCACTGGTATCAGTGCCTTCACCCGGTCAGCCATCTTTCCGCTGTCCACACAGGCACCTCTTGCTTTCTGCGCCGAAAGGATCTTGTCCGTTTCCTCGAGCAATGTCGGGATAAAGCGCAGGGCGATGGACATCATCATTGCCATTTCGTGTACCGGGAACCCGACCCGTTTCAGCGGGGACAGCAAGGATTCGATCGCATCCGTCAGCAGGATCGGCGAAGTGGTGTAGGTCAGCAGCGATGTGCCGCAGAGCAGCAGCACGATGCGCACGAACATGAAAATACTCGTCTCGATGCCGCCCTCTGTGACCTTCAGGATCCCCCACTGCCACAGCGTCTCCCCGCCGTCAATAAAGATCAGGTTCAGGATCGCCGTGAAAAACAGCACCGGCAGGATCGGGCGCAGGCTTTTCCAGCTCATCCTGAACGGGATCCCCGACAGGAGCTGTGCGAGCAGCACGAACAGTCCCCCGACCGCCAGCGTCCATGGGCTGTTTCCCGCAAAGAGCATCACGATCATCAGCAGCGTGGCAATGATCTTGTACCTCGGATCCATCCGGTGCAGGACGCTGTCTGCCGGGAAATACTGTCCGAGCGTAATATCTTTCAGCATGTCTGCTCCTCTCTGCGCAGGAGCCGCAGCAGGGCATCCTTTGCCTGTGCCACGGTATAGATGTCCTCCGGCAGGTCATAGCCCCGCTGCCGGAGTGCCAGCATCAGAGACGTGATCTGCGGGATGCGCAGCCCGATCTCCCGCAAAGCTTCCGCTCTCCGGAATACTTCAGATGTGTCCCCATAGCAGAACAGCCTGCCCTTGTTCATGACAAGGAGCTTTTGGGTGTATTCTGCCACATCCTCCATACTGTGTGAGACCAGCAGCACGGTGCTGCGGCTCTGCCGCTGATAATTGCCTATCTGCTGCAGCATCAGCCGCCTGCCGCATGGGTCAAGCCCGGCACATGGTTCATCCAGTATCAGGATCTCCGGCTGCATCGCCATGACGCCCGCAATCGCCGCACGGCGTTTCTGTCCGCCGGACAGTGCAAAGGGCGAACGCCCGAGCAGTCCCCTCTCAAGACCGAGCGCATCGGCTGCCCACAACACACGCCGCCGGATCTCCTCCTCGGAAAGCCCCATATTCTTAGGACCAAATGCAATGTCCTGAAAGACCGTTTCCTCAAAGAGCTGGTACTCCGGATACTGGAACACCAGACCCACACGGAAACGCACTTCCCGCAGCATCTTTTTATCTGCCCAGATGTCCTTGCCTGACAGGAGAACTTTGCCTTCTGTCGGCTGGAGCAAGCCATTGAAATGCTGCATCAGCGTGGACTTCCCGGAGCCAGTATGCCCGATGACACCGATCATCTGATCCTGTCCGATCTCCAAAGTGACATGGTCGACTGCGGTTTTTTCAAATGGAGTGCCTGCGCTATAGGTATAGGTCAGACCCTCTGTCGTCAGAATTGCCAATGCTATCCTCCTTGTGCGGATGCTCTCTGCGGCTCCCCCTCCAGCAGTGCCGTCAGGGCGGCAAGACATTCCGCTTCGGAAATGATCTCTGCCGGCATCGCAAAGCCCTCTTTGCGCAGTGCATCCGCAAGCTCCGTCACCTGCGGGACATCCAGTCCGAGGGACTTCATGGTATCCACCTGCGCAAAGACCCTGTGCGGGGTATCATCCATCACGATGACGCCCCCGTCCATGACGACCACCCGGTCGGCAAGTGCCGCTTCCTCCATGTAGTGAGTGATCAACACGATGGTGATGCCCTTTTCCCGGTTCAGGCGGCGGATGGCTTCCAGCACCTCTTCCCTGCCCTGCGGGTCGAGCATGGCAGTCGGCTCATCGAGGATGATGCAGTCCGGCTGCATGGCGATCACACCGGCGATCGCCACCCGCTGCTTCTGTCCGCCGGAGAGCTGCGAGGGCGCATGGTGCCGGTAGTCGTACATGTTCACGATGCGCAGTGCCGCATCGACACGCTGCCGTATCTCCGCCGGAGGTACCCCTAAGTTTTCCGGGGCAAACGCCACATCCTCCTCCACGATGGTCGCCACGATCTGGTTATCCGGATTCTGGAACACCATGCCCGCCTTCTGCCGGATGGCATAGGCATTTTCCTCGTTGGCGGTGTTCAGCCCTTCCACCAGCATCTCCCCCTCATCCGGGAGCAGAATGGCATTGATATGGCGGGCGAATGTGGATTTTCCAGAGCCGTTGTGTCCGAGTATGGCGGTGAAGCTGCCCTTTTGCAGTCTGAGGGACACATCCCGCAGTGCGGGGGTGCCGCCGATCATCAGAAACAGCCCCACCAGCAGCC
>CANQYC010000005.1 GCA_947627945.1 uncultured Clostridia bacterium
CTGCACGCAGTGTCCTGAGCAGCGGGAGAATGCCCGGATAGGGTGCCGTCTGCTCCGCACAGTGCAGCGCATAGTGCGCCGAGAATGTCTCATACAGGCGGTCGATCTCCGCTGCCGGCGTACCCTCCGGTGCGGCACGTTCCAGAAGTTTCCGGATGCCGTTCCCCACGAACCGGCGCACCTCATCCTTGCTGCGCTGCGGCATCCCAGCCTGTTCCAGTGCCACATTCAGCGATGTCCGCAGATCATCGAGCGTGTCCAAAAGTGTCCCATCTAAGTCAAAAACTGCCAAAGTATACTGCATTTTACTGCCTCCCTGTACTCCCGTACCAAGTGCGGACGGGGTCAAATATGATTTTTTGTGAATATTGCCGATTGATTTTTGTCGCTTTTTATATTATAATATACTTAACCCAATCTGTCAATACGAAAGGATCAAAAAGGATATGCCAAAAACCGTTTCCGCAGTGCAAGACCTTCCGGTACGCCTGCGTGCCGGTGTCAGATATCAGAAACATGAGATCGTGGCGGCGATCCGTTCACAGGCGATCCCCCTGCTGGCTTCCGGCAGGCTGGCTATGACAAAGCAGTTCGTCCAGCACTCTGATCTCTCCGTGTTCCAGCATTGTGCGCACGTTGCCTACATCAGCTGCGTGATCTGCATGAAACTGGGGCTGCGGGTCGATTATCAGGAAATGATCCGGGGGGCATTGCTGCACGACTATTTTCTGTACGACTGGCATGACCGCAGGGCATGTCATCCGTATCACCCCACCTACCACCCGACGCTTGCCATGCGCAATGCATCGTTAGACTATTCGCTTACCAAAAAAGAAAAGCAGATCATCCAGCGTCACATGTGGCCGCTGACCATCATCCCGCCGACCTGTCCGGAGGCGTGGGCTGTGACGATGGCGGATAAGATCTGTACACTGCTGGAGGTCTTCAGAAAGGAGCGTGTACGGTTATGATCGCAGGCATGGGACTCGATCTTCTGTTTCTGAACTTCATGCTGTATAGCTTTCTTGGATGGCTGTACGAGACGACCATCTGTTCACTTTGGGAATCCGGACATTTTCTCAACCGTGGTTCCCTGCTGGGACCGTGCTGCCCGGTCTACGGCGGCGGTGCCCTGCTCGGCATCGTCTTGGCGTATTACATCCCGAATCCGGCGGTGCTGTTCCTCACATCGGCGACGCTCTGCATCTGCTGTGAGTATCTGTGCGCTGCCATTTTGGAGGATATTTTCCATGTCAAGCTCTGGAATTATTCCGGCATGGCATTTCAGTACAAGGGACGGATCTGCCTGCTGGGCTTCTGCTTCTTCGGCATTGCTGCCACCGTGATCGGCAGATACATCCACCCGCTCGTCATGACGGCGATGAGTACCGTCCGTCCGGCGATCCTGACGGCAACGGCAATTGTACTGGCGGTCGCACTGGCATCGGATACCATCCTGTCCGCCGTTGCGTTCTCCCGCAAGAGCCGCCGGCTGTACCGCTTCTATGTCCGGTATCATGCCATGCTCAACCGGGAATTCCGGAGCCTCTCCTATGCGATCCAGCGGCGTCTGCCGGATTCCCTGCTTGAGGATCTTTCCGGATTCCAGCAGATGATCCTCGAAAAGAACCGTATCCTTGCCGAGCATGAATCGCAGAAGAAAGAGGAGATGCGGGAAAAATTCGATGAGACGATGGAAAGGTTCCGCAGGAGCTGAATGAGCTGAAGTCTTGAGATATGAAAACTCCCCGAAAACGAAATACGTTTTCGGGGAGTTTTTTGATAGGCGCATTTGCCGTTACTGCCTGTATTCCCGGATCAACCGCACGATGATGTCATGCAGCGGCTCCACTTCATAGTCGCCGATAATTGGTTCCAGATGGGAGTCGCCGATGCCGGAATCATCCGTCAGGAACACATAGCTGGCGTTGGTACAGATCGCCGCTGCACGCCCGAACAGCTCCGTCTCCCGGGAACCGTTCGAGGAAACGACCGGCACCAGATGGATGCCCTTTGCGGCTGCCTGCCGCATCGCTTCGCAGAGTGCCGCTTCGGTGCCGTCATGCGGGGGCGCATCGTAGATGAGGAATGCGACCTTGACGGTCTCCTCCTCCCAGAGATCCCCTGTCATCGTTTCGGTCAGCACTTCGGCGACTGCCTCGGGGGTATCGCCGCCGCCGTCTGCGGTCTCGGCATTGAGCTGCCGCCGGATCTCCCCGGTATCCTTTGTGAATTTGCCGCACTTCGTCACATAGTCATCGCCCTTGTCCCGGTAGAAGCTGACGGCGTAGCTCGTATTCTCATCGCCTGCCTCCTCTGCAATGGAGCTGAAATCGCTCTGGAGATAGAGCATCTCATCCCCCATAGAACCAGTCGTGTCAAGAATGAACATGACCTGCATATCCTCGTACCGCTGCGGTGCGATGTCAAGCACCGCTGTGACCTGACGATCGCCCGCTGCGGCAGTGTTCAGCTCTGTGTCTGTCGGTGACTGCTGCTGCGTGTCTTGCTGTGCCTGTGCTTCCTGCTGTGCCTGCAGATCTGTTTCCTGCGAAGTCTCCAGCGTGATGGGCTGCTCCGCATCCAGTGCGATGGTCTGCTCTGCGCCGGCACAGGTGAGATGCACGCTCGTCCCGGCAGCACCGAACAGATAGGCATGTCCTGCCTGATCGGTCATGGCTGTCCACAGCACATTTCCCTTTGCATCGAGCAGCTCCGCTTTGACATTCGGCAGAACATTGCCCGCCGGATCGGTCGCTGTCACGGAGACCCGGTGCAGCAGGTCAATGCCAAACTCCGGCAGCGTCAGGTGTCCGGTGCCGACCAGATTCATCAGGAACCCCCAGTTCTCATGATCCCGCCATTCCCCCGCTGTCAGGAGTTTTTCCGTCTGCTGCTGCGATACCGTGCTTTCCACATCGGCATCGGGGACAATGCCGCCCTCCGCAGCATCCTCTCCGGCAGCATCCATTTCCTTCCCGCCGGCATCTTCAGCGGCATCTCCGGCTGCGGCCGCATCCCCGGCAACGCCTGCCGGCGGGGCAACATGGTTGACAGCTCCTGTCAGGTCTGTTCCCTCCTCCGATGCACACCCGGTGCAGGCAAGCATCAATGCGGCAAGACAGATCGTCAATGTATTTCGTTTCATAAAAATGGCCTCCCTTTTCTATGTTGACAGAGCCGCTGGCTTTCTGAGCGGCTTCTGTCTATGATACGGATCAGGGAGGGAAAATGTATGGGGCTGAATGCACAAAAATTCAGACTGCTTTTTGTACTGTCTGCTGCATGTTCGCAGCGGGCAGCATCCCATACAGACGGAACAGCTCCCGCTGTACGAGCAGATAGAGCATGCAGGCTGTCAGGGCATAGAGCAGCATCGCCGCAATGCGCCCACCCGGAGATACATGCAGCAGGACGAACAGCAAAGAGGTGAGCTGAACGGCGAACACCGCCGCAAACAGAGGGATCCCGATGAGCTTTACCGGCTCGGGGCGCATGCCGGTGCGCCGGATCACCAGCACGAGGCGGCTGAGATTGCCGCAGACATTGCTGGCGTAGTAGGACAGAACGATGCCGTAGAAGCCCATCAAGGGAATGCAGATCAGCACGATCGAAATGCGGATGACATACTCGCAGAGGTAGTTGAGAGAGGAAAATGCCTGTGCGCCGATGCCCTTGATGATGCTCTCCAGTACGATCTCCAGATAGATGAAAGGCACCACCGGAGCGAGAAGCCGTATCATCCGCCCTGCCACGGCTCCCCCGCCGAGCAGCTCCCCCAGCTCATTGCCGAAGCACAGGAGCATGGCGGTCACAAAGACGGCAAAGACAATGGTCTGGCGCACGGTCTTTTCCGTCAGGGCAGTGATGCGTGAGCGTCTCCCGGCGGCGGATTCCCTCGCCGTCTCCGTCACCAGAATGCCTGCCAGAGAGCAGAGGATGGTCGAGGGGAAGAACAGCGTCGGGATGATGATGGCTTCAAAGATGCCGAACTGGCTGAATGCCTCCGCTGTGGAATTGCCCGCCTGCCGCAACGTCATCGGCACCAGCGCATCATTGGCGGAGCTGAGCAGAGAGGTGAGTGCCGAGCCGAGCATGACCGGCACTGCCAGACGGAGATACCGCCAGAGGGTGATCGAGACATGCCCCGTACGGGAGGCACGGCATGACGGCAGACGGCACAGCAGGAAGAGCAGCATTGCCCCGGCTCCCGCAATACTGCTCACGGCGGTCATCATGCACAGCTCCGCATGGGCAGCGGGACGCAGGAGCAGGACAGTCCCTGCCATGCAGGCGGCACGCACAAGAAATTCGATGCCATCCGCTGCGGCACAGGTGCCGGCACGGCAGCAGGCATTGAACCACCCCTTCATGCATGCCGCCACGGTCAGCAGGGGCAGTGCCGCCGCCATCACACGAATGGGCTGGATCAGGTCGGCACTGCCAAGGAACCGGGTGCTGCACCATGGCGCAAAAAGCGTGATCATGCCCGCCGTCACAAAACTCAGCAGAAGGCTCACGCCCATGCAGTAGCCGAACACCCTGCCGGGGTCACGCTGCCGCTTGCCAAGCTCCTCCGAGAGGAACCGGCTGGCACAGAGAAAGACATTGCCGCTGGCTGTGACAGATGCCAGCCGGAAGAAGGTCGCCGTCAGCGTCAGGATGCCGATCGCCTCGGTGCCGAGTTTCGCTGTCATGAACACATTCAGCACCAGTGACAAGCCATCCAGCAGCATCTGGATAACGGTCAGCAGCAGTGTATCTCTCAGGATATTCCGTTTCATCCGCATACCTCCCTCCTGCTCTATTCTATGCACACGGACAGGCGGGCAGAACACGCAGGGCGATGCTTTCGTGAGAGCAATGCTGATAAAATATTTCTCAGGAGCAAGAGAATTTGTATGAGATCTGTCCAAAAACTATTGACTATGTATGAAAAATGTGCTAAAATATATACACGGCGCAGAATAAAGTATATGCCTCCCCGGAGGACTTCCGGGGAGGCATCCTGTGTCAGATGACCGCTGAAACTTGCTGCCGCTGAAAAACGGCAGTTTTTTTGTAACATATCGCAGCTTCGGTTGTCTAATAGATGGGACCGGAAAGGAGGTGTGCAGATGCAGAAAGAATTCGATGAGATCTACCGGCTGTATGCGGAAGATGTGTACCGTTTTCTTCTGAAACTCTGCCGGAATGAGACATTGGCAGAGGACATCCTGCAGGACACCATGCTCAAGGCTGTCACCTCATTTTCCGGTTTCAAGGGCAAGTGTTCCCTGAAAACATGGCTCTGCACCATTGCCCGCAACGAGTACCTCAACCACTGCAAGCGCAGGGAAAACAAGCATCTGCCGCTTGACGAGGTGCAGCTCTCCGACGGCGAACCGCTCGAACAGCACATCTCCGACAGGCTCACCGCCATGGAGCTGCACAAAGTGCTGCACCGTCTGGAAGAACCGTACAAGGAGATCTTCACGCTCCGGGTGTTTGCGGAGCTGAAATTTGAGGACATCGGGGAAGTGTTCGGGAAAAGTGCGAACTGGGCAAGGGTGACATTTTTCAGGGCAAAGGAAAAGATCATCGCCATTGTGGATGAGGAGGGCAAACGATGAACGAAATGAAACTGAGCTGCGAAATTGTGAAAGACCTCATTCCCCTGTGCAGCGAGGGGATAGGCAGTCCGGAAAGCATGGCAGAAGTCGAAGCACATATAAAGACCTGCGAACGCTGCCGGAAACTGTATGAACAGATACCGCCGGACACGATCCCTGTCCATGTGCCGGAGGAAAAGAACGTATTCCGGAAACTGGGCAGCACCCTGCGCAGGAACCGCATGGCAGCCGGTGTACTGACGGTGATCCTGCTGGTGCTGGTCGGCATACTGCTCTGGCTGACAGTGGGGCAGGTGCAGAAAAAAGAGGGCATGCGGAGTTTTGAGACCATCTGGCAGTCGGTGGAAGTGCGGCAGATCGTGCAGAAAGTCGCAGCGGGGGATATGCAGTGGTATGCGGCGCACACGTCCTACGGCGACCTGAACAGCAGCAACATCCTCATCAACAGCGAGGATGCGGCAAAGATCCGGCAAGCCGATGCCGATGCCCTGCAAAAAGCATATGATGCGGCGTATGGCGGGGACAAAGTCAAGTCCGTCAAGGTGGAAACGTCCTATGCGGACTATGGGATGAACTCGGTACCGATCCCCTATACAAGGGCATCCCTGCACTATGAAGACGGCAAAGTGCTGGAGCTGCATTTTATCAAAGGCGGTGACGGGCTGTACCAAGGCTCGGTCGTCACGACATCGGGAGAAGCGGGAAATACCGATCTCCGGGCAGTCATGGAACGCATGATCTGTCACGATGTGTACCCGCTGAATCTGCTGTCGGGATTTCTCCGCAATGAAACGCCGACCGGGGCAGACAGTGAAACGATCCGTGCCAAGACCCGGATATTTATAGATCGTCTTATTCCCGACTGCCGGGACGGCATGGAAGAACGGTTCTCCGATTTTTACGGAAAAGGCTATCTGGTCGAGGATCTCCAGCTCTCCCCGATCAGATATGACAAGGAGCGGAAGATGCTCTACAATGAGGTGACATTCCTCGTCAGGGATGCACAGGGGAGTGCTGTCCTGCTGACACGGTTCTGGTCGGAAGCGGAGGGACTGCGCTTCGCACCCGGGTACAATGAGATCTACCCGAAAGACTGCTCAGAGGAGCTTGCGGAGGATATGCAGGGGCTTTTCGGATGAGAAGTCTTGGCAACAGAGCAGGCACCCCGCCTTTGAGGAGTGCCTGCTCAGGTCATAGCATCATTTTTATTTTCAGCCTGTTCCCGTGATATTCCGCCGTGATCGTACCGCCCATCTGTTCCACGAGCGTTCTGGCGATGGAAAGTCCGAGACCTGTGGAATGTTTTGCAGTCTCTACCGTATAGAAGCGGTCAAAAAGCCGCTCCACCTGTACGGAGGACAGTTCCCCTGCCGTATTGGCAAAGATGATCTCCCCCGCATCTGTCAGCGTGATCTCCAGATCGCCGTCACTGTATTTCACCGCATTGTTGAGCAGATTTGAAAACACCCTCGACAGTGACACGGCATTCAGCCGGCGGAAGATCTTCTTGCTGGTGATGTGTATCTGCGGCGTGATGGCATGCGCTGTCAGCACGGCATAGTAGCCGCTGATGCTCTCGGTAAGCACCTGATTGACAAAAACATCCTCCGTTTCCGCTGCATGATCCTCGGAGAGAATGACGGAATACTGGAACAATTCCTCTGTGAGCTGCTGCATGAGCCCGGCACGTTCGTCGATGATCTCAAGATATTCCCCGATCTTCTGCGGCTTTTCCATGTGCTTCATGACATCGAGGTAGCCGCATATCGTCGTCAGCGGTGTCCGCAGATCATGGGAAATATTGGTGACAGCGGTCTTCAGTTCAAGGTTGCCGTGCTGATATTTCAGCTGCTGCTTTCTGAGCAGGTCGAGCTGCTGATCCAGTTTTTCTGCGATCTGCCGGATACAGGTGTTTTTGCCTGAAACATAGAGAGAAATATTGGTGTCACTGTGCAGTTTTGTCTCAAGCTGTTCCATCAGTGCCATCATATCTTTTTTCAGCAGCCAGTTCTGCATACAGAGCAGCAGCATCCCGGCAGCAAACACGCCGGTCAATATCCACGGCAGCAATTCCATCACACCTTTCCGGTCATTTCAGATCCCGTTTCTTGAAGATCACCATACTGCCCAGACCAAATACCACGATAAAAGCAGTCTGGTATATCGGGAACCGCTTCACCCTGTTTGTATGGGTCTGCAATATCCTGTTTATCTCCTGCAAATTCCAGCGGCAGTACTCCGCATCCCCCTCATTATCCGCACGGGAGAGCATACCCTCCCATGCACGTATCCCGTCTGCCGTTGCCCACATGCTCTCGGAATACCAGCTCCCGTATTCGAGGATCGGCTGCACAGGGCTGATCATGATACACTGTTCGAGGATATCTCTTTTCGGCGACGGCACATACCATGGGTCTTCTGTTTTGATGATCCCGTCCTCCCTCAGCTCGACAGAGCTGTACTGCGAGATGTCCAGTGAGGAAGATATGGAATTTCCCCCGTACAACAATGCGAAGAAACAGCAGATACACAATGCCACATACATCGCTGGGCGGTCTGTCAGAAGGCAGACTGTCATGGTCATGCAGGAGACTGCCGCATACATGAGCAGCATGGAGACCATGTAATACACCGGATGGTCGATCCATTTATTGACAGTGATGCTGACAAGGACAGGCGGCAGCAGGAACAGGGTGCCCTGCACGATGCTGAATATCCCGACAGCGATATACTTGCTCAGGAATATCTGTTCTTTCCGGTATCCTGCGATCAGCAGATTCCGTATCGCCCCTGTGGCAAGCGTGTTGACTTCGGTAAAGATGACAGCCGCCATGGTGAGGCAGAGCGAGACCAGAGAAATGACAAAAATGATCATATAAAATGCCTGATGACCCCCGCCGTCCGGATCACCTGCCTCAGACAGCGGGGTCGATGCCACCGTACAGAGTATCGTCAGCAGCAGGTTGAGCAAGGTCACCGCAAACGTCTCCCAGCGGAACAGGTATCGCTTACAGGAAACATGTATCAGATTTCTCATGCCGTCTCACCTCCTGCATTGCCAACGAGGTCGAGAAAATAATTTTCCAGACTTTCCTCACGTTCTGTCACGGAAAGCAGATCGCACCCCTTTGCGGACAATGCCGCCGACAGCTCCGATATCTGGAAGATGCGGTACAGATATGCTTCTGTTTCCGAAAGGATCTCATATTCCGTTCCGAGCTTGTCCATGACCTGTGCCAGGATGGCGGTGTTCGTCACTTTCACATGGAGATATTTCCGGCATCTGGCATCCAGTTCTTCCGCACTGATCTGCTGTATGAGCTTTCCGCTGTCGATAAAGCCGTAATGTGTCACAAGTTTCGCCAGTTCCTCAAGGATATGGCTGGAGATCAGAAACGTGATGTTCTTCTCACGGTTCAGAGACAGGATCAGCTCCCGCATTTCAATGATGCCCTGCGGGTCGAGTCCGTTGATGGGTTCATCGAGGATCAAAAGATCCGGATCCCCGCAGAGTGCCAGCGCAATGCCGAGCCGCTGCCGCATGCCGAGGGAATAGTCCTTCACCCGCTTCTTCCCGGTATCATGAAGATGGACCAGTTTCAGGAGCGCATCAATACCGTCATACGACGGCAGCCCCAGCGTCGCATACTGCATCTTCATATTTTCCACCGCATTCATATCGCCGTAATAGGCAGGTGATTCCACAACTGCACCGATATGGCGGCGGGCTTTTGCGATCTTTCTGTCCGTATGCCTTGTGCCGTAGAGAAAAAATTCTCCGCCCGTTGGCTGCTGCAATCCGCATACCAGACGGATCAGCGTTGTCTTGCCGGCACCGTTCCTGCCGACAAAGCCATAGATCGCCCCTTTCGGCACCTGCATGGTGAGACCGTCGAGTGCCTTGAAACGCCGGTAATACTTGCACAGCCCGTTTGTTTCTAAAACATAGTCCATGACCAGACCTCCTTTTGTTTATGTAAATAGTATACCATAAAACAGTTAAGAAAGCGGTTAAGAAAATCGTTAAGATCTCGTTAAGACGTTTCGGCAAGCATAAAACCGATGCCCCACACGGCGGAAATGTAGTCTTTCCCGGATACGGCTTTCAGTTTCCTGCGCAGGTTATGGACATGGATCTTCAGCGAATCTTCGGTACAGTCGGGTGTATCGTCATTGATCCTTTCGAGGATCGTCAGCTTTGCAACGACCCGTTCTGCATTCTGCATGAGCAGTTTCATAATGGCAAATTCTGTCCGGGTCAGTCTGACGGCATCGCCCCCGACCGTGATGCGGCGGGTGTCGGTATTCAGGTCAATATCATGGTAGGACAGTATGGAAGATGCTGCCGGGTCTGTCCTGCTGCGAAGCTGCACCGTGATCCGGGCAAGCAGTTCATCCATATCGAATGGCTTTGTGACATAGTCCGCCGCCCCGCCCAGCAGCAGACCGACCTTGTCGGCGGTACTCACCTTTGCGCTCACGACGATGACGGGAATGTCTCTGATATGCGGCAGCAGCTCCTCACCGCTGAGACCGGGCAGCATGAGGTCGAGCAGGATCAGATCGGGCTTGTGCCGTGACAGCACAAGCAGTGCCTCCGTCCCCGAAAAGGCTTTGTGTACGGTATATCCCCTGTTCAGCAGCGTTTCTTCGAGCAGCGCACTGATGGGCGCATCATCGTCTATGATGAGTATGTCGGACATGGCGGATCACCTCGCTTTTCTATACCCTATTATAGCATATCCGGCAGCACTTTGCAAGGAAAATGCAGTTAAGATTTCGTAAAGGGACACCGCTGCCCCGTGACGTTCCTGTCACTGCGGCAGCAGCACCAATTTCTTTTTGAGAAATTTTGAAAAAACCCTTGACAAATGCGCCGTTTTGTGGTAAAATAAATACGCCGCTTGTGCCGGGCATGCTCCAAAGTGCGGAAAACCGCCGCCCGTAACAGCGAGTTCAGAAAAAGGCAGGTGCCAGAATATGTATGCAGTCATTGAGACAGGTGGAAAGCAGCTCCGTGTACAGGAAGGTGACATCGTGTTCATCGAAAAGCTGAACGCCGAGCAGGATGCCGCTGTCAGCTTCGACAAGGTCGTTGCTGTCGGTGCCGAGGACGGGATCAAGGTAGGTACTCCCTATGTGGAGGGTGCTGTTGTGACCGCTAAGGTACTCAAGAACGGCAAGGGCAAGAAGATCACCGTTTTCACCTACAAACCCAAGAAGGGTGAAAAGCGTAAGATGGGTCACAGACAGCCCTACACGCAGGTGCAGATCGAAGCCATTCAGGCATAATGATCCGGGCTGTTTTTCAACGGAGAAACAGCGGGCTCTGCGGATGTACCGTCAAGGGACATGCAGGGTATGCGCAGAACGGACAGGATATCGTCTGTGCAGCCGTCTCCTCTGCGATCATGCTGACAGCCAACCTGATCACGGAACAGTTCGGTGAACAGGCAGAAGTCAGCAGCGAGGATGCATGTGTCAGGATACGGCTCCGGCAGGCATCCGGCAGCGGGACACTGCTGCTGGAGGGATTGCTCGTTCATCTGCAATGTCTCTCGGAGGAGTATCCGGGGACGATCCAAATCTCATATTCGGAGGTGTAAGTGATGCTGAGAATCAGTATGCAGTTTTTTGCACATAAGAAAGGTATGGGTTCTACCAAGAACGGACGTGATTCCGAGTCCAAACGGCTCGGCGTAAAGCGTGCAGACGGACAGTTCGTGACCGCCGGCAACATCCTCGTCCGTCAGCGTGGAACGCACATCCATCCCGGCGTAGGTGTCGGAAAGGGCTCTGACGATACACTGTATGCAACAGTTGACGGCAGAGTACGGTTTGAGCGCTGGGGACGTGACCGCAAGCGCGTAAGTGTTTACGCTGAGTAACGGATGAACAGGAGATCCCGGGCTTTTCATCATAAAAGCTTGGGATCTTATCTTTACAAAGAGAGGTGCAGGCACATGTTCGTGGATAAGGCAACCATCCGCATCAAGGCGGGAGACGGCGGCGACGGTGCCGTTTCCTTTCACCGGGAGAAATATGTCGCAGCCGGCGGTCCTGACGGCGGTGACGGCGGCAGGGGCGGCAATGTCGTCTTTTTAGCCGACAGCGGCATGTCCTCTCTCATCGACTTCCGGTATAAGCGGAAGTTCACCGCAGAAAACGGCGGCAATGGCAGCGGCAACCGCTGCACCGGCAAAAGTGCGCCCGACCTGATCATCCGGGTGCCGCAGGGCACCCTCATCCGTGAAGCGGAGAGCGGCAGGGTCATGGCGGATATTTCCGATGACCAGCCCCATATCCTCGCACACGGCGGCAGGGGCGGCAAGGGCAACCAGCACTTCGC
Source organism: uncultured Clostridia bacterium (assembly GCA_947627945.1). GTDB lineage: Bacteria > Bacillota > Clostridia > Oscillospirales > Ruminococcaceae > UBA3855. The sequence continues at coordinate 11,962 of CANQYC010000005.1, forward strand.
CACTGCCACCCGGCAGATCCCCCGCTTTGCCAAGCCCGGTTTTCCCGGAGAGAGCTTCGAGATCACCCTCGAGCTGAAACTGCTGGCGGATGTGGGACTGGTCGGCTTCCCGAATGTGGGAAAATCCACGCTGATCTCCGTGGTCAGTGCCGCAAAGCCCAAGATCGCAAACTATCCCTTTACCACCCTCACCCCCGTACTCGGTGTCGTCAAGCCCGATGCGGAGCGATCTTTCGTGATGGCGGATATCCCCGGACTGATCGAGGGTGCCAGTGAGGGTGTCGGACTGGGGCATGCGTTCCTGCGCCATGTAGAACGCTGCCGGCTGATCGTCCATGTGCTGGATGCCTCCGGATCGGAGGGACGGGATCCGGCTGAGGATTTCGGGAAGATCAACCGGGAGCTTGCCAATTTCAGTGAAGCCCTTGCCGCCTGTCCGCAGATCGTAGCTGCCAATAAATGTGATATGGCAGACGAGTCGCAGCTTGCTGCACTCGAAGCCTTCATCACCGGCAAAGGGTACCCGTTTTTCAGGATCAGTGCCGCCACCACAGCGGGCACCGGTGCGCTGATGGATGCCGTTTCGGAACGGCTCTCCACACTGCCGCCGGTGAAGATCTACGAGGCGGAACCGGTCTCGTTGGCAGACTGGGAGAAGCGCATCTCCGGACGGCAGGAATTCGAGGTCGAGGCAGAGGATGGCGTCTACTATATCTCCGCCGTCTGGCTGGAGCCGATCCTGCGGACGGTCAATATGGATGACTATTCCTCGTTGCAGTACTTCCAGAGGGTGCTGCGTGCCAGCGGGATCATCGACAGTCTGGAGGAAATGGGCATTCAGGAAGGCGATACCGTGAATATCTACGGTTTTGAATTTGAATATCTCCGATGAAACGGATGACAGCACCGCAGGCAACGCAGTACAGTCCGCTTGCACTGGCGTTTCTGGGCGACAGTGTCTATGAGGTCATGGTGCGTGATGCCCTGCTCCGGGAGGGAAACTGCCCCGTACAGAAGCTCCATGATGCCAAGGTACGGCTCGTCTGTGCCGCATTTCAGGCAAATGCCGCAGATCTGCTGTATGACCGGCTTTCGGAGGAGGAGAAGGCAGTCTACCGGCGGGGGCGCAATGCCTCCGGCAATCCGCCGAAGCATGCCGATCCGGCTGACTACCGCAAGGCAACGGGCTTTGAAGCCGTATTCGGCTTTCTGCACCTGACTGGCAGAGCCGACCGGCTCGACGAGCTGTTCCGGATCGTGTGGGCTGCCGGACAGGAACATAGTGAGGAGTGAAACAAGAAGATGTCAGGACATTCCAAGTGGAATAATATCAAGCGAAAGAAAGAAGCGACCGATGCCGTCAAGGCAAAGATCTTCACCAAGATCGGGCGGGAAATGATCGTCTGCATCAAGGAGGGCGGTCCCGACCCGAACAACAATGCCCGTCTTCGTGATCTGATCGCAAAGGCAAAATCCAACAATGTGCCCAATGATAACATCGACAGACTGATCAAGAAGGCATCCGGCGAGGGCAGCAAGAGCAACTATGAGTCTCTGGTCTATGAAGGCTACGGACCCAATGGCGTGGCTGTCATCGTGGAGTGCCTGACCGACAACAAGAACCGCACCGCCGGCGATGTAAGGCACTATTTTGACAAATTCGGCGGCAATTTAGGCACCACCGGCTGCGTGTCATTCCTGTTCTCGGACAAGGGGATCGTGGTCGTGGAAAATACTGGTATTGACGAGGACAAGGCAATGGAGGACTGCTTCGACTGCGGCGGCGATGACCTGAGCGTCGAGGAGGACACCATCGTCATGGAATGCGATCCCTCCCAAGTGCATGCCATGCGGGAGTCGCTCACGGCAAAGGGCTACAATGTACTCTCTGCCGAAGCGGAAAAAGTACCGTCAACGTATACCCGTCTCGATGATCCGGAAGCGATGAAGAAAATGCAGACGCTCCTCGATCATCTGGAGGAAAACGACGACGTACAGAACGTATACCATAACTGGGAAATGCCGGAAGAAAGCGAAATATGATTCAGAAAGGAGTACACACTAATGCGCAGTACAGGAATTTTCAGACGAGTTGACTCTCTCGGACGGTTCGTCCTGCCTATGGAACTCAGGAGGAACCTTGACATCCATCAGAATGATTATCTCCAGATCTTTCTGGAGGGGGACACCATCATCCTCAAGAAGAGCGAGATGGACTGCACGCTCTGCGGCAGCTCGGACGATCTGATCGACTTTCATGAAAAGAAGATCTGCCGTAAGTGTCTGGCAGAGCTGAAGGCAAAGGCATAAGCGGCTGCCCGGCACGACAGAGGAGTTGATGCGTTATGGGACGTTCCCGCAATGATACGCTGCAATATATCTACACGCTCTGCGAACAGTATGAAAAGCAGGGGCTGCAGATCAAGGACGGTCATATGAGCCTGCGTGACTATGCGCAGTTTTCCGTCATGAAATTCATGCTCTACCTTGCCGACAGCGACAGAAATATCAAAGATCACGAGGTAGAGATCATCAACAACTGCCTCGGCTTTTCCCTGACACGGGATTATGTTGTGCGGTTCGTGGAGGAACACCGCATCTCTGCGGATGCGATCTTTGACACCGTGCTGGCACTGCTGACCGTGTTCATCAATGCGGACATCCGCAGTGATGCGGCGAACGGCAGCACCTCCCTGATGCTGCTGGAATTTCTGGATGAGCTGGGGCTGGAATTCATCACGAGCGACGGCAGCTACGATGACCGGCAGACGAGGGCGATGGCTGCCCTGATGCTGCGGCTGAAAAACTACCGTTCTGCCTACCTCAGCAGTTGGCGCAAGATCAAGCATGAACGCATCGACCCCTTTGCCGCACGCCCGAAGGATGATCCGGAAGTCAGGATGGAGACGCCTGCCGCTGCTCCCGTAAAGGAGACAACGCAGGAGGAAGCGGCTACCCCTGCCGAGCCGGAACCGGAAAAGACGCTGGAGGAGCTGCTTGCAGAGCTGGACAGCCTGACCGGACTGACCCGTGTGAAAGAGGATCTGACGAGTCTCATCAATCTGCTGAAAGTACACAAAATGCGTGCCGACAGAGGACTGCCGCAGACATCCGTCTCCCTGCACATGGTCTTTTCGGGCAATCCCGGCACCGGCAAGACGACTGTCGCCCGCCTGCTCAGCAAGGTCTACTACCATCTGGGCGTACTCAGCAAGGGACATCTGGTCGAAGTTGACCGCTCCGGGCTGGTCAGCGGCTACGTCGGACAGACCGCCATCAAGACCAAAAAAGTCATTGACAGTGCCCTCGGCGGACTGCTGTTCATCGATGAGGCGTATGCCCTCACCGCCAACACCGGTTCCAACGATTTCGGCATGGAGGCAGTCAATACCCTCCTGAAGGCAATGGAGGACAACCGGGATGACCTTGTGGTCATCGTGGCAGGTTACACAGACCTGATGGAAGAATTCCTCGATGCCAACCCCGGACTGCGTTCCCGCTTCAACAAGCAGATCTTATTTGAGGACTACACCGCAGAGGAACTTGTGGACATCTTCATGGGGATCTGTGCCAAGTCCTTTTTCGAGCTGACAGACGAGGCGAAGGAGACGGTGGAGCGGTTCTTTGTGGATCGTGTGGCGCACCGGGACGAACTTCCGGGCTTTGCCAACGGCAGAGATGCCCGCAACTATTTTGAAAAAACACTCACCCGTCAGGCAAACCGCCTTGCCGGGATGGTCGCTGTGACCGATAAGGATCTGGTGACCATCACCAAGGAGGATGTCGAGGGCGTGGAGCTATACTGATATTGGAACACGGAGGTAACACATGGTAGTGATCGAGATGGAAAACGGCAAGGAGATCGAGATCGAGCTGTATCCCGACATTGCGCCGATCTCCTGTGAAAATTTTGAGAAGCTGGTAAAGCAGGGCTTCTACGATGGTCTGACCTTTCACCGTGTCATTCCGGGATTCATGATCCAGGGCGGGTGTCCTCTCGGCACCGGCACCGGCGGACCCGGCTGGCACATCAAGGGCGAATTCGCATCCAACGGCATCCGCAACGACCTGAAACACACCCGTGGTGTGCTTTCGATGGCAAGGGCGATGGATCCGGATTCTGCCGGCTCGCAGTTCTTCATCATGCACGAGGATGCACCGCATCTGGACGGAGAATATGCCGCTTTCGGCAAGGTCGTCTCCGGCATGGACGCTGTGGATGAGATCGCCGGGACACCGACCGGCTTTCAGGACAGACCCGTCACACCGCAGGTGATGAAACGGGTCTATATCCGATAAAGTTTGCCTCTCTTTGCATATGCAAAGAGAGGCAATTCGCATTTACAGACCAATTTTACCCACTTGCTCATATCAGCTCCGTGATCGTCGGGTGGTCACCGCAGACCGCACAGCCGGAAGTGTCCGCCGGAAGACGGACTTTGCGCCACTCCATCGTCATTGCATCAAAGGTCAGCAGGCAGCCCGTCAGCAGGTCTCCCCTGCCGATGAGGTACTTGACTGCTTCCATTGCCTGCAAACTGCCGATCACGCCTGCCACTGCCCCGATGATGCCCACCTGCTTGCAGGTCGGCACGGCATCCTCCGGCGGAACATCCCCGAAAATACAGCGGTAGCAGGGTCCCTGCCCCGGCACATAGGTCATGAGCTGCCCCTGAAAGCCGAGGACGCCCGCATGGGAAAATGGCTTTTTCGCCATCACACAGGCATCGTTGATGAGAAACTTCGACGGGAAATTATCCGTGGCATCCACAATAAAATCGTAGTCTGCGATCAGCTCCATGATATTCTCCGGGGTGACGAATGTATGGTACGTCTTTACCGTCACATCGGGATTGACCGCTTGCAGCGTTTCCCTGGCAGACTGCACCTTCGCCTTGCCGATGTCGGCTGTCGTGTGGATGATCTGCCGCTGCAGATTGGACAGATCCACTTCATCCGCATCCGCAATGCCGATCGTCCCCACGCCCGCTGCGGCAAGATACAGTGCCGCCGGAGAACCAAGTCCGCCGGCACCAAGGATGAGTACTTTCGCATGCAGGAGCTTCTCCTGCCCCTCTGTCCCCATCTCCCTGAGAAGGATGTGCCGGGAATACCGCTCCATCTGTGCCGCTGTCAATGCCATCGCATACGCCCCCTTACAGGCTGTCTTTCTTAAAAATGCTCATTCACGACCAGCGCAGAGAGCGGCTTGCGCTCTGCGGCATGGCGGTCCGGCGATTTCAGTTCGCCGTCCGGATACCCGAACACCGTCAGATTGACCGGTTCCAGCCCCTCCGGGATGTGGAACTGCTCCCGCAGCACATCCGCCTTGAACCGGCATATCCAGAGAGATGCCAGCCCCAGCTCCGTGGCTTCAAGCACAAGATGTGTGCTGACGATGGAGGCATCTATATCCGAAATGCACTTCCCGTCAAAGCTCCTGTGCCAGCACTGTTCCACATCCGCACACACCACGATCGCCAGCGGTGCATTGTAGAAATTGGCTGCCTCCGCCAGCTTTGCCAGCCCCTCCTCACTGCGGATCACAAGCAGCCGGAATGCCTGTGAATTGGCACCTGTCGGTGCGACTCTTGCCGCCTCGAGCAGCCGTGCCAGCTTCTCGTCCTCCACCTTCTGTGCCGTGTAGGCACGGGTGGAACATCTTTTTTTCGCAAGCTCTAAAAAATCCATTCTACCTCATCCTTTCCTGAGCGTTTTCCCCCATATCAGAGAATGCCATCCTCCTGCTGCTTCTTCAGCAGCCGGATGTCCTTTCCCTCCACATGCATACTTTCATACGCCGCAAACAGCCGGGAGACGATGCGTTCCTCATACCGCTGCCGGATCTCATGCGGTCCGAGATTGGTACTGATGATTGTCGGCAGTCCCCGGTTCAGGCGGGTGTTGATGATATTGTAGACGACCGAAACATAAAACGGCGTATCGAACTCCGTTCCCATGTCGTCTAAGATGAGCAGCTCTGTCCGCAGCAGCGTGTCGAGCGTATCCGTCTCCTGACGGCTCCTGCTAAAATGCTCCCGCTCCACCTGTCCGAGCAGATTGATCACAGAGTCATAGACAACATCATGCCCTGCCGCAAGCACTTCCTTTGCGATCGCCAGTGAAAGATGTGTCTTGCCCCTGCCCGTCTTGCCAAAAAACAGCAGGCTCGGCGAGGCAGTGCTGAACTCCCGTGCATAGCTGCGGCATCCTTGTAAGATCCTTGCCATGACCTGATAGCAGTCCCGTCCGTCCTCCGTCTGCAGCCCCCGGTAGTATTCGAGCGAAAACTGCGAAAAATCACACAGCGCAAGCTGGGCATCCCGGTTCATCCGCCGGGTACTGACACCTGCGATCTCCCGCCGCAGACATTCGCACATCTGTCCGTCCGCATAGCCTGTATCCCCGCAGACAGGGCAGTGATACCGAATGTCAAGATAGTCCGCCGGATAGCCGTTCGCCGTCAGCAGCCCGGCACTGATGCGCTGTGCCTCCTCATTTTCCCGGCGCAGGGCAGCGATCTGCTGTTCTGCCTGTCCATCCTGCGCCAGCGACAGCACCCGGGATGCCGTCTGTGCCAGACGGGCATTGATCTCGGCGATCTGCGGGATGCTGGCATTGATGTGCGCATAGCGGCGTTCATTTTCTGTCACAGCCTGCATCCGCCGCTGCTGTACGATGCGCAGTGCCTCCTGAAAGATCTCCTCCTTCATGCCTTGTCCTCCTTAAACCGGTTCACCAAGCTGAGATATTCGTCCATCTCTGCCGCTTCCTCTGCCGTGAGGGCAGGTTTGCGGCGTTTGCCGGAGCGGTGCGCACTGTCCCGCTGCTTCGCCTGTTCGGGCGTGGTGATGCCCTGCTCTGCCCATCCGGTCAGAATGGTGTTGATGTACTTGAAATTGAGCTTTTCTATGTTCTCGATCGTCAGCTCGTAGGCATATTGCAGCAGCTCCATAGAGTAGCCCGCCGCCCGCCATGCGTCGATATATTTCTTCTGCTGTGTGGTGGGGCTGCGCTTCATCTCAAACATCCGGCGCAGACGGGCAGTATAGTCATGCGACTGCTGCATCTGCGTGATCGCCTCCTCCGCCTGCGGCATCGTCATGATGTCCTGCTCTGCCCAGCGCACGGCGATGGCTTCGAGATAAGATGCACTGTACTTCCCGATGGACACGCAGTACCGCAGGAGCATGAGCAGCACCTCTCCGGGCATCCCGATGTACTGGTGCAGCCAGAGCAGTGACCGCTGCTCCATGTGGGAAAGCGGCTTGCCGAGGATCTTCTCCGAGTGGGAAAAGAGGTCTCTGAGCGTCTGGGAATGTCCCAGCGCATCGGCGATCTCCGTGGGATCGAGCTTCACTTCCCTGCTGCTCTGCTGCACCGCCGGCACGGCGGGCGTCTCCTGCAATGCAGGTGCAGGCGGTGCAAAGGGGAATTTGCCCGTCTCCGCCTGATCTGTCCGCAGGACATCCGCCTGCACCCAGAAGGCAAGTGCCTCCTCTGCCTGTTCCTCGGTGATGTGCAGAAATGCAGCGATCTGCGCCGGAGCAGCTCCCTCATGGCGCAGCAGATAGAGCAGCACCCGAAGCTGCACCGCATCCGCCAGCCGCAGGAAATGGTCAGCCACATCCCCCGGCACGGCAAAGGCACTGCTGCCGTAATGTATCTGATAGGGCATTGTCATGCCTCCTTTACACATAATGCAGGATCCACCGGAGCCAGAACCGCTTCACCGGGCTTGCCTGTTTACAGATCGCAGCCGGCAGCTCCACTGCCGCCCTCCGCAGGGCACGCAGTTCCTCTGCATCCGGCGGATGCGGACTGTACCGCAGGCGGATCCCGGCACGGATGGCATCCGTCAGCAGCGTCTGTTCCAAGTACGGTTCGCACAGCTCCAACGCCGTCGCTTCCAGTGCAGCCGCCGTCGGCACATGGGTATCCACCCCGATGCGCTCCATGCAGCGCAATATCCGCTGCCATGCATAGGCACCTGCCGCTGCGGGATCCTGCTGTAACAGGCGCATCTTCTGCCGCCGCAGGGCGATCCGCCTTGCAAGGACAAATCCGCCGATCACAAGGCATATGCCCGTCAAAATGCCAAGTATGAGCAGCATTGGCAGCAATGCGCTTTCCTGCTGTGTGATCTCCTCCGGCACGGTCTCTGCCGGGAGCGTGGCGGCAGGCGGTGCCGGGGGAGGTGCTGTCGCCTCCGCCGTGACGGGCTCCGACGGCAGTTCCGTCGTTTCCGGCACGGTCTCCGTGGGCAGTGCTTCGGTGGGGGGCGGCGTAAAATAGGAAAAGGTAAACTCAAAGGGGATCCAGCCAATGCCTTCGAGATAGATCTCCGTCCACGCATGGGCACTGCTGTCCTTCATCTGCGCATACCAGTGCCCATCCTTCTCGCTGAGGTCATCCTCGCTGATGAGATAGCCCTCACAGTACCGTGCCGGGATGCCTGCCATCCGAGCGAGTATCGTCCCGGCAGTGGCATAGTGCATACAGTAGCCCTCCCGGTGTTCGAGCAAAAACCACGCCACAAAATCCTCATACGGCGGTGTTTTGCCGGGTGACAGCGTATAGCTCACCGTATTGCAGAGCCGTTCCCGGATCTTCCGGAGCAGAGCGATCGTCTCGGCAGGTGAAGCCGTCCGGGCATCATAGCCCGCAAGCAGATCGCCATAGGCGTCCCGTATCCGCTGCATTGCCGCCGTATCGGGGAGCTGTGTGAAATTGGCATAGGCATAGTCCGTGTAGCCGCACACGCCAAGCACCGCCGGCACCGTAGATGTCGCACCCGTGGATAATTCCGGACCGCCATAGTGCAGATCCGGCAGCAGATAGCGGTTGCGCTGCGTCCCCAAAAGTGCTGCGATCTCCGGCATACTGCCCTGTACCAGCCGGTCGCTCGAAATGTTCGTGGCTGCCGTGTCCGCAAGCAGTTCCTCATAGTTGCCGCCGGAAAAGATCTCATAGGCTGTGTCCCCTGCGGCAAGGGGAAAACCGGGATCCGGAAGCTCCGCATCCCGCCAGCAGCCATACGGCACCGAATGCTGCAATTCTTCCTCCGCCGTGTGCAGATGCATCTCGACATAGGTATCCTGTAACATGGCAGCGGAGGCACCGAGGAAGTCCTCCTCCGACCATCCGGTCTGCTGCATGACATCCGGCAGCGGCACTGCCAGATCCGCATCCGACAGCTTCTTCCAGCTGCTGCGGTCATAGAGATGGAATGTCCGGTATTTCAGGTAGACCCTGCCCTCCGGACGGAACTCGAAGAATGCCTCCGAGACGGTATCGTCCTCAAATATCTGCTTGTCGATCCGCCCCATACGCAGGATGTCATTTTCCTCTGAGGGACTTTTCAGAAAGGGGAACACCGTGGACAGATCGCTCCAGTCAATGGAGGCACTGTAATACTGGAAATTGTTGCGCAGTACCTTGACCACGTTCGGACGTTCATAGCCCGTGCCTTTGAGCAGACAGTCCGTGCCCATGCACAGCACAAAGGCGATCACCGCAGCGGTGACCCCTGCCTTTCCGCCGACCAGAAACCGCATCCCGCAGACAGGTGCAAATGTATTTTTGCGCCGTACAAAGCCCGTCTGTCCGTTGCGCCTCATGATGCCCGAACCGGCACCGAGCTGCAGTGCTGCCGCACCGCACCAGAATGCAAAGAGTGCCGATGCCGGCACATGATCCGGTGCCACGCCAAAGAAGAATCCCAGCTCCACGATCGGCAGGCTCACCAGCAGACTGAGCAAAAAACTCCTGTAGCGAATGATCGCATAGCAGAGCAGCCAGACCAGCGGCACCAGTGCCGCACACAGGAACAGCACCGTGCTGCGTTCCGGATCGTATGCCATATCTGCCGTGAAATACTCCCAGTCCGATTTGTAGATGGTCTGATAGATGGCATTCATCAGGCTGCTGTAGCCGCAGACAAGTGCCTGCCGCCGGAAAAAGAACACGGCACCGTACAGCGCAAAAAATGCCAGCATCGACAGATGCCGTCCCTCGGGATGTGCGGCATGCCAGCTGAAAAATGCAGCGACCGCCGCCGTGAACAACAGGACGACCCACGCACAGCCCACCGGCGAGAACATGCTCAGAAATGTCCCGCAGCAGCTCACTGCCCCGAGCATCGACAGAAAGACGAGCGGAGCGGTCGGATGGGATGCCGTCCGGCGGCGCAGCGCAATGGAAAGTGTATTGTCTATCCGGATGCCGCTGCCGGCACCGGGATGTTTCTGCTTCATAGGCTACCTCTCTCACAGCATCACAGAACGATCGTATCGCACGCCTGTCCCGGCAGTACCATGCAGATATCCGTCAGGTCGGAGACCGGCAGCTTCTCTGCCTCCCGCACGAGCAGCAGTGTATGCTGGTTGGCAAGGATCTTCTCCTCCGCAGCATGCAGCAGTCCCGTCCCGGCGGCGTTGGTGATGACGACCGAGGAAGAAAATGCCATCTCTCCGAAAGTCTCCCGGATGGCATCCGGATGCGGACCCATCACCAGCAGCGACTGGTAGAGTTCCCGGAACGTATCCGCCAGCATCTCCCGGGAATCCGGGGCATACCGGAGCTGCTCCCCCCTTTTGCCGTCATACCACGACAGCACAAAGGGATGCGCCAGCGTGATGAGCTGCATCGCCAGAGAATAGACGACCGCCAGAAAATGCTCTGCCTCCTGCACATCCGGCATGCTGCCGCCCTCCGGCAGAAATTCCGCAAGCAGCAGCGTACACTGCTCCACCGGGGAACCCAGCTCCCGGATCATCAGTTTGTCCGAGCGCAAACTGAGCTTCCAGTGAATGCGGCTGACCGCATCGCCGGGCACATATTCCCGGATGCCGAACAGCTCCGAGGGATCGTCCCCCGGCTTATCCTCATACCGGATGCTCTCAGGCTGCGGGACGGGCGGTGCCGACTCCGACACCGGCAGAGACAGCGGTCTCGGCAGCACGAGCAGCGAAAGCCTGCTGCTGTGCAGCGGGACATTGGTGTGGAACATCCGGAACAGGTCATACACCCGCAGCCGCATGAGCCGGATCTCCACCGACCCGCAGCGGTCTGCATGAAGGTAAAAAGTCAGCCGGGTGGTGTTCTGCCCACGCACCGGAAAATGCAGCCGCATCGTCTCCGCCTTTCTGCCGAAAGAATGGCGGATCCGCAGCACTGCCTCTCCCCGTGAAAAGAACAGCGGACAGCGGTTGTCGAGCGTAATGACCACCGGCACCGGATCCTCCGCCGTGCAGCATTCGATCTGACAGCTTGCCGCACCATCCGAGCAGAAATGCAGCCACAGCACGGAGGCTTTCAGCAGCAAAGGCAGCAGCAGCACGCAGCTGAGAAACAGCAGCGGCATCGAATCAATGTACAGCACATAAAATATCGTCAGTCCTGCCACCAGGACAAGATACAACAGCTTTGCCCGCAGCATATCAGTCCGTCCATGGCAGCGGAACGGAGGCGACCACGTCCCGGATCACCGCATCCGCATCCTCACGGCTGCCTGCCGTGCCATGCAGCAGGAGCCTGTGACAGAACACATCTCTGCACACATAGGAAATATCGTCCGGCAACACATAATCCCGCCCCTGTGCATAGGCAGATGCCTTTGCCATGCGCATCAGAGAGAGCGTGCCACGGGGGCTGATGCCGAGCCGCACTGCCGCATGGCTGCGTGTGGCAGCCGCAAGGGAGACCATGTACCCATACAGCACATCGCTGACAAAGACCGTATCCGTCTCCTTGCGCATCTGGCGCAGCATTTCCGCATCCGCCACCGGGCGGACATCGGCAAGCGGATCCGTCCCCTGTCTGGTCTTCAGGATCTCCACTTCGCTCTGTGCATCCGGGTAGCCGATGGACAGGCGCACCATGAACCGGTCAAGCTGCGACTCCGGCAGCCGCTGCGTCCCGACACAGGTGATGGGGTTCTGTGTGGCAATGACGATATACGGCGACGGCAGCACATGCGTCTCCCCGTCGATCGTCACAGCTCCCTCCTCCATCAGCTCGAGCAGTGCCGACTGCGTCTTGCTGGAGGTACGGTTGATCTCATCCGCAAGCAGCAGATGGCAGAACGCCGGACCCTTGCGGAAAACGAAGCGATCGGAGTCCTTATGGTACATGTGATAGCCGACCACATCTGTCGGCAGTACATCGGGTGTGAACTGGATCCGTTTGCAGGACAGGGACAGCGTCCGGGAAAGGGCAAGTGCGAGCGTGGTCTTCCCGACCCCGGGCATGTCCTCAAGGAGGATATGCCCGCCCGCAAGGATGGTGAGCAGGACTTTATAGATGATCTCCGTCTTGCCGCTGATCGCCTTGGTGATCTCCCCGACCATGCGGGCGATCACGGGATGGACGGCGTCCGGAGAAGAAGCTTTCTTTTCAGGGATCATACCCATGTTGTTTGGTTTCCTTTCTGTATTGTCATACGGCACAAGCGTCCACTTTCTATTATAGCATCTTTCTGCGGGAATTGCAAGAGTGAATTTGTGCAGCAGGCTGCATCCTCCTCTCCCTGTCAAAGCTCCTAAAAAATAAGTGCTAAATTTGTGAAAAACATACATAGTAATTTGTGGAGAAATATGCTATAATGAACCTATAGGTACCCGGAACGCCCGGGTACACGCACGATAGAAAGAAGAGGTCATGTTTATGAAGAAGATCATCCAAAGATTTGCCGCTGCGGCAGTCTCCGCTGCGCTCTGTGTGAGTACATTGCCGGTATTCCCGGCGGCGGTGTCGGCTGCTGCCTATCCCCCCGGTACCTATGAGGTAGAGGACTTCGAGGGCGTTGATCTCTGGACTTCCCTCTACGAAGTTCAGGTACCCGGATACTCCGGTGATGGCTTTGCCTATCTCACCAGCTCCCCCATCGAGTTCGAGATCGAAGTGGAAGAAGAGGGCATGTACGAGATCGATGTCCGTGCCGTGCAGCGGCTCAACAAGGACGAGTCACGCCAGCAGACCATCGTCATCAACGGCATCAAATACACCTACATCATGCCGTACTACGAGGACTGGACAGATGTCAAGTTCGGCGTTTTCCGGCTGAAAAAGGGCGTCAATGAGATCTCTTTCGTCAGCGAATACGGCTACGCCGCTTTCGACACCATCACGATTAAAGAAGCAGAATTCCCGGAAGTGACCGGCACCGATGTCCCTGTGGATCCGGAAGCGACCCCGGAGGCAAGGGCACTGCTCAAGTACCTGCGCTCTGTCTATGGCAATAATATCCTCGCCGGTCAGCAGGAGATCTACGGCGGCGGTCACGGCGTGAATGTCAACATCCACTACGATGCCGCAACAGATACCTGTGTGGACGATCAGGGCAACACCTACAGCTTCGACCCCGAGAGCAAGGACGTTGCCGATGACGGTTCCACTTTCGTCTGGACATGTTACGACGACAACGGACAGGCATACAACTACAACACCCAGAACCGCAATTATAGCTACAATGACTATGACTATGAGTGCCGCTATCTCTATGAGACGACCGGCAAGTATCCGGCGATCCGGGGCTTTGACTTCAACACCCACAACCCCGGTTTTGCATGGGAGGACGGCGTCACAGACAGAATGATCGACTGGACGACGAACAAGAACGGCATCTGCACCGCAAGCTGGCATGTGACGGTACCGACCTCCATGGACGATTTTGAGATCGACGATGAGGGCAACATCACAAAAATTTCCAACGACTGGCAGCAGTTCACCTATACCGAGAAAACAGACTTTGTGACCGCAAACTGCATGGTGGAAGGCACCAAGGAATATGTCTTCTTCCAGGAGGCAATGCGACTGCTCGCCACGGAGCTGAAAAAGCTACAGGATGCCAATGTGCCTGTCATTTTCCGTCCGCTGCATGAGGCAGAGGGCAACGGCGGCGCAGACGGCTCCGGTGCATGGTTCTGGTGGGCAAAGGAAGGCAGCGAAGTCTATAATCAGCTCTGGAAGCTGCTCTACACCACACTGACGGAAGAATACGGCATCCACAATCTGATCTGGGAACAGAACCTCTACACATGGTCGACAGAATCCGGTCTCTGGTACACCGGCGATGAGTGGGTCGATCTGGTCGGCTATGACAAGTACAATGTGCAGTACCACCGTCATGACGGCAAGACTTCCGGCCCGAATGAAGATGCCGAAAGTGCGATCTACTGGTCTATGGTCGATCTGGTCGGCAACAACAAGATGGTCTCCATTGCAGAGAACGACTGCCTGCCGAGCATCGAGAATCTCCAGATCGAACAGGCAAAATGGCTGTACTTCTGCACATGGTATGACGGTGAGTCCGGTGCGCCGCAGTTCATCTCCGGTTCCGACTACCAGAATGTGGACACTCTGATCAATACCTACCAGAGCGACTACTGCATCACGCTCGACGAGCTGCCGGAGGATCTGTTCGTCTGGAACGGCGAAGAAGAACCTGAGACAAAGCCGGCAACGGAGGAAACCACCGAGGAAACAGAACCAGTTCCCGGAACACCGGACTTTGGCAATGTCAATCTCGATGATACGGTTTCTATCTCCGATGTCATTCTCCTCAACAAGTATCTGCTCGGTGACACCACCTGTGCAGAACCCGAGGGACTTCGCAATGCCGATGTGGATGAAAATGATCTCCTCGATGCAAACGACTCCCTCAACATCCTGAAATACTGCGTCCAAGTGATCACGGAACTCCCCGTGAAGTGAGACTTCCCGTGTCCCGGCATGAAAATGCCGGGACGCCCGTTTGGGGGTCAGCAAATGGAGACCGGCACGCCCCCGGACAGCGTCGGTCTTTATTTTCTAATCCCTGAAGGAGGAGCATACATGAAAAACACACTTGACTGGAACCACTATCTGTCTGTCGCAGCACGGGCTGCCGCAGAGGGCATCGTCCTGCTGAAAAATGAGCATCATGCACTTCCGCTCGCAGCAAATGAGGAGATCGCACTGTTCGGACGCATTCAGCTGCATTACTACAAAAGCGGCACCGGCTCCGGCGGCATGGTCAACGTCACACATACCACCAATATCCCGCAGGGGCTGACCGATGCCGGGATCCGTCTGAATGAACGGCTGCTTTCGGTCTACCGGGAATGGGACAGCACCCATCCCTTTGATCCGGGCGTGGGCTTCGGCAATGAACCATGGTCGCAGGAGGAAATGCCGCTCGATGCCGCTCTGGTGCAGGAAGCTGCTGCCGCATGCCGCAAAGCGATCGTCATCATCGGCAGGACTGCCGGAGAAGAACAGGACACCCGCATGGAAAAAGGCTCCTTTCTCCTGACAGACACCGAGGAGGAGATGCTGCGGCTGGTGCGGGAGGCTTTCCCGGTCATGATCGTACTGCTCAATACCGGCAATATCATTGATATGCATTTTATGGATACTTACCGTCCGGATGCCGTTGCCTATCTGTGGCAGGGCGGCATGACCGGCGGCAAGGGTGCTGCGGACGTGCTGACAGGGGCAGTGTCCCCCTGCGGCAAGCTGCCGGATACCATTGCCTATGAGATCGCCGACTACCCGTCCCATGCCAATTTCGGCGGACAGAACAAGGATGTCTATGCAGAGGACATCTATGTCGGCTACCGCTATTTTGAGACATTTGCCAGAGACAGGGTGTGCTATCCTTTCGGCTTCGGACTGTCCTATACCACCTTCTCCGTCACCCCCGGCGATGCGGATGGTGCGGTGCTGCCCGTGACCGTCACGAATACGGGAACAGTCCCCGGCAGAGAGGTCGTACAGCTCTACTGCGAGGCACCCCAGGGGCTGCTCGGCAAGCCGGCAAGGGTGCTGACTGCCTATGAAAAGACCGGTGTGCTTGCACCCGGCGCATCACAGACGCTCCGTCTCCCGCTGACGCCGCCCGCCTCCTATGACGACAGCGGCGTGACAGGGCATCCGTACTGCTTCGTACAGGAGGCAGGTGTGTACCGGTTCTATGTGGGCACGGATGTCCGCAGTGCCGTATCCGCTGCGGAGATCACGGTGCCGGAGCTGACAGTCGTCTCCCGCCATCGGCAGGCACTTGCCCCTGTGGAGCCGTTCCGCCGCATGAAGCCTGTTCCGGCAGCAGAGGGCTATACTGTCGGCTATGAGGACACACCGCTGCTTGCCTATGACGAAAATGTCCGCCGTCAGGAGGGCATGCCGGAGACACTGCCCGAGACCGACAAACAGAGCGTCCTTGCCGATGTTGCCGCCGGAAAAGTCACGGTGGAGGAATTTGTCGCCCAGCTGCCGGATGAGGCACTGTGTGAACTGGTCAGGGGCGAGGGCATGGGCAGTCCCCGTGTCACGCCCGGCACGGCATCCGCTTTCGGCGGTGTGACAGCAAGGCTCTCATCCTATGGCATCCCTGCCGCCTGCTGTGCAGATGGCCCCTCGGGCATCCGCATGGACTGCGGCACCAAGGCATTCAGCCTGCCCAACGGCACACTGCTTGCCTCGACCTTTGACCCCGCACTGCTTCGGGAACTGTATGCCTGCTTAGGCGTGGAAATGACCGTCAACGGTGTGGATGCGCTGCTCGGCCCCGGCATGAACCTGCACCGCCATCCGCTCAATGGCAGGAACTTCGAGTACTTCTCCGAAGATCCCTACCTGACGGGCACGCTTGCCGCCGCCGAATTACAGGGCTTGCACAGTGCCGGCGTGACCGGCACCATCAAGCACTGCTGTGCGAACAATCAGGAGACAAGGCGGCATTTTCTGGATTCTGTCGTCTCCGAACGGGCACTGCGGGAACTGTATCTGCGCAGCTTTGAGATTGCCGTGAAAGAGGGCAATGCCTGCTCGGTCATGACGACCTACGGTTCTGTCAATGGACTGTGGACAGCGGGCAGCTATGATCTGTGTACAGAGATCCTCCGGAACGAATGGGGCTTTGACGGCATCATCATGACGGACTGGTGGGCAGACATCAACGAACGTGGCACCGCCCCCGACAGAGGGAAGCTCTCCGCCATGGTAAAGGCGCAGAATGACCTGTACATGGTGTGTCAGGACTGCGAAAAGAATGCGGATGACCTTGCAGAGGCTCTGGCGGACGGGAAACTGCGCCGGGGCGAGCTGCAAAGATGCGCCTGCAATATCTGCCGTTTCCTGCTGCATACCCATGCGATGGATCGGCAGCTCGGCAAGCCGGTGCCTGCTGAGATCCTCAACCGACCGCTCGAAGAAACGGACGGCGGCGCACCGATGGTATTCTATGAGCTGGAGGATGACCTGACACTGCCGCTCGACCATGTCAAGGCGGAGCGTGGCAGCAGCCATTCCTTTGCCCTGAGTGTCCGCAAAGCTGGCTGGTATGAAATGACGATCACCGCCTCCTCCACGCTCAGCGAACTGGCACAGAGTCCGGTGACGCTCTTCAGCATGGGAACGGCGGTTGCGACCATGACATGGAACGGCACCGGCGGAAAGCCCGTAGCCATCACCAAGAAGATCGGACTTCTCTCCCAGTACACCGTAATGCGGCTCTACTTTGCCCAAGGCGGTCTGAAACCGGAAAGCATCCGCTTCCGGCTGGTCTCCGAGGGGCTGACGCTCGATGATCTGCGCATGGAGGGCTGATGGGGCATCCGGCTGCGCTTCTATTTCACAGTATAGATGCAGGGACAGTGAAATACTGTCCCTGCATTTTTGTGTGTAAAATTCTCTTGACAAATTCTGAAAAATATTGTATAATAGAGCTATATGCATATGCGTACTGCGGGGACGGCTCCCCTGCCCCGCACCCATCCCGGGCGGCTCCGCTGCCCGATCTGAAACTGGAGATGATTCTGAATGAAGCGTATCAAATCCTTTCTGGCTGCCCTGATGATGCTGGCAGCACTTCCGGCGGCACCCCTCACCGCCGGCGCAGCAGAAAGCTATGACGGCGTGTATGTCATCCGCAATGTCAACAGCGGGCTGTACCTCAATGTCACGGAGGGAAAGGCAGAAAATGCCGCCAACATACAGCAGTGGAGTACGGATGCTGCGCATCCCTATGACACATGGCGTCTTGAAAGTACCGATGATGGCTATTACAAGATCTATTCCATGCTCTCCGGCGGGAAGAGCTATCTGCTCAATGCCGGTGACGGCAAGGATGCGGCGGATGCCAATGTCTGCCTCTATGAGGAGACCGGTGCCGACAACCAGCTGTTCCGCCTTGCCGGCAACAAGGACGGCAGCACACGCATCATCAGCAAGGCGAACGAAAAAGCCGTTGAGATTGTCAATGCCGAGACCAGTGCCGGTGCCAATGTCCAGATGTGGGAGCAGAACGGGATCAACTGTCAGGACTGGGAGCTGGTGCCTGTTTCATGGATCACAGATGCAGCGGAAACGCCCTGCACGGTGAGCGGTGAGGAATTCACCCCCGGCGATCTGAACAATGACGGTATCGTGAATGTCTTTGATGCCGCACTTGCCAAGCGTCTGCTCCTCGGCGGTACAGGCACGGCACAGCAGAAATATGCTGCCAATGTGGACGGCAAGGCAGGGATCACCGTGACCGACCTTGTACGGCTGAACAAGTTCCTTCTCACGGGCAAGGGCGACTTCATCGCCGAAGATGTGCCGTGGGAGCGTGTCTATGCGGGCGTGGACGGCGCATTCACAGAGGGCGTCTCGGAAACGGTCAATGCAGGATTTACGCAGGAGGCGTACCTGAATCTCGACAACAAGGCAGGTGTATCGGCATCGTGGAACGTATCTGTCTCTGCGGCAGGTGTGTATGCAGTCAAGGTGCGGTATGCCAACGGCGGCACGGCTGACCGGACTGTCTCTGTGCATCTGAACCAGCAGATCTCCTACTGGACACTTCAGGGAAAGGCGACAGGCAGCTGGACAGACTGGACGGAGGAAACGCTCTATCTGCCCCTGCAGGCTGGCGTGAATGTGTTGACGTTCACCTCGGAAACGGAAGACGGTGCGCCGAATATCGACTATGTTTCCGTCAGCGGCACAGAAGAAGCAGTCTCTGACGGCACGCACATCCCGCCGATCAAGGTAGCTGCCGAGGGCAGCAGTGAACACAATCAGGCAGGACAGGGCTACCAGATGGAATATCTTTCCCGGGGGCTGACGGCTGCCAATACGGGCACGGGCATGATGCTGACATGGCGTATTCTGGCAACAGATGCGGACAATACGAATTTCAAGCTCTATAAAAACGGCACGCTGCTCGCAGAAGTCGCAGCGGGAGAAGCCAGCAACTACTTTGACCAGGGCGGCACGGCAAAGGATGTCTACACGATCGACACCTATGTCGGGAGCCGGATGACCGAGCAGGCAAGCCCGGCACTCGTCTTTGGCACAAAGAATTCCGGGCAGAGCGGTGCCTATTTCGACATCAATACCCAGAAGCCAGCCGACATGACCATGCCGGACGGCACCACCTGCACCTATACGGAGAATGACTGCTCCGTGGGCGATATTGACGGCGACGGCACCTATGAGGTATTCGTGAAGTGGGATCCCTCCAATTCACAGGACAACTCCAAGGACGGCTATACAGGCGATGTCTATATCGACTGCTACCGTCTTGACGGCACACTGGTATGGCGCATCGACCTCGGAAAAAACATCCGTGCGGGCGCACACTACGTACAGTACACGGTCTATGACTTTGATGGCGACGGCAAGTGCGAGCTGATCTGCAAGACAGCAGACGGCACGGTGGACGGCAAGGGCAATGTCATCGGTGACGGCACAAAGGACTACCGCAGCAGTGCGGGACGCATCCTCTCCGGACCGGAGTACATCACCCTCTTTGACGGCGCAACGGGTGCTGCCCTCGACACACAGGACTATGATCCGGGCAGAGGCACTGTCAGCGACTGGGGCGACAGCTACGGCAACCGTGTGGACAGATTCACGGCATGTGTGGCATATCTCGACGGTCAGAACGCAAGTGCCATCTTCGGCAGAGGCTACTATACCAGACTGGCAGTCGCTGCATGGGATGTCAAGGACAAGAAACTCTCGAAACGCTGGGTATTCGATACCGGATACAACAAGAACACCGCCGGCTACGGTGACGGCAATCATCAGGAAATGGCAGCCGATGTGGACGGCGACGGAAAGCAGGAGATCGTCTGCGGCTCGGCAGTCATTGACGACAACGGAAAGCTGCTCTATACGACCAGCAATGCGCACGGCGATGCCCTGCACATCGGTGACTTCGATCCGGCAAATCCGGGTCTGGAGATCTTCCAGTGTCTGGAGGATGGCACTCATCCGAACGGCAAGAGCATCAATTTCGGTATCGAGCTGCGGGATGCAGCGACCGGCAAGGCACTGTTCCGTGAAACTGCCGGCGGCGATACAGGCAGATGCCTTGTGGACAATCTGATCGCCGGCAATGCCGGAGCCGAGATGGTCGGCAGCCATTCCGGCAATGTCTATGAGACGACCGGCAGCCATGATGTGGTCTGCCAGTGGGCGGACATCACCAAGTGGGGACAGAATTCTGTCGTTTACTGGACGGATGTACTGGAAAGAGCCGTCCTTGACCGGACAATGGCAGACCAGTACGGCAAGGGCAGAGTGTTCACGGGCGATGGCGTGACCTATAACAATGCCTCGAAGTCCAATGCCTGCCTGACCTGCGATCTGACAGGTGACTGGCGTGAGGAAATGATCTTCCGCAAGAGCGATGGCGGGCTTCGTGTATTCACCACGACCTATGCAACGGAATACCCCGTCTACTCGCTGATGCACAACCCGCAGTACCGTGTTCAGGTAGCTGCCGAGAACAACGGCTATAACCAGCCGCCGCATACGGATTACTTCCTCGGCACCGGCTATGCACTGCCGGAGGCACCGACGGTCTTTGACTATACGGTAAAATAACAGTTCCCCGGATCATTAAAAAAACGATCACGCCGGCTCATCCGGCGTGATCATTTTTATCCATAGTATTTTTCTGCCCGCATCCCCGTTGCGGGATCCGGCAGCGCACATTTCTCACAGCTCATAGGTCGAAAGGATACGCAGGGCGACATCCTTTCGTGTCGAACGGGTATCCATTGCCTGCTTTTCGATGTAGCGGTGCGCCTCCGGCTCCGTGAGCTTGAGGTACTGCATCAGCGCACACTTGGCACGGTTGATCAGCCGCATCTCATCAATTTTGACCAGCAGTTTGGAATTCTCCCTTTTCAGTCCGAGCATCCGGGAACGGACAGCCTCGACCAGACGGATCGACTGGTGCAGCATCGTGCGGTTCATGGGGCGGGAGATCACACAGACACCATAATCCCCTACCTTATCGGAAACATCCTCGAGCAGATCCGCCTTGCACAGCAGGATGATCCCGGCACTGGTGTTTTCTGCTATGGTGATCGAAAGCTCATGCCCGAATTCATCCGCAAGCGGTGCATTGATGATCACGAGTGCGTATTCCATGCTGCTCATCAGCCGGCGTGCCTCACTGCCGCTCGCTGTCGAAGTCATATTGGTATAGCCGTAGGTATGAAGAAATTGTGCAATAGTTTCCATTGCTTTATCGGAGCCGGAAACGATCAGTGCTCTGTCCAATCGTACACCTCCTTATGTCCGTGAAAAGTAGCATAGGTACAGAGGTAACAGATCGGCATCCCGTCAGCAGGAGCTGCGCTCACTCTGACAGGAAATACTGCTCCTCAAATTTTGCCTTGTCCTCGGCGGCATTGTAAAGGGCAAGCTGTGTCTCGATGCTCTGGTAGAAGTTCCGGCGTATCTCCACAGGCAGATTTGCCTCGATAAAGGGGCTGTTCTTTGCCAGTGCATACGCCTCATCGAGCTTCGCAGGGAGTGTCGGGAATGTCTTTTTCTCCGCTGTCGCATGCAGTTCCTCACGCAGTTCCAGTCCCTTGGCGATGCCATCCATACCCGCTGCGAGCAGCAGCCGGAAACAGATATACGGATTGCAGCAGCAGTCGGGGCTGCGCACCTCGATGCGGGGTGCCGTACCTACCGCACCCGGGATCCGCAGAAGCGGTCCCCTGTTCTCAAATGACCAGCAGACCTCGTTCGGCGCACCGCTGTGGCGCAGCCGTGTGTAGGAATTCACGATCGGGTTGAGAAATACCGTCATTTCCTCGATATGTGACAGGATCCCGGCGAGGAATTGTCTGCCCTCTGCCGGAAGCTCGCCGTTTTCCAGTGCAAACAGATCCCTGCCCTGTTTCCGTATCTTGATGGAGATCGTCAGGGCACTCCCGTAGGTCCCGCTCAGGGGCTTTGGCATAAAGGACGCAAACAAGCCGTTCTGGGCGGCGATCGTCTTGACGACCGCCTTGTAATGCACCATATTGTCCGCTGCGGTGACAGGCTCGGCACAGCGAAAGTCGATCTCATTCTGTCCGGGTCCGTACTTGTGGCAGGAACGCTGGGGATCCAGTCCCATCTCCTCAAGAGACAGGCAGATCTCCCGCCGGGTGTTCTCACACTTGTCCAGCGGTGCCACATCCAGATACCCCGCATGGTCATGGGGCGTCTTGGTGGGGCGTCCTTCCTGATCGCAGTCAAACAGGTAGAACTCACACTTTGTGCCGCATTCACAGGTCACCCCCTGCGCCCGCAGCTCATGGATATAGCTCTGGAGCGTATGGCGCAGCTCCCCGGCATAGTAGCTGCCGTCCAGATTCTTGATGTTGCAGAAGAACCGCACGACCCTGCCGGATTTCGGACGCCACGGCAGCACCGAGAGCGTAGAGATATCCGGCACCAGCAGCAGATCCTGATAGCAGTCGGAAAACCCCGCCGCATCGAGCAGAATGCCGTGCGAGAACGCACGAGGCAGCTCATCCGGCATGATGGCAATGTTTTTCAGATTGCCCTGCATGTCGCAGAATGTCAGGCGGATGAACTTCACATCATTCTCCGTCACAAAATTCAAAACTTCCTTGGGTGAAAAATCCATAATAACCTCCTGTCCTGCCCGAAACGGCAGCGACTTTGGCTCATCAATGCAGTGAAACGGGCAGGTCAGCTCTGGGTATAGACAGAAAGCACCCTGCCGATGAACATCTTGTGCATCGGGTCAGCACCGTAGAATTGCTCTGCCATCTCCGGGATCACAAAACAGCTCGTATCCATCATCTGTGCATACACCTTTTCGCAGACAAATACCAGCTTTGCCTCCGCAAAGGCAACGCTGCCGCCGAGAGCGACGGGATGCAGTCCGGTCTCTTTCGCCTTGTCGCAGTCCCGTCCGGAATGGCTCCCGCAGAAAGCAAGTGCTTCCCGGTACTGTTCCGGCAGCACGCTCACCGTAAACAGCGGCTGCTTCTCCATAAAGCCGTAAGTATGGCGGCTGGTGCGCACATAGGCAGTCAGGGAGAG
>CANQYC010000006.1 GCA_947627945.1 uncultured Clostridia bacterium
GCCACCCTGCGGGGGCTGGCTATTGCCCCACCCCCAGCCCCCTCCCCGCCAGCGGCGGGGAGGGGGCTTTTTATGCAGGGGGTTTCACCCCCTGCACCCCCTTTTCTGAGGGGGCTACCGCCCCCTCGCCCCCATTTTTGGCAACGTGACGTTGCACCTGCGGCAACGTCACGTTGCATCCCCGCGCGTTCTATAGTGTCAAGCTTTTATAACGGTCAAAGCACGCGTTCAGCTGCGTATAACGCCAGCCACCCAATGCACTGCGTGCAAAGGGTGGCTGGCGTTTCCCGTTCTAACATGCGTGAAAAAAAGAATCAATTCTTTGCCACTCCCTGCGTGTGCCGGGATATTAAGCCCCGGGGGTCTTGATGATCGCCGGAGACCGCAGCACCGACAAAAATTCCTCCCGATGCGAATCATACGTCTCGGAATTCGACTTACATGTCAGGATGAACATCGAATTCCCGTCCGTCATATAGCCGACCATAGATGTGAACCATTTTTCATCCTTCTCATCGAGGGTATACCGGAATTCGAGGATCGCCACCCCATAGCTGCCCGCCATGACTTGATCATCACCGATCAGCTCCAGTGAATGTGTCATGCTCCGGTACTGCGACAGGGCGGTGATGGAATAGTCCTTGCTGGAAGTGTAGGGCGCACCGGATGTATCTTCCGTGACGATGATGCTGGCATCGTCTTTCACATAGTATTCTTCATAGAATTCGGAAGAAGTGGTCTGATACCCGTCCGGCACCTCGATATACAGATCCGGCAGGGGAAGTGCCTGATACACAGCGACCGTCTCCGCCGGTGCAGAGTCGGACTCCGTCCCCGATGTGCTGCATCCGGTCAGGCACAGTGCCATTGCTGCCATGATCAAAAGTAAACGTTTCATACATTGCCTCCTGTTGTGACTGCGGGATGATCTCATGCCATCCTCTGGCTCCGTCTGCCGGGCGCAAGAGGATCGGTGTCAAAGGAAAGAGCTGACAGCTTCCGCCGCCAGCTCGTGACCAGACCGGTAAGCCGAGTTCTGTCGTGTGCGATAATTTATCTACGCAATACGTCGCCATATTGCTCAAGCCGCCCTTACCAATGCCGTCCCACCGAGCCAGTGTCGGACGGCTGGTACCATCAGGCGTTGCATCGGATAGGGTTTACACGGCAGTGCAGTCTCCTGCACTCCGGTGAGCTCTTACCTCACCATTCCACCATCGCCGCATGACTGCGGCAGTTTCTTTTCTGTTGCACTTGCCCTAAGGTCGCCCTCGGCTGCCGTTAGCAGCTATCCTGCTCTGTGATGCTCGGACTTTCCTCGTGGACTAAAACGTACACGCTATCGCATAGTCTGCTCACATATTACAGTATAACAGATTCCGGCGGATCTGTCAAGGGCAAAATGCCGCAAGTCTCATCCCAGCATCTCCAGCTGCTCAAGATAGGCGATGCAGTCATCTCTTTCGCAGCCCATGTTATCGACCAATACATAGCAACTGTCGCTCATCTTGATGTTCATCGTGCTTGCATTGCTCTCGTATTTCTGCATCATGTCCACCAGTTCCGGCAGCTCCTCCGCCGGCATGGCATCCGGCAGGGGATCCGTTGTGAAATATACACGTATCGCCTCCTCATTTTCATTCTCATAGCGCAGGGTGATCTCATCGGTCACCGCAGACGCACCGATCGTGACACCACGGCTGACTTTGGCGAGGGACAGGGAACCGACTCTCTCTGCCCCCGGTATCATCCCCCGGAAAGGCTCGATATTGCATGCTTCTTCAAGGCTCAGCGACGGCGTGTCGTCATTGGCAAGGTCGCCGCTGCTCAGTATCGGACCCAGACTGTCACGGAATCCCACCACCGCATATGACAGGGCATCGCCGTCCGCAAAGCAGCCTTCCACTTCCAGCCGGCAGCGTCCGAGATCCATCCGGAAAGCGATCCAGTGTTCCCCTGTTTCCTCATTATGCCTGCCTGCGCCCATGCTGAGCTGATAGTTGAATTCCTTTATCCGCACGAGCGGCAGCTCCGCATGGACGGCACCGTCACCTGCCGGATAGAACCGCACCTGTAAATAGTCCTCACCGCTGCCCCGCCATGTCACCGTCATTTCCTTGTTGGCGGACGAGATGGATGCCTCCACGGTATCCAGATCACCGAAAACCGTATTCTGCGGCACCAGACCGGCATAGGGCTGCACATAATTTGCCTGATCCAAGGTCAGCGGGAGCCGCATGTTGTATTCCTCCTCCGCCTCCCGGCATGTTTCTGCCATGGTATCCGCTGTCATACCGCTCCCGGCGATCTCACACAGCAGTGTGACCGCTTTCCGGCGTGTGAGAACAGGACCCTCCAATAGCACGGTGGTCGTCCCGATGCACATAACGCCCCCTATCCCGTTTTCTGCATCGTCATACAGCCAGAGTTTCGTGGACGGATAGCCCGGCAGTGCGGTCGGCTCCGCCGTCCCCTGCACATCGGCATACTGCGCCGCTTCGACTTCCTGCGTCATGATGGATTCCTGTCCGGAAAATTTGTCGCTGAACAGATCGCTGAACACATAGAGCGATACCTCATCATCCTCATCCTGCAGACAGGCATAGGTATAGAGGGTCTCCATGGTGCCGATCCTGCGGATATAGTAGGCGGAAATGGTCTCCATGCCGGAAGAAAACGGCATTGGCGGTGCCTTCTCCGGCTCATAGAGGATGGTATTGCCGACATAGGGCTGCATGGCTTGATCCAGCAGCTCCTGCACACAGTAGTAGGTGCTGGAAAAGCAGGCGTCGATCTGCGCATCGGTCAGCTCCGTGGAGACATCGGTCGGCTGCTCCACGGCAGTGGGCTGCCGGACATCCGTGGCAGCGGGCAGATGTGCCGGCGGTTCGTTGCGCTCGGTATTCATCCAGAAGAAGCCGAAAAGCGAGGCACAGAGTGCCGCCGCTGTCAGGAAAGCCGCATAGCGGTGGCGGATCGGCGGATGCACCTGTGCGGCGGTATCTTCCGTTTCCGCCATTTCTGTCATATCCTGCGCCGCATGCTTCTCCTCGTCAGGCAGCAGCTCTGTCAGCTCCTGCAAGTAGGCTTCGTCCACCTGATCGAGCATCCGGCGGATATCTCTCTTGTTCATTGATAGCAGCCCTCCTTTTTCAGATAGTCACGCAGCTTGTTCCGGGTGCGGAACAGTGTGGATTCGACCTTGCTCTTGCTGTAGCCCGTGCGGTGCATGATCTCCCTGACGGAGAGCATCATCCAGTACCGGAGCAGAAAGATCTGCCGCTGGTCGGTGCGCAGTGTGGCAAGGAATGCATTGAGCAGCTCTCCGAGTTCGGAGCTGGCACGGAGATCGGCACGCCCGTCCGCAATGGTATCCGCCAGCTCATCGAGGGACACGAGCGTGCCGGGGTCACGTTTCCCCGCACAGAGGTACTCTGCCCGCCGGCAGGCGGTGTTCCGGGCGATCTTTGCCAGATAGGCTTTCAGGTTTCTGGGGCGGTTCGGGGGAATGGAACGCCATGCCCCGAGGTACGTATCGTTTTCGCATTCTTCCGCATCCTGCGTATTGTGCAGGATGTTCTTGCAGATGTGGCGGATGAGACCGCCGTAACGGCGGCGTGTCTCGGCAATGGCAGTCTCTGAGCGTGAGAAAAATAACTCGATGATCTCCTCATCGTCCACGGGGATGGCACCTCCTTTCCGGGAGCTTTGCATGGTCCCTTTCTATTTAAGTACGGAAACGGGAACGGATGCTTGCAGGGCAGGGGATATTTTTTGAAGATCTGCGCTGCCTTTAGTGTACCATAACGGGGGCATATCTGTCAAGCTGCGGCGTCGGGCAGATTTCCGTGCCTTTTCCCATAAAAGGTGTTGACAAAACGAAAGAATGGGACTATAATAGATATGGCACCTATTTTTTTGCTAAAGGAGTCACTATCGTGAATATATTGATCGCAGGCTGCGGAAAAGCAGGCAGCATTCTTGCAGAGACGCTCTGCAATGAGGGGCACAGCGTCACCGTCATGGACAACGACCCGGAGGTCGTGCGTTCCCTTGTCGACAACAACGATGTGCAGGGCGTTGTGGGCAATGCACTGATCCTGAAAGATCTTCAGGAGGCAGGCGTGGAGGATGCCAACATCATCATCGCCATGACCGATTCGGACGAGACGAACATCCTCTGCTGTATGATGGCACGCAAATGCAAGGCAAAACACAGCGTTGCCCGTGTGCGCAATCCCATGTATTCCGAACAGATGGTCTTCATGCGGGACGAGCTTGGCATCAGCATGATGATCAATCCCGAATACCAGACCGCCAACGAGATCGCCCGGATGCTCCGCTACCCGAACGCCATCCATGTCGAGACATTCGCCAAGGGAAGAATGGATCTTGCGGAGATGAAAGTCACCCCCGGCGGCACCCTTGACGGCATGACGCTGTCCAATCTGTTCCACAAACTCAAGCTCCATCTGCTCGTGTGCGCCGTCAAGCGGGGCGAGGAGATCATCATCCCCGACGGCAGGTTCGTCCTCGCCGGCGGCGACAAGATCCACATTACCGCCGCACACAGCGATCTGTCCAAATTCTATAAGGCGGTGGGGGATTTCAAATCCCGTGTGAAGTCGTGTGTGATCGTCGGCGGCGGCAAGATCGGCTACTACCTCGTCCGCCAGCTCCTTGAACTCGGCATACAGGTCAAGATCATCGAACAGGACCGGGCACGCTGCGAACAGCTCAGTGAATGGTTCCCGAAGGCGAACGTCATCCATGCGGACGGCACCAATCAGGACATTCTTTTAGAGGAGGGACTGCCCAAAGCGGACGCCTGCATCATGCTCACCGGCATTGATGAGGAAAATATCATCCTCTCCATGTACGCCAAGAAGATCGGCGTGGAGAAGATCGTCACCAAGATCAACCGTTCCTCCCTGCTGCCGATCTCGGACAGCATGGGGCTGGAGAATATCGTGTCCCCACGGGAGACCATTGCGGAACTGGTGCTGCAATATGTCCGTGCGAGACAGAATTCCGACAGCAACAACATCATCACCCTCTACCGGCTCGCCGAGAACAAGCTCGAAGCCATTGAATTCATCGTGCGGGGCGATGCGGACTATATCGGCAAACCGCTGCGGGAACTGCACATCACCCCCGGTTTCCTGATCGCAGGCATCATCCGGGGCAACAAGCGCATCATTCCCACCGGTGAGGACGTGCTGAAGGTCAACGACAGCGTTGTGATCGTCACCACGAACCGCAAGATCTCCAGCCTGAATGAGATGTTCTATTAACGGAGGCAACGGATGAATTACAAAATGATCCTCTACCTCACTGCACAGATCGTGCGTGCGGTGGGCGTGCTGCTGCTGCTGCCGCTGCTGACGGCGGTGATCTACGGAGAAGCAAAGGGCTGCCTTGCCTTTGGCATCGTGGCAGCGGGCATGATCTTGCTCGGCACGCTGCTGACATTGAAAAAACCAGGAAACAAAGCCGTTTATACCCGTGAGGGCATGGCGGTGGTCGCCTGCTCATGGATCGCCGTATCCATGCTCGGCGCACTGCCCTATGTGATCACCGGTGACATCCCGAACTATGCGGATGCCGTCTTTGAGACTGCCTCCGGACTGACGACGACCGGCTCCACCATCCTGACGGACATCGAGAGCCTTTCCCGATCTGCCCTGTTCTGGCGTGCATTCACGCACTTCATCGGCGGTATGGGTATCCTGATCTTCATGCTCGCCGTGCTGCCGCAGACCGACACCCGGACGATGCACCTTGTCCGTGCGGAATCGGCAGGTCCCACTGCCGGCAAGCTCGTGGCAAAAATGAGCCAGTCCGTGCGCATCCTGTATGGCATTTATCTGACGCTGACCGTGTCGGAGATGCTCCTGTTGCTCTGCGGCGGGATGCCATTTTATGATGCCATCACCACCGCCTTTGCCACTGCCGGCACCGGCGGCTTCTCGGTGCGGGCGGGGAGCATTGCGGACTATCACAGTGCCTATACGGATCTGATCGTGACGATCTTCATGGGGCTGTTCTCTGTCAATTTCACGATGTATTACCTGATCCTGTCCAAAAAATTCATGCAGGTCTTCCGGAATGAGGAGCTGCGGACATTCGTGGGCATCTGCGTCACCGCCATCGTACTGGTCACTGCCAACATCACAAGCTTCTACGGCAGCATCCTGACGGCACTGCGGTATGCGGGATTTCAGGTGCTTTCGATCATCTCGACCGCAGGCTTTTCCACTGCGGATTACACCGAATGGCCGTACTTTTCGCAGGCGATCCTGCTCACGCTCATGTTTGTCGGCGGCTGCGCCGGTTCCACGGGCGGCGGTCTGAAAGTCATGCGCATCATCGTCCTGTGCAAGAGTGCGCTGCGTGAGGTGCGGCGGACGCTCAGTCCCCGCTCAGTCATCACCGTCAAGTCGGACGGCAAGGCACTCGATCAGGAAATGGTTCACGGGGTATGCTATTATTTTGTGGTATTCATGCTGCTGCTGACGGCATCGTCCGTGCTGCTGTCACTGGACGGGCATGACATCCCGTCCACCGTATCCGCCGTGATCACCTGCATGAACAATGTCGGACCGGGGCTTGGTGAAGTCGGTCCCTCCGGCAATTTTGCTGGCTTCTCCGCATGGGCAAAGATCTTGCTCACCGTGGACATGCTGTTTGGCAGACTGGAGATCTATCCCCTGCTCGTGCTGTTCACCATCCGGAAGAAATAATGGCGCATGCCGGTTGCGGTGCGGTGCAGCTTAGTGAGATTTACTCAAAAAAACCTTTTTCTGTAAGGAAAATTCACCATATTTTTTTCGTCAGATTCTTGACAAGCCGAAAAAACAGCGGTATAATAATAGTGTGAAAGCACAAATTGCCCACGGGGAGGTGCCTCATGTGAATGACCTGCATAAAGAAATGCGGTTTGCCGCAGCGGGTACCCTGCTCTTAGATGCGGCGATCTGGCTGATCACCTATTTCCTTGTCCGTGCGCCCGGTATCCCTGCGGCACTCGGACTCGCACTGGGCAGTGCGGGGATGTTCTGCAATCTCCTGCTGCTGCGCCGGAGCGTCCTGCGAGCCGTGTATCACGGCAAAACAAAGACATTCGGCGGCTATCTGCTGCGCTGCGGCGTGGCTTCGGCGGTCATCGCCGCCGCCATGCTCTCGGACAGCATCAACAGCGTCACAGCAGTCCTGCCCTTTCTGTATCCGAAGCTGATCTTCGGATTTCTGGCAATTTCCGGCAAACATACCGGTAAGAATGGAGGGATGTGATTCTTGAACATCAGCGATTTTCTAAAAGGCTCCCCTGACGGATTTGATGTGCAGGGTCCCAAGGTCATCTGCTCGTTCGATGTGTTCGGTGTAACGATCAACCTGACCGAAACGGTCGCCATCAGCTGGCTGATCATCCTCGCAGTGACATTGCTGCTGCTGTGGCTGACATCCGGCATGAAGACCAAAAACATATCCAAACGGCAGGTCGCTGCGGAATGGATCGTCCAGACGCTCTACGACCTCGTGGAAAGCTCCATGGGCAAGCACTGGCGCAAATTTGCGCCCTACATCGGGGCACTGTTCACGTTCTCGATCCTCGGCAGTCTGGTGAGCATGATCGGTCTGCGCAGTGTCACGGCGGACTTCAATGCCCCGCTGGCATGGGCACTGGTCACCTTTGTGTTCATCCACGGCACCAACATCCGTACACATGGCTTCCTTGGCTATCTCAAGGGCTATGTAGAGCCTGTCTTCGTCATGATGCCCATCAATGTCATCAGCGAGGTCTCCACGCCGGTCTCCATGAGTCTGCGTCATTTCGGCAACATTGTCAGCGGCATGGTCATCACCAGCATGGTGTATTTCGCACTTTCCGCAGTGACCAAGGGCATCGGCATCGCCTTCCTCACCATCGGTATCCCGGCGGTGCTGTCGCTGTACTTTGACCTGTTCGGCGGCTTCATGCAGGCGTTTGTCTTTATCATGCTGACAATGGCGTACATCTCGAATGCGGACGGGCGGGCGGAAACGGCTGCCTGACACCCGGCAGGGGGAATGCCCCTCTGCACACTGAGCAAACCTGAATTATGGAGGAATGAATTATGGAAAACACAGAAATGATCGCAAGAGCCATCGTTCTGGGCGCATCTGCCATCGGTGCCGGCACGGCAATGATCGCCGGTGTAGGTCCTGGTATCGGTGAGGGCTATGCCGTAGGTAAGGCATGCGAATCCATCGGCAGACAGCCGGAAAGCTCCGGTGCTGTCACAAGGACGATGTTCATCGGCTGCGCCGTGGCAGAGTCCACCGGTATCTACGGTCTGTTCGTCGCACTGATGCTGCTGTTTCTCAATCCGTTCATCAACAAGCTTTAATTCGTCTGAACCATACCCGGATGGGAGGGTACTACATTGAATCTCGATTTTTTTACCATTGATACGGGAACCATTCTGTTCACCCTCATCAATACGCTGCTGATCTTTCTGGCGTTCCGGTTCATCCTCTTCAAGCGGGTGGATGCCATTCTCGAAAAGCGTCAGAAAGAGGTCGATTCCGTCTATGACGCCGCAGACGAGGCACTTGCGGATGCCAATTCCAAAAAAGAGCAGTACACCGCCGCAATGACAAATGCCAAGGAGGAAGCTGCCGGCATCGTTGCCCGTGCCGAAAAGACGGCACAGCGTGAGGGCGATGCCATCGTGGCACAGGCAAAGCAGGAAGCTGCCGCCGCCCGTGAGAAGGCAAGCCTTGAGACTGCCCGTGAAAAGGCACAGGCTCGTGCGGAATTGCAGGGTGAGATCTCCGGTCTTGCCATGGATCTGGCACAGAAGATCATGGAAAAGGAGATCAGCCAGAAAGACCATGCCCGTCTGATCGACGAATTTCTGGAGGAAATGGACAGCGAGGGTGACAGCAAATGACACAGACGGTAGGAAAGGTTTACGCCGAGGCTCTCTTTGCGCTGGCGCAGGAGGAAGATCAGGCGCAGCAGATCTATCAGGAGCTGAACGAGTTCGCTGACATCATGCAGGAACATCCCGATTTTGTCCGGATGCTCGGTGTCCCGACGCTCAGCGTCGAAGAACGTCTGCACGCATTGCGTCAGGTCATCGGCGAGGGAACGGGCAGCATGGAGAATTTCCTCTGCCTGCTCGTGGAGCGGCACCGGTTTTCCGCACTGCCGGACATCCGCAGTGCATTCAACCAGCTGTATGATGATACATTCGGCATCGCCGAAGTCTTTGTCACTTCTGCCGTTCCCCTGAAACCGGCACAGTGCGATGCGCTTGCGGCAAAGCTGAAAGCAAAGCTCGGACGGGAGATCCATCTGCATGAAGCGGTCGATCCCTCTCTGCTCGGCGGCATGGTCGTCCAGTACGGGGACACCAGGATGGACAATTCCCTGCGCACGAGGATGCAGCAGTTCCGTCAGAACTGATACCGGTGAGACGGCAGCCGGCAAAGACGGTCACAGCCTGCACGGCAGGCATTCCCTGAACATCCGATGTCTGTCGGGTCTTGAGGGATCAGTATGAAATGAGGTGCGAACATGAATTTACGCCCGGATGAAATATCCAGCATCATCAAAAACCAGATCAAGAATTACCAGTCCCGGCTTGAGTTGTCCGATGTCGGCACGGTCATCACCGTGGGCGACGGGATCGCCAACATCCATGGACTGGATCAGTGCATGACCGGTGAGCTGATCGAGTTTGAGAACGGCACGTTCGGCATGGCACTCAACCTCGAGGAGGACAGCATCGGTGCCGTGCTGCTCGGCGATGATTCCGATATCACCGAAGGCTCCAGTGTCAAGCGCACAAACCGCATCATGTCCGTGCCGGTCGGGGATGCCCTGCTCGGCAGGGTCGTCAATGCCCTTGGCGAACCGATCGACGGTGCAGGTCCGATCAACACCACCGAGACTGCCCCCATTGAAAAAGTCGCCTCCGGCGTCATCACCAGAAAATCCGTCCACAAGCCTTTGCAGACCGGCATCAAGGCGATCGACTCCATGATCCCCATCGGCAGAGGACAGCGTGAGCTGATCATCGGTGACCGCCAGACCGGTAAGACGGCGATCGCACTGGACACCATCATCAACCAGAAGGGACAGGACATCATCTGCATCTATGTCGCCATCGGTCAGAAGCGTTCGACGGTCGCCAATGTTGCCGAAACGCTGCGGAAAGCAGGTGCCATGGACTATACCATCGTCGTCTCCGCCACTGCCTCGGAGCTGGCACCGCTCCAGTACATCGCACCCTATTCGGGCTGCGCTATGGGCGAGTACTTCCTCGACCGGGGCAAGGACGTGCTGTGCGTCTATGATGATCTGTCCAAGCACGCCGTGGCATACCGTGCCCTCTCCCTGCTGCTCAAGCGTCCGCCGGGACGTGAGGCATATCCGGGCGATGTATTCTATCTGCATTCCCGTCTGCTCGAAAGAGCATGCTGCTATAATGAAAACTACGGCGGCGGCAGCCTGACAGCCCTCCCGATCATCGAGACACAGGCGGGCGATGTCTCCGCCTACATCCCGACCAATGTCATTTCCATCACGGACGGGCAGATCTTCCTCGAAACGGATCTGTTCAATGCCGGCGTGCGCCCGGCGGTCAATCCCGGTATCTCCGTTTCCCGTGTCGGCTCCGCAGCGCAGATCAAGGCAATGAAGAAAGTCTCCGGCTCGCTCAAACTGTCCTATTCCCAGTACCGTGAATTACAGGCATTCTCGCAGTTCGGCTCCGATCTCGATGCCGATACCAAGAACCGCCTTGCCATGGGCGAGCGCATCGTGGAAGTGCTGAAACAGGACAGAAATGCCCCCGTTCCCGTGGAATTGCAGGTCTGCATCATCTATGCGGTCACGAACGGGTATCTGAAAAATGTGCCGGTGGCAAAGATCACGGATTATCAGGAACAGCTCTTCGCCTATCTTGAGGAGGAACATCCGGACGTGCTGAAGAGCATCACGGAGACCAAGGATCTGACACCGGAGAACGAAGAAACCCTCAAAACGGCACTGGTGGCATTCGGCGGTCAGTACACTGCCGAAAACTGATGGGAGTGGTACTATGCCAAATCTGAAGGACATCAAGCGGCGCATCCACTCCGTGGAAAGCACCATGCAGATCACCAAGGCAATGGAGCTGGTGGCATCCTCCAAGTTCCGCCATGCCCGAGAACGTGCAGAGGCGGCACAGCCGTTCTTTGAAGCGACGTACAAACTGATGGCGGAGATCGCCGCCGAGGATCCGTTCTTCAATTCCCAATATGTGAACCCCCGCACGGAAAATGGCTCGGCTCTGCTGATCGTCATTGCCGGCGACCGGGGACTGGCGGGCGGCTTCAACAGCAATGTCCTGCGTCTGGCGCAGTCACGGATCGAGGAGATCACGGCACAGGGCGGCACCCCTCTGGTCATGCCCATCGGGCAGAAGGCGGTGGACCATTTCTCCCGCCGGGATGTGAAAGTGCTACAGACCTATGACCATGTGGCAGAACATGCCAGCATCTATCTGGCAATGGATATGGCGGATCTCATCCTGAAGAACTACAAACGCCATACCTCGCTCCAGAGCGTGGAGATCCTCTTTACCAACTATGTATCCCCCATCTTACAGGTGGCAGAGCGGCTGCAGATCATTCCGCTGACCGACCTGCCGGGCAGCCATCCCCGCCGCTGCGCTGTGGAATATGACCCCTCCCCGGAGGCAGTATTCGACAAACTGGTGCCGCAGTATGTCGCCGGACTGATCTACGGTGCCATCGTGGAATCTTTCGCCAGCGAACAGGCGGCACGCCGCACCGCAATGGAGAACGCCACGGACAATGCCACCGAGATGATCGACACCCTCAGCTTACAGTACAACCGTGCAAGACAGGGTGCCATCACGCAGGAGATCACGGAGATCGTCGGCGGTGCCAATGCCCAGCAATAGACAGGACAAAACCCTGTTATCAAGTAGGGACCTCCCCGGAACAGGTATTGCTTGGGGGGTCTTATGTCTGAAAGGATCAAGCTATGCAGAATATCGGTAAAATTGTGCAGATCATCGGCGCAGTTGTCGATGTGCGGTTCCCGAAGGAGAACCTGCCCCGGCTGCTGAATGCCATTACCATTGACAACCACGGAAAGCAGCTCGTCATTGAGGTAGCACAGCATATCGGTGATGATGTTGTCCGCTGCATCTCTATGGGCAGTACGGACGGACTTGTCCGTGGCATGGATGCCGTGGA
The DNA here is from genome assembly GCA_947627945.1 of uncultured Clostridia bacterium. GTDB lineage: Bacteria > Bacillota > Clostridia > Oscillospirales > Ruminococcaceae > UBA3855. Next base: position 12,259 of record CANQYC010000006.1, read on the forward strand.
TACAGGTGCGCCCATCACCGTGCCTGTCGGCAAGGAGACGCTGGGCAGAATGTTCAACCTGCTCGGCGAAGCCATTGATGAGCAGCCCGCCCCCCAGACGGCAGAACGCTGGGCGATCCACCGGAGTGCGCCGAGCTATGACGAACAGACTGCCGCTTCCGAGGTACTGGAGACCGGCATCAAGGTCATCGACCTCATCGCCCCCTACCTCAAAGGCGGTAAGATCGGACTGTTCGGCGGTGCCGGCGTCGGTAAGACCGTCCTCATCCAGGAGCTGATCAACAATGTCGCCAACCAGCACGGCGGTATCTCCGTGTTCACCGGTGTCGGGGAGCGTACCCGTGAGGGCAACGACCTCTATCACGAGATGAAGGAGAGCGGCGTTCTGGAAAAGACGGTACTCGTCTACGGTCAGATGAACGAACCGCCGGGCGCAAGAATGCGTGTCGGCTTGTCCGGTCTGACGATGGCAGAGTACTTCCGTGACAAAGAGGGGCAGGATGTGCTGCTCTTTATAGATAATATTTTCCGTTTCACACAGGCAGGCTCCGAAGTATCGGCACTGCTCGGACGGATGCCCTCCGCCGTTGGCTACCAGCCCACGCTGGCAACGGAAATGGGCGCATTGCAGGAGCGCATCACCTCCACGAACAAGGGTTCCATCACCTCCGTACAGGCAGTCTATGTGCCGGCGGATGACCTGACCGACCCGGCTCCGGCAACGACCTTTGCCCATCTTGATGCCACCACGGTGCTGTCGAGAAACATCGCATCGCTCGGCATCTATCCGGCAGTGGATCCGCTCGAAAGCACCTCCCGCATCCTGGCTCCCGAAGTCGTGGGCAAGGAGCATTACGAGACTGCCCGTGCCGTGCAGACGATCCTGCAGCGGTACAATGAATTGCAGGACATCATCGCCATCATGGGCATGGATGAGCTGTCGGAGGAAGACAAACTGACCGTGCAGCGTGCCCGTAAGATCCAGCGTTTCCTGTCGCAGCCGTTCTCCGTTGCGGAACAGTTCACCGGCATGCAGGGCAAGTATGTGCCGCTGAAAGAGACCATCCGTGGCTTCAAGGAGATCATTGCGGGAGAGCATGACGATCTGCCCGAATCGGCATTCCTCTTTGTGGGAACGATCGACGAGGCAGTCGCCAAGGCAAAGGCATTACAGGAGCAGCAGGCATGAGTACGTTCCGCTTATTGATCGTCACACCGGACAGAACGCTGTTTGACGGTGATGTGCAGGAGGTCATTGCCCGGACGACGGAGGGCGATGTCGGCATCCTTGCCGGGCATACACGGTATGCCGCCATCCTCAAGACCGGTGCGCTGACGGTGAAGATGGAGAACAACGAGACACGGCGTGCCGCCGTTGCGGGCGGTGTCATCAAGGTGTCGGATGAAAAGACGACCGTCATGTCCACTGCCGCCGAATGGGCGGAGGAGATCGACCCCGACTGGGCAGAACGCTCCCGCCGGGATGCGGAGATGAAGATCGAAGCTGCCAAAAATGAACCCGATCGACTGGAGCGTGCGAACCTGAAACTCCAGCGTGCCCTGAACCGTCTTTCGGTACACAGGGGGCTTTGAGGCAGCGGGTGCAGACGGCAGGACATATCCCGAACCGACCCTTTTTCAACAGACTGGACGTCCCTGTGGAATACACAGGGACGCTTTTTGCAGCCGCAGGGAGCAGATGCGCAAGTTTTTTGCTCCCCCACTTGCATTTTTACGCCGTCTGTGCTATAATAGAGGTATGCTTGCAGAAGGGGGAATGTCCGATGAGACCGCTATGGCATTTCGGAAAGAAAAAAGAACCGCTTCCCGGCGGAGATGGCGTGTACCGTCTCCGGGTGGAGGGCATGAGCTGCATGCACTGCCGCACTGCCGTGGAAAATGCCCTGAACGCATTTGACGGCGTGACTGCACAGGCAGATGAAAAAACAGGTATCGTCACCGTACAGTACAAGGGACTGCCCGACCTCGACTTTCTCGACAAGCTCTCCGCAGCGGTCGCAGAAGCGGGCTATACGGTGAAAGAGGTGCTGTAATGCCCCTGCCCTGCCACATTCTGAAAGGAGACATGCCCATGCAGGAACTGCGCCCCACGGATCTGCCGCCGACGGCGGACTGCATCCGCAGCATACAGAGCTGGCTGTCCGGATACCCGGCACAGCCGCTTGCCTATGTCCACAGCTTCGGCTGTCAGCTCAATGTCGCAGAGGGGGAGCAGCTTTCCGCCCTCCTCACGGAAATGGGCTACGGCATGACGGAAGATGTGACACAGGCATCCCTCATCCTGTACCATACCTGCGCCGTCCGGGAAAATGCAGAGGACAGGGTATTCGGCACGCTTGGCAGCATCAAGCATCTCAAAGCGGAGAACCCGGATCTGATCCTCTGCGTGACCGGCTGCATGAGTGCGCAGGCGTCCGTTGCGGAAAAGCTTGCGGCATCCTATCCGTATGTGGATATCGTGCTGGGCACGACACCTGTCTGCCGTCTGCCGCAGCTTCTCTATGCCCATATGCAGCGGCGGCAGACGGCACCGCCCGCAGGCGGAAAGCGAAAGACGCTGCGCCCCCTCTGCGATCTCCACACCGATACTGATATCCCCGAAGGGCAGCAGAGTCTCCGTGACAGCACCTTTCGGGCATCCGTGCCGATCATGTACGGCTGCAATAATTTCTGCACCTACTGCATCGTCCCCTATGTCCGGGGGCGGGAACGCAGCCGCCATCCGGCACAGATCTGCGAAGAAGTGCAGGCTCTTGTGAAGGCGGGCTACCGGGAGATCCTGCTGCTCGGACAGAATGTCAATTCCTACGGGCATGATCTTCCGGAGGATACGGATTTTCCCTCCCTGCTGCGGGAACTGGACCGCATTCCCGGAGACTACTGGATCCGGTTCATGTCCTCGCATCCCAAGGATGCGACGCCGGCACTGTTCGATGCCATTCTGGACTGTAAACATGTGGCAAAGCACCTGCATCTGCCGGTGCAGTCCGGCAGCGATGCCATACTTGACCGGATGAACCGCCGCTATACCGTGGCGCAGTATCTGGAAAAGGTCGCATATCTCCGGGAGAGGGTCCCCGATTTTTCCCTCACCACGGACCTGATCGTCGGGTTTCCCGGAGAGACGGAGGAGGACTTCGCCGCCACGCTTTCCCTCGTAGAGCAGGTGCGGTTCGACAATATGTATTCTTTCATCTATTCCCGCCGCACCGGGACAAAGGCTGCCGACATGCCCGACCCCGTCACACCGCAGGAAAAATCCCGCCGGATGCAGCGGCTGCTCTCGCTGCAGCGGGAGATCGCCGTGGAGAACAACAAACGCTTCGTCGGCAGGGTCATGCGTGTGCTGTGCGACGGGGAGAGCCGGAAGTCCCCCGGCATGCTCACCGGAAGAAGTACCGAGAACATGCTCGTGGAATTTCCCGGCACCCCTGACCAGATCGGCAGCTTCGTGACCGTGACCATCACTGCCTCCCACAGCGGCATGCTGGACGGGATACAGGAGACGGCTTGATTTATCATACACATCATCACAGATAAGGAGTAGTAGTACCATGGATATTATCGAAATGACCCGTGAGCTTGGCAGAGCCATTCAGGCGGACGACCGCTATATCGCCTACAGTCTCGCCAAACAGGCAAACGATGAGGATGAACAGCTCCAGAATCTTATCAGTGCCTTCAACCTCAAGCGCATGGAGCTGCAGATGGAAGTCAGCAAGCCGGACAAGGACAATGACAAGGTGCAGATGCTCAACGAGGTCATCAAATCCAGCTACCGCCGCATTATGGAGCATCCGAAGATGATGGTCTATCAGAGTACCAAAGATGCGATGGATGCCCTGATGAACCAGATCAATACGATCCTGACCATGTGTATGAACGGCTTGGATCCCGATGAGATCGATGCCGATGCCGCCTGCGGCGGGGACTGCAGTTCCTGTGCAGGCTGCCATTAAACAGAAACAGCGGGCTTCAGGAGGTGAGTGCAATGGAGCTCAAGGACATCCAGAAGGAAAAGCTTTCCCCCATGATGCAGCAGTATCTGGAAACAAAGGAACAGTACCCTGACTGCATCCTGTTTTACCGGCTCGGGGATTTTTATGAAATGTTTTTTGACGATGCCGTCCGTGTGTCCCGTGAGCTGGAGTTGACACTCACCGGGAGAGACTGCGGACTGGAGGAACGTGCGCCGATGTGCGGCGTACCCTATCACAGCGCAGAGCTGTATATCAAACGCCTGATCGATCTGGGCATGCGTGTTGCCATCTGTGAGCAGATGACGGATCCTGCCCTGTCGAAAGGACTGGTCACCCGTGAGGTCATCCGCATCGTCACGCCCGGCACGCTGATCGAAAATGATCTGCTCGATGATGCATCCAATAACTACCTGTGCAGCATCTACATCGGCAAGTCCGGTGCTGCGATCTGCTTTGCCGATCTTTCCACCGGAGAAGCGGCGGTCTATCCCGTACCGGAAAAAGGCACGGAAGATGCGATCATCAATCTCCTCTCCCGGTACATGCCGGTGGAGCTGATCTTTAACGATGCTTTCTTTGATCTGAAAGCGGTCGGCAGCTTTGTCCGGCTGCGTCTGCACTGTGCGTGTACGCTGCGGGAGGAGTCATGTTTTGACCTCGCCTTGCAGGAGGCTGCCGTCTGCCGGCAGTTCTCCGTGCAGCAGATCGGCGATCTCGGATTGCAGCCGGGGGTGCAGGCACAGGCGGTCTGCGGACTGTTTGCCTATATCGAAGCGACCCAGAAACTCCCGGTCGGCAGGTTCACCGAGCTTGTTCTCGATGACAGCAGTGCCTACATGACCATTGATCACAATGCCCTGCGCAACCTTGAGCTGACCCATACCATGCGTTCCGGTGAGAAGCGTGGTACCCTGCTGTGGGTGCTTGACAGCACCCGCACCGCCATGGGCAAACGAATGCTCAAAAGCTGGATCGAACGCCCCCTGCGCAGCCCGGCACGCATCATTGCACGCCATGACGCCGTGGAGGCACTGCTGAAAAACAACCTTGCCGCCATGGAACTGGAGGACTGTCTTGACCGTGTGGCGGATCTCGAACGCCTCATGACCCGCATCGTGTATAAACAGGCACTGCCCCGGGAGCTGCGGGCACTGTATACCACCGCCGCAGAGCTGCCCCGCATCAAAGAAGTGCTTAGCACACTGACCGGAAGCACGCTGCTGCAAAAACTGGCAGGACGCATGTCCGATCTCCGGGATGTCGCCGACCTTGTGGACAGAGCCATCACCGAGGATCCGCCCGCAACGGTGAAAGACGGCGGTGTGATCCGGGACGCTTTTGACCCCGGTCTTGACGAGCTGCGCAGCGTGATGAACGGCGGGAGCAGCATCATCGACAAGATCGCCGATGAAGAACGGGAGCGCACCGGGATCCGGAATCTCAAAGTCGGTTTCAACCGTGTGTTCGGCTACTACATAGAAGTGACACGTTCCTATCTCGACAGGGTGCCGGAACATTACATCCGCAAGCAGACCCTTGCCAATGCGGAACGCTACATCACACAGGAGCTGAAAGATGCCGAGAACACCGTACTCGGTGCCAAGGACAAGGCACTTCAGCTCGAACAGGAATTATATAACCAAGTCAGGGACTATCTGGCGCAGTCGCTTGCCGTTGTACAGGAGACGGCTGCTGCCGTTGCCGAACTCGATGTGCTGCTGTCCTTCGCCCGGACAGCCGTGCAGAACAACTACTGCAAGCCCGACATCGTGATCGACGGTTCCCTGCACATCATCGGCGGACGGCATCCGGTCGTGGAACAGGTGCTGGAAGAAGAAGGCTTTGTGCCGAATGACGTCTATCTCAACACCGGGGACAGCCGTCTGGCGATCATCACGGGACCGAATATGTCCGGTAAATCCACCTACATGCGGCAGACGGCACTGATCGTGCTGATGGCGCAAATGGGCAGTTTCGTGCCGGCAAAGTCGGCAAGGATCTCTGTCACCGACCGCATTTTTACCCGTGTGGGGGCTTCGGATGATCTCGCCGCCGGGGAAAGTACGTTCATGGTGGAAATGAAAGAGGTCGCCGAGATCCTCCGCTATGCCACGAAAGACAGCCTTGTCATTCTCGATGAGGTCGGCAGAGGTACTTCCACCTTTGACGGCATCAGCATTGCCCGTGCTGTCGCAGAGCATATCTGCAGCGGCAGAGGGCTTGGCTGCAAGACGATGTTCGCCACGCATTACCATGAACTGATCGCTCTGGAAAATGACATGCAGGGCGTGAAAAATTACAGCATCGCCGTCCGGCGGAGCAAGGACGGTATCCGCTTTCTGCGCAAGATCGTACCCGGCGGCACGGACGACAGCTATGGCATCGAAGTTGCCAAGCTCGCCGGGCTGCCGAATGCGGTGCTGACCCGTGCCCGCACACTGCTTGCCGGACTCGAGGCACAGGAGGGATCCCATGAGGCGGCACCGGAGGAAGAAACACAATACAGCTTCTCCCGTCAGCAGGAAGCGGAGATCCCCCGCCGCCTGCGCCGCACCAATATCGACGAGCTGACGGATGCCGAGTGCCGTGAGCTGCTCAATGAACTGACTGCCATGCTGTCCTGAAAGGAGCCATCCCCATGTCTGTGATCTCTGTTCTTGACCGTTCTGTCTCCGAGCTGATCGCTGCCGGAGAGGTCATTGAACGCCCCTCCTCTGTCATCAAGGAACTGGTTGAAAATGCCATTGATGCCGGCGCACAGCATATCACGGTCGAGATCAAGAACGGCGGCACCACATTCATGCGTGTGGTGGACGACGGCTGCGGCATGGCGGCTGAGGACGTGCCGACTGCCTTTCTGCGCCATGCGACGAGCAAGATCACGGAGAAGGATGATCTGGATGCCATCCTGACGCTGGGTTTCCGGGGTGAGGCACTTGCCTCTGTGTCCGCCGTTGCCCGTGTCACCGTCATGACCAAGCGGCATGAGGATGCCCTTGGGACACGCTACGAGATCGCCGGGACAGACAGCACGCCGCCCGAAGAATGCGGCTGTCCGGACGGCACGACGATCGTGGTGAAAGATCTGTTTTTCAATGTCCCCGCCCGGCGCAAATTCATGAAGCGGGACACGGCGGAGGGCAATGCCGTGTCGCAGATCGTCCAGAAGATCGCCATTTCCCACCCGGAGATCGCCTTTCGTTTCCTCCGGGACAACAAAATGGACTTCTGCTCCGACGGCAGCGGTTCGCTCCTTGCTGCCATCCATGCCGTCTATGGCAGGGACTTTGCCCGTGACCTGATCCCCGTGGATGATACACAGGACGGCATCACCGTGACGGGCTATGTCATCAAGCCGCTCTATGCGAAGAATAACCGCAGCTTTCAGAATTTCTTCGTCAACACCCGCTATGTCCATTCCCGTGCCTGTTCCGTGGCACTGGAGAGTGCCTATGAGAACCTTGTCATGACGGGCAAATTCCCTGCCTGTGTGCTGATGCTCGGCATGGAGCCGGATACGCTCGATGTGAACATCCACCCCGCCAAGGCAGAAGTGCGCTTCACGGATGAAAAACGGGTGGTCAATGCCATCTATTTTGCCGTCAGGAGTGCCATGCTCGCCGCCGGGCTGATCTACGAATTCCAGATGCCCCGGCGTGACTGGTATGCCGGGGCTGCACCGCCGCCCGTGGCGCAGGCACCTCTGATACCGGAACCGGCAGCACCCGCCGCACCGGGACCGGGACCGATACCGATACCGGCATCGGAGCAGAAACCGGAGACACCCGTCAGAACGCCGGATGCCGTCCCGCCTGCCGCAGTGCCCCGTCCGCCGCTCCCGTCAGGTGCCATGCCATTTGCGCCGCCGCAGAAAGCGGTGTTTTCGGAGGCATCCCCGCCGAAGGTCGCACTGACATCCGAGCCGGAGACTGCGCCGGCACCGGCATCCGTTCCCCCCGTGCAGGAACTGCATACCGATCCGTTCCCGGATGTCAAGGTCGTGGGGGAACTCTTTGCAAATTATATCCTCGCACAGTCGGGCGATACCTTTCTCATCATCGACAAGCACGCTGCCCATGAGCGTGTGATCTTTGAACGCCTGCGCCGGGAGAACTGCCGGCAGTACCGGCAGATGCTGCTCACGCCATGCCGTGTGCTGCTGACGCTCGATGAATTTTCCGCCATGGAAGAAAATACGGAACTGCTCGAACGGCTGGGATTCAGCTTTGACCTTTCCCAGAAGCCCTATGCCCTCACCACGGCGGCACCGGTGTTTTTTGACGGACTGGATCTCGATGCGATCGTACAGGAGATCGCCCATAACCTCTTTCTCGGCAAGGTCAATCCCCAGACCCATGTACTGGATGACATGCTGCATGAGCTTGCCTGCAAATCGGCGATCAAAGCCAATGATCAGAACGATATTTCCGAATTGCAGGCACTGGCGGAGCAGGTCTGCGCCGATGAGAACATCCGCCACTGCCCCCACGGCAGACCGGTCATGTTCACCATGAGCCGGTACAATCTTGAAAAGCAATTCCGCAGAAGGGTGTAGCGATGATCAGAGTACTTGCGATCACGGGTCCCACTGCCTCCGGCAAGACGGCTCTCGGCGTTGCCCTTGCGCAGCGGCTGAACGGAGAGGTCATCTCTGCGGATTCCATGCAGATCTACGAGGGTCTCGACATTGCGACCGCCAAGCCCACAAAGGAAGAAATGCAGGGCGTCCCGCACCACCTCATCGGCATCATCCCACGGACAGAGCGGTTTTCCGTGGCGGAGTATGTCCGCCTTGCCCGTGCCTGCATAGAGGACATCGCCGGCAGGGGCAGACTGCCGGTCATGGTCGGCGGCACGGGACTGTACATCGACAGTGTCCTCGGCGGGATGCAGTTCGCCCCCGAACCGGAAGACCCCGGCATCCGGGAAATGCTGACTGCCCGTCTGGCACAGGAGGGCGGAGCATCGCTCCATGCACAGCTTGCCGCACTCGACCCCGAAGCGGCGGCTGCCATCCATCCGCACAACACCGTGCGTGTGATGCGGGCACTGGAGGTCTGTCTGCGCACCGGAAAGACATTTACGGCATATAAACGTGAAAATGCCGCCGCACCCTCTCCCTACCGGGCACTGTATCTCGGACTGGACTATGCGGACAGGGCGGTGCTGTACGACCGCATCGACCGCCGGGTGGATGCGATGGTCGCTGCGGGACTGGTGGAGGAAGCTGCCGCCGCACGGGATCCCGCCATGCAGACAGCGGCGGCTGCCATCGGCTATAAGGAGCTGCTGCCGTACTTTGACGGCACGGCATCTCTGCCAGACTGCATCGCAAAGATCAAGCAGGAAACACGGCGTTATGCCAAGCGTCAGCTCACTTGGTTTCGTCGAAATGCTCAAATTCATTGGTTGAAGATGTACGAAAATGATGAAGTAGCAAAAAATTTAGAAAAAGCTGAAAAAATGATAGCCAAAACGGAAAATTTGTGGTATAATGGATAATAAGTGTTTTTAGAGCAAGATATGGAAACACTTCCGGGCTGTCCGGCAGGGCAGGACCGGTACGGAAAGGAGCAAAACGATATGAACAAAGCAATGAATCTTCAGGATGTTTTTCTGAATCAGGCACGCAAGGAGCGCATCCTTGTGACGACCTATCTCGTCAATGGCTTCCAGTGCAAGGGCATCGTCAAGGGCTTCGACAACTATGTCGTGATCTTTGACTGTCAGGGACAGCAGCAGCTTGTCTACAAGCATGCCATCTCCACCATTGCACCGTCCCGTCCGGTATCCATTCTGGATGCGGAGCCAGACAAGACGGAATGATCCAAGGGGTTGCGGTATGAAAAGCGGCCCGCTGAATGTATTTCTGGTACTCGTGGCAGCGTTTGTGATCCTCACCGTGGCAAACATCATCTACCGTACACTGAATAAGGACTACGAAACAGAGACGGCACTTCTCTCCACGGGGATCGATTCCGAACAGGTCAAGGGCGTCTTTATCCGGGATGAACAGGTCATCACCTACGACGGTGACGGCGTCATCAGCTATGAGATCTCCGACGGCGGAAAACTCGGCATCGGCAGCGTCATTGCGGGTGTCTACCCCTCGGAGAGCCAGATCGAGCTGAAACAGCGCATTGCATCTCTCGAAACAGAGCTTTCGCTCCTGCGGCGCATCTCGAATCCCGGCACGACCCAGACCGCCCAGCCCTCCGGTATCTCCGAGCTGTTCGACCAGACATACATGGAATATCTCTTTCAGCGTGAACAGCGCAATTATGACGACCTGCAGCGGGAGGAAATGGTCGTGCTGCTCAGCACCTACCAGCTTGTGACAGGCATGGACACGGGGTATGAAGATAAGATCTCACAGCTTGAGAGCGAGCTGAATACCCTGAAACAGGCGCAGCAGGCACCGCTCAAGACCATCACCGCCGACAGGGCTGCCTATTTTGTCAGCTATGCGGATGGCTATGAGGATACGCTGCGGACGGACAGCATCAGCAGTCTGACGCCCGACCAGCTCTCGGAGGTCAAGGATGCCCCGAGCAATGCGGACGGCGTCGTCGGGAAGCTCATCGACAGCTACCAGTGGATGCTCGCTGCCGTGGTGGACAACTCCGATAAATTCTACGAAAAGGGCAAATGGGTCACGCTCAAATTCTCCTCCACCTCCGAACAGGTCAGGGGACAGATCGTCAGTGTCAATTCCGATGCCGGAAATACCAAGACCGTCATCGTCATCAGCTGCGAGACCATGACATATGATCTGGTGCAGCACCGCACGGAGACCGTGGAGATCATCCGGGGCGTCGGGGAGTATACCGGCATTATGGTGCCCCGGAGCGCACAGCATTTCAGCACCGTGACAGACCCGGAGACCGGGGAGGAAGAGACGGTGGTGGGCGTGTATGTACTCAACGGCGAACAGCCGGAATTCCGCCGGCTCGATGTCATCTACGGGGACACGGATCATGTCATTTCTGCCCAGCACGAGGAAGAAGGCTATTTGCAGCTGTATGACTCGATCATTACGAAAGGAATAGATGCAGATGGACAATAAGTGTGAAGCGGTGCGTGAAAACTATGCACGCATTTCGGCACAGATCGCCGAAGCAGCCGTGAAGAGCGGCAGACAGCCGGAGGACATCACCTTCATGGCTGTCACAAAGACCGTGGCACCGGAGCTTGTCAACTGCGCCATCGACTGCGGCATCTCTCTGCTCGGTGAGAACCGGGTACAGGAATACCAGTCCAAGCGGGATGCCTACCGTCCCGGCGTGCCGGTGGATTTCATCGGTACACTCCAGACCAACAAGGTCAAGTACCTCATCGGCAATATGCGGCTCATCCACTCCGTGGACAGGCTGCCGCTTGCTGCGGAGATCGAACGCATCGCCGCAAAACACGACATGGTACAGGACATCCTGCTCGAAGTCAACATCGGCAGGGAGGAGAGCAAGAGCGGCGTGCTGCCCGAGGCACTTCCGGAACTGCTCGCACAGACCGCTGCGCTCGGACATGTCCGGGTGTGCGGGCTGATGACCATTCCGCCGCCGGCAAAGGACACCTCCTTTTTGCAGGCGATGCAGGAACTGTATCTCAAGACCGCCGAGACCACACCGATGCACATCCTGTCCATGGGAATGTCGGACGACTACTGCGAGGCGATCGCCTGCGGGTCAAACTTAGTACGCATCGGCTCGGCACTGTTCGGTGCCAGAGTGTACCGCTGAATCATCGGTAAGCAGGGCATTTTGCCCTATGGAGACCGCTGCGCCATGCACGGCGTGTCCCGGCATATGGGTGTCCGTATGCACCCGGCAAGATGGCACCGCACAGGCATGACTTACGGCTGCACGGTGCTGCGATAAACAGAAATCGACCCATACGGAGAAATAGGAGAAAATTATGGAGATCTTCAAGAACGTCAAGGAATTCTTCTTCCCGTCCGAAATGCCCGAATCTTCCGGCAGCGGCAGTGCGATGTCCGGTCCGGATATCCCCCCGCACCATGGCATTGAGGAAATGCAGCAGGGCAGAGAACCCGGCTCGAATATCGTCAATATCCAAGCAACTGCACAGCTTCAGGTCGTACTGGTCAAGCCCGAGGTGTTCACGGATGCAAAAGCGATCGCCGATCATCTCATCAGCCGCAAGACCGTGGTGCTGAATCTCGAGACGGCATCCCCTGAGAACCGCAGACGGATCATCGACTTCCTCGTGGGTGTGAGCTATGCCATCAGCGGCAGCCTCAAGCCCGTTGCCAATCTGACATACATCATCACGCCCTACAATGTCGGCTTTATCGGCGACGACCTTGCCGCAGAGCTGGAAAATAACGGCGTGATCATCTGATGCAGCCAAAACAGCAGGATGAGGATCGCATCCTGCTGGCGCATGTGCAGGATCTGGCACGGCGGAATGCCTACCGGAGCTTTACGGCGTTCCTGGATATGCGTCAGTATACGCTGGTGCGGCGGCAGCTCCGTGCCGGTACCTACCGCTTTTTCGGCGGGTATCCGGAGGCGCAGCGGGGCATCCTCTGCCTCCATCCGGAGGGCTGCCCGCCGGAGGATGCAGAATTTCCCATCACCTGCCTGACCATTACGTTCCCCGCACGGTCTGTGATCAGATCCGGTACGGAGGGACCGGAATGCCCGCTTTCCCACAGGGATGTGCTGGGCAGTCTGATGGCGCAGCAGGTGCGGCGGGATACTGTCGGGGATATCCTGATCACTGCCGAACGGATACAGTGCTTTGTCACAGGAGCGGCAGCAGCGGTCGGGATGGAATTGACAAAGATCGGGAGGATCGGTGTGAAAGTGACCGATGCGCTGCCGTATGCGGGGGATTTTGTGCAGCGGGTGCAGCGGATGGAGGGGACAGTCTCCTCTCCCCGGCTGGATGCCGTGCTGCGGACAGCACTTTCCCTCGGCAGACAGGCATGCTGCCGGCTGATCCTTGCCGGTGAGGTGACGGTCGGTCATGTGCCGTGTCTCAAGCCGGAGCGTCTCCTGTCGGCAGGAGAGGTATTCTCCGTGAGGGGATACGGCAAGTTCCGCATCGCAGAGATCGGCAGTCCGACCCGAAAGGACAGACTGCATATACACATTGAAAAGTTCCTATAATTATTGGAGAGGTGAACGACTATGATGACTGCAAAGGAGATCCGGGAGCTACAATTCGAGAGGGTAGCATGGGGATATCGTCCGGAAGATGTGGACGAATTTCTCAGCAAGCTCGAAGCGACGTTCCAAGAGATCGACAATGAGCGTGAGGACAGCAACCACAAGATCCAGATCCTCGCCGACAAGGTACGGGAGTACATGAAAGATGAGGAAGCCCTCAAGGATGCGCTGTTCGGTGCCCAGAAAGAGGGTCACCGTGTCATTGCAGAGGCAAATGAAAAGGCAGAGCAGATCCTGAACAAGGCAAAAGAGGAGGCAGCCGTCCTGCTCGATGAGGCGACCCGCCAGCACGAGGAACTGATGGAAAAGAACCGTGCCGAGATCGCCAAGGAGCAGGAGGGACTGGCAAAAGCCCGCCAGATGGTCGCAGATTTCAAGCGCAGCCTGTTCGATCTGTACAAGGGGCATCTTGAAATGATCTCCGCACTGCCTGAGGTGGATGACGATTTCCAGACATCCGGCACCACAGAGACCGCAGAGACGGACTCCGCCGCAGAGGAGGACGTAAAGACGGACGATCCTGCCCCTGCCTACACGGAGACACATGATCCGTTTGCCACCTCACAGTTTTCTTCGAGAGTGATCCGGGGTGCGTATGAATCCCGGTTCAGCGATCTGAAATTCGGAGACAACAACCCGCAGGAGCCATCGACGGAATCCTGACGGCGCATTACACAAGAAAGGAACTGACCGCCAATGTCACAGGATCTTAAGAACAGCCTGAACATGCCGAAGACCAGCTTCCCCATGCGGGGCAATCTGCCCAAGCGGGAGCCGGACATTCTGGCAAAGTGGGAAAGCGGGCGTCTGTATGACAAGATCATGGAAAAGAACGCAGGGAAACCCTCGTTCATGTTCCATGACGGACCGCCCTATGCAAACGGCACCATCCACCTCGGGACGGCACTGAATAAAACGCTGAAAGATTTCATCGTCAAGCACCGGAACATGACGGGCTTCTGCGCCCCCTATGTCCCCGGCTGGGATACGCACGGTCTGCCGATCGAGCTGAAGGCAATGAAGGAGATCGGTGTGGAAAACGGTGCGATACCGCCTGTGCAGCTGAGAAAGCACTGCAAGGACTTCGCACTGACCCATGTGGAGAACCAGAAGGTACAGTTCAAGCGACTGGGCAGCATCGGCGATTACGACCATCCCTACCTCACCCTGCGCCCGGAGTACGAGGCACGGCAGGTCGAGGTATTCGGCAAGATGGCGAAGGATGGCTATATGTACAAGGGGCTGAAACCCGTGTACTGGTGCCCGGACTGCAACACTGCCCTTGCCGAGGCAGAGATCGAGTATGAGAACGATCCCTGCAATTCTATCTATGTCAAGTTCCGTGTGACAGACGACAAGGGAATGTTCACGGCACTGGGACTGGATCTGCAAAATGTCTACTTCGTGATCTGGACGACGACCACATGGACGATCCCGGGCAATCTGGCGATCTGCCTCGGTCCGGAGTATGAATATACGCTCGTCCATGTCGGTGACGAATACTATGTCATGGCGGAGGAGCTTGTCCCCGGCGTCATGGAGACTGCCGGCATCAGCGACTACACCACGGAACACCGCTTCACCGGCGCAGAGCTGGAGGGGATGCGGACGAAGCATCCGCTCTATGACAGACCCTCCCCCATCATCGTGGGCGATCATGTCACCTTGGAAAGCGGTACCGGCTGCGTGCATACGGCTCCCGGCTATGGCGTGGAGGACTTTGAGGTCTGCAAGAATTATGACGACATCGGCATCGTTGTCTGTGTGGATGCACAGGGACGGCAGACTGCCGAGGCAGGCGAATTCGAGGGACTGGACACGGAGGAAGCCAACAAGCGCATTGCCGAGCGTCTCACCGAGGAACATGCCATGCTCGCCATGCAGCACATCGTCCACCAGTATCCGCATTGCTGGCGGTGCCACAGCCCGATCATCTACCGTGCGACAGAACAGTGGTTCTGCTCGGTCAAGGGCTTCAAGGAGGACGCTGTCAAAGCCATCGAATCCGTTGAGTGGATCCCGGCATGGGGCGAGGAACGGATCAAGGGCATGGTGCGTGACCGGAGCGACTGGTGCATTTCCCGTCAGAGGATCTGGGGCGTGCCGATCCCGGTCGTTTACTGCAAGGACTGCAAGACCCCGATCGTGACCGATGCCACCATCAAGAGCATTGCGGATGTGTTCCGGAAAGAGGGCTCCGATGCATGGTGGACAAAGGACACCGCCGAACTCATCCCGGCGGATACAAAGTGCAGCTGCGGCTGTACGGAATTCACCAAAGAATATGACATCATGGATGTCTGGTTCGACAGCGGCGTATCCCATACGGCAGTACTGGACAATTATCCGGAACTGTCATGGCCGGCTGACCTCTATCTTGAGGGTGCCGATCAGTACCGTGGCTGGTTCCAGTCCTCTCTGCTGACCTCTGTGGTCTATAAGGGCACTGCGCCCTATAAGCAGGTCTGCACCCATGGCTGGGTCGTGGACGGCGAGGGCAAGATCATGCACAAATCCCTCGGCAACGGCATTGCCCCCGAGGAGATCATCGAGCAGTACGGTGCAGACATCCTGCGTCTCTGGGTCGCTTCTTCCGACTACCATTCCGATATCCGTGTGTCCAAGGACATCCTGAACCAGCAATCCGATGCCTACCGGAAGATCCGCAACACTGCCCGGTACATCCTCGGCAACCTCAGTGACGGCGAGACGGTATTCTCCCCCGACAAGGACATGGCAGACGATGCACAGCTTGAGGAACTCGACAGATGGATCCTCATGCGGCTCGATGCCCTGACGGAGACGGTGAACAAGGGCTATCTTGCCTATGATTTCCATTCCGTGATCCATGCGATCCATAATTTCTGCGTTGTCGATCTGTCGAGCTTCTATCTGGACATCATCAAGGACAGACTGTACTGTGAAAAGGTGGATTCTGTCACCAGACGTGCCGCACAGACGGCGATGTACCGTGTACTCGATGCACTGGTGCGCATGGTCGCACCCATCCTGAGCTTTACGGCAGAGGAGATCTGGCAGCAACTGCCGCACCGCAGCAGCGATGATGCCCGCAGTGTCTTCCTGAATGAATTCCTGCCGGCGACCGGCATGACCTGTGATGCGGCATTCCGGGAGAAGTGGGACAGGATCTACGCCATCCGTGAAGCCGTCAACAAGAAGCTTGAGGAAAAGCGTACAGAGAAGGTCATTGGCAAGTCGCTCGAAGCAAAGGTCATCATCACCGTGAAGGATGCACAGGCGGCTGCGGAGATCGCCGGCTGGAGCGAGCTGAAGGATGTACTCATCGTCTCGGCGGTGGAAGTACAGACCGGTGAGACCGGCGATGAGGACATGACATTTGCCATCGAAAAGGCATCCGGCTGCCAGTGCGAACGCTGCTGGAAGTTTTCGGAGGAAGTCGGTCGTCTTGCACAGTACCCGACCCTCTGCAAACGCTGCGCAGAGGTCATTGGCTGACCGGGATACGATACGGCGGCTTGCCGACGGTGAGCCGCTGTTTTATGTGAAGGGAGGATGCGGATGCTTGCAGTGGCTCTGGCTGTGATCGTAGCGGTCGCAGGTGCCGATCAGCTCATCAAGGCATGGATCACAAGGGAATTTGCACTGTATGAGGAGCGTCCTTTTCTGCACATCGGAGACTGGGATATCCTCCACCTGCACTATGTGGAAAATACCGGCTCGGCATTCAGCAGCTTCTCCGGACAGCGGCTGCTGCTCGTGACGGTGACGGTGCTGGGGATCGCCGTGTGCGGCTGGCTGCTCTGCCGCCATGCCCGGGGCAAGCCGCTTGCCTTCTGGTCGCTGACGATGATCATCGGCGGCGCATGCGGGAACCTGATCGACAGGCTCTTTCGGGGCGGCGCAGTGGTAGATTACCTCGATGTGCAGCTGTTTGACTTTGCGATCTTCAACTTTGCCGACTGCTTTGTGACAGTGGGCACACTGCTGCTGATGATCTACATCCTGTTCGTGATGGACAGGAAAGATACAAATGCGAAAGGAGATGCCGATGGTACAGCATGACCTCGTTTTTCCGGAATCCGCTGCCGGCGGCAGACTGGACAAATGGATCGCCAGACTCGGCATCGGACTGACACGCTGCGGCGTACAGGGGCTGATCGTCAGCGGCAATGTGACCGTGGACGGGTCGCTCATCCCCAAAAATTTCCGCCCGAAACCGGGGGCGCAGATCCATATCGATGTCCCGCCGCCGGAGGAAGTCGCCGTCGTCCCGCAGGACATCCCCCTCGACATCGTGTATGAGGATGACGATCTGCTGGTCGTCAACAAGCCCAAGGGCATGGTGGTGCATCCGGCAGTGGGAAATTATGATGAAACGCTCGTCAATGCCCTGCTGTATCACTGCAAGGATTCCCTCTCCGGCATCAACGGCGTCATTCGTCCGGGCATTGTCCACCGCATCGACAAGAACACCAGCGGACTGCTCATCGTGGCAAAAAATGACACTGCCCACCAGGGACTGGCAGAACAGATCAAGGCGCATTCTTTCACACGGGAATATGAAGCCATTGCGGTCGGACAGTTCCGGGACCCCGCCGGGACGATCAATGCCCCCATCGGACGCAGTACCGCCGACCGCAAAAAAATGTGCGTCACCGAGGTCAATGCGAAACCTGCCGTCACCCATTATGAGGTGCTGCGGCAGTTCCGGGACACCGCACATCTCCGGCTCCGGCTGGAGACGGGACGCACCCACCAGATCCGGGTACATCTTGCCTATATCGGGCATCCCATCTATGGGGACAATGTCTATGGAAAAGCCGTCAAGGGCACGCAGGGACAGTGTCTCCATGCACGGAAGATCGGATTCATACATCCGGTGACAGGACAGTATCTTGAGTTCACTGCGCCGGCACCGGCATATTTTCAAAAACTGTTAGAGAAAATGGAGATGATGTGATGTTTGAAGATCCCGGAAAGCTGTGCATCATCACCGATCTGGACGGCACGTTCCTGCCGAGGAGCAAGGTGCCGCTGCCGTCAGATCTCGCCGCCGTGCGGCGGTTTGAGGCTGCGGGCGGACGGTTCACCATTGCCACCGGGCGCACCGTGCAGGCATCCCGCCGCTACCCGGCGGAGCTTGGACTGAAACAGCCCATGATCGTGTTCAACGGTGCGGGCATCTATGATGCGGCAGCGGACAAACTGCTGTATGTACATCCCCTCCCGGAGGAGGCAAAGGCAATGACTGCCTCCATCCTTGCGGACAATCCCCATGCCGGGGTGGAAGTGCTGTGTCCGGAGGAAACGTGGGTGCTGAACAACACCGACTACGAAAAGGAACATATCCGGATCTGCGGTGTGACGCCCCGCTACGGCACGGCAGAGGATGTGGAGGGCATCTGGCTCAAGGTGCTTTTTGCGATGGATCCGGTGCAGATACCGGATTTCATCCGCTATATCGACAGCCGGGGATTTGACAATGTGAGCTTTATCCGCTCGGAAAAGAAATTCTATGAGATGCTGCCGCTCGGCGTGTCCAAGGGCAGCGCACTGAACGCCTACCGCAGACTGCCGGGAATGCAGGGAATGACCTTTGTGGCAGTCGGTGATTTTGATAACGACATCGAAATGCTCAAAGCTGCTGATTTTGCCGTATGCCCGCAGAATGCAGCAGATCCCGCCAAGGCATGCGCTGATCTCATCCTCTCCCGCACCTGTGAGGAAGGTGCGATGGAGGAGCTGATCGGCATACTGCTTCATGAACACTGATGGAGGTATCCCAATGGATGAAATGATCAGAAAAAAGCTGCAAGCCATTGCCTGCCGTGTCCGCATGGGCGTGCTGACAGGCACCTTTCATGCAAAGTCCGGACATCCGGGCGGATCGCTCTCGATCGCAGAACTGGTGACCTATCTCTACTTCGCACGGATGCATGTAGATCCCAAGCAGCCGGACATGCCCGACAGGGACAGGCTGGTGCTTTCCAAAGGACACTGCGCACCGGCACTCTATGCAGCACTGGCAGAACGTGGCTTTTTCCCGCCGTCAGAGCTGGAGCATCTGCGCCAGATCGGTGCGATGCTGCAGGGACATCCCTGCATCCAGACACCGGGCGTGGACATGTCGAGCGGTTCCCTCGGACAGGGCATTTCCGCCGCCTGCGGCATGGCACTTGCGGGGAAGCTGAACCATGCGCCGTACCATGTGTATGCCATCCTCGGTGACGGTGAGGTGGAGGAAGGGCAGGTCTGGGAGGCTGCCATGTTCGCCGCCCACTACCAGCTCGACAACCTGACCGCCATTGTGGACATCAACGGGCTGCAGATCGACGGCAGGATCACGGAAGTCTGCTCCCCCGAACCGATCGACGAGAAATTCCGTGCGTTCGGCTGGCATGTGATCTGTGTGGACGATGCGCATGATTTTGACAAGCTCGATGCTGCCTTCAAGGAGGCGGAGACCATCACCGGCAAGCCGGTCGCCATTCTCCAGAGAAGCATCAAGGGCAAGGGCGTGTCTTTCATGGAAGATCAGGTATCCTGGCATGGCTCCGCTCCCAATGCGGAACAGTATGCACAGGCAATGGACGAACTGAACGCAGCACTGGCTGCACTGGAGGTGTGAGCAATGGCAGAGGTAACGAAAAAAGCGACACGGGAGAGCTACGGCGAAGCACTGACGGCACTGGCGGAGCAGTATCCGGAACTGGTCGTACTGGATGCAGACCTTGCCGCTGCAACAAAGACAGGCATCTTCAAGAAGGCATATCCAGAGCGGTTCTTCGACTGCGGCATTGCGGAAGAAAACATGATGGGCGTGGCTGCGGGACTGGCAGCCTCCGGCATGATCCCCTTTGCGAGCAGCTTTGCCATGTTTGCGGCAGGCCGTGCGTATGAGATCGTCCGGAATTCCATCGGCTACCCGCATCTGAATGTCAAGATCGGTGCGACCCATGCGGGCATTTCTGTCGGGGAGGATGGTGCGACCCACCAGTGCAATGAGGACATTGCCCTCATGCGCACGATCCCGGGCATGACGGTCATTGTCCCCTGTGATGATGTGGAGGCAAAGGCAGCCGTAGAAGCAGCGATCCGGTACAATGGTCCTGTATATCTGCGGTTCGGGCGTCTTGCCGTGCCGGTGCTGAACGATCCTGAGACCTATCAGTTTACGTGGGGCAAGGGTGTGACGCTCCGGGAGGGCAATGATGTGACGATCGCTGCGACCGGACTGATGGTATGCGAGGCAGTGGAAGCTGCGAAAACGCTTGCCGGCGAGGGCATCTCCGTGCGTGTGCTGAACATCCATACGATCAAGCCGCTCGATGAGGAGCTGATCTGTCAGGCGGCAAGGGAGACGGGCAAGATCGTGACCGTAGAGGAGCATAGCATCATCGGCGGACTTGGCAGTGCCGTAGCGGAGTGTGTTGCGGAGCATTGTCCGGTACCCGTAAAGAAGATCGGCATCCGGGATGAGTTTGGACACTCGGGTCCTGCGGTGGCATTGCTGAAGGAGTTTGGGCTGTGTGCTGAGAATATTGTGAGGACGGTGCGTAGTATTATGTAGGGGGCTGCGCGCCCCCTACACCCCGCGGCAGCGTGACGCTGCACCCGTGCGCATTCTATGGTGTTCAAGATTTGTGACGGTCAAGACTTGCGCTGGACTTCGTATAACGCTCGCCACCCAATGCGCTTTGCGCAAAGGGTGGCGGGCTTTTTGGGACACGCAGGGAATGGATAGCTGTTGTTTTTTCCTGCACGCATGGGAAATCGGGAAACGCCAGC
>CANQYC010000007.1 GCA_947627945.1 uncultured Clostridia bacterium
GCAAATGGCAGATTTACTGCGCCTTGATCATCCGTTTTAGTTTCAAAAAATGCCATGGCAGGCGCACCAAGTGACGTCACAACCCCTTTATCCAAGAATGAGATGTCAAACTGGTCACCTTCGGCGGCATCCTCTGGCAGCGTTACCAGCAGAAGACCAAGTGAATTGAACGTTTCTTGATTCCCGTTAGATGCCCACACAACCCAGTACATATTTGGATTAATATTGCTTTGACTTGAAACTGTGTGCTCCACGGTATAACCATAACTACCAGCTACATGTTGATCACCGGTGAAAGTGGTCGTGACTCTTTCATCCGCCAAAATACCGAATTCCATGTAATCCATGGGTTCGTATCGGCTTAACTCAATACAGATCGGCACCGTATAATTTCCCGCTTTCAGTTCCTCTAATGTCAGTGAGATCGAAGGCATTTCAAGCACGACAGAAGCCTCGTCTACAGACACATGCAGAGGGTTTACAACGTCCGATCCGGGCGTGTCGGGTTCTGTTGTTTCAGGTTCAGTCGTTTCAGGTTCGGTAGTCTCAGGTTCGGCCGTTTCAGGTTCTGTGGGGTCATCTGATTCACAGATCTCAATAGAGCCATCTACCAACGCAAACGGCAGTCTTACTCTACCTTCATCCGTTAAAGTTCTAAAAAATGTCGGGTAAGTATCCTCTCTATCCAAGAATGAGATGTCGAACTGGTCACCTTCAACGGCATCCTCCGGTAGCTTTACCAACAGAAGGACAAGCGGCTGGGAGATCTCCTTATTCTCGGAAGCTGCCCACGCAAACCGGTACATGCCCGGAACCTCAGAACTCTCATTCACAGCCATGCCACCTCTCACAATATCATAACCGGAGGTGATAGATTCCACTGGATCATTAACAACAGTGATTTCAGTTCTTTCATCTGCCATAATACCAAATTGCATTGCATCAATGGCTTCGCTCCGGCTGAACTGGACATAGACCGGCACCGTATAATCTGCCGCTTTCAACTCTTCCAGTGTCAGGGAGACTGAAGTCATTTCAAGTACCATAGAAGCCTCGTCTACAGGCACTCTCAGAGGATTTGTGACAGAATCACTGTCCAGTCCGTCAGAAGTATCATCGGTATAGGCTTGTGCTGTAAGCACCGTCCCCAGCTCCGCCGGTACAGCGACCCCGCCGAGCATGGCTGCCGCTGTCAGGAAAGACAGCACTTTTCTGCTTCTTTTCAAGGAAATTCCCCCTTTGTCAATTTCATGCCGTCCCCGTTTCCGGCAAAACAGCACGGATGCGCCATCTGCGCACCTATATATACATAGTATACCATATCTTTGAAAGAATGTCAAGGAAAATTTCAGAAAAAACAGAACGAATTACATAAAAAATTTCAAAAAACCTATTGAAATTTTAGCGAAAACGTGTTATACTTGAAATAAGTCACGAGAAACAGAGAATAAGGGCGGATGACATAAGCCCGCTGCGCCCGTAAGAAAGGAGGAAATGCGCATGAAACGACTTGCTGTGTTTGCGGCTGCCCTGCTCCTGATCGCCGCCGGATGCAGTGCCCGGGAAGACGGCATGCCGCTCCCGACGGAACCCGCTGCGACTGCCGTCTCGGAGACGACCGCCCCGGCATCCACATCCGCCGCAACGTCCACAACATCCGCCACGACTGCCGCATCCACGACATCCACCACAGCCACTTCCACCACGCCGGCAACATCTGTCACATCGACCACGACCGCACCATCCACCACACAGACCACCACCCAGACCCGCCCGCCGGAGACCAAAGCCCCGGCACCCCCTGCCACACAGCCGCCTGCGACCAAGCCACCCGCCAAGGCAACGAAGCCCGCTGCGCCGGCCACGGCACCGCCCGCCACGAAACCTGTCACCACCGTCCCGGCGACAAAGCCAGCCACGACCAAGCCCGCCGTCACGAAGCCGGACACGAGCTACCTCAAGACCTATGCCGATCAGGTCATTGCTCTGGTGAACAAGGAGCGTGCGGCACAGGGACTGGAGCCGATGTATGCCCTGCCTGCGCTGAATCAGGCAGCTGTTGTGCGTTCGGGAGAACTGGTCAAGTCCTTCTCCCATACCCGCCCGGACGGGAGACCATGCTATTCTATTTTAGAAGATAATGGCATCGCATGGATGTCTGTCGGGGAGAACATCGCCGCCGGCTACAGCGACCCGGCAGAGGTGATGGACGGCTGGATGCATTCCGACGGACACCGTGGGAACATCCTCGGCGATTTCAGCTATATCGGCGTCGGTGTCGCGGAACAGAATGGCATGCTCTACTGGACACAGGAATTTTCTTCCGGCTCCGATCCGACCGGTGCCTATCTGCCAAAGTAATATTGTACAGCACCCCGCACAGGGAGAGGACAAACTTTGTGCAGGGTGCTGAATTTTCAAAAAGTTGTCAAGTCGCTTGACTTTCCACCCGGAATGTGGTATACTGGTTAGGTGACAAGTGATACTGCCTGACAGCGGGGAGGTAGCACGATGGCAAAGGATCTGGAGCTGGTGCTGCTCTTAGACTGCTACGGTGAATTGCTGACACCACGGCAGCGGGAGCTGTGTGAGCTGTATTATAATGAGGATCTGTCCCTCTCGGAGATCGCCGAGACACAGGGCATCACCCGTCAGGCGGTGCTTGACAGCCTGCGGCATTCGGAAAAGCTGCTGCGCCGGACAGAAGCACAGCTTGGCATGGCGGCAAGGATCCGCCGGCTGCGGCGGTGCCTGGAGGAAATTCTGAAAGAAGCACAGGACATGGAAACGATCGCACAGCTTGCCCGGGACGGGCTGGAACTGCTGTAGGGACCGGGCAGCGTTTTATAGAGATTTTGCAACAGAAGGAAGGATACCCATGGCATTTGAAGGACTTTCCGAAAAACTGAATAATGTATTCAAACGATTGAGATCGCATGGAAAGCTGACGGAAAATGATGTCCGTGAGGCGATGCGTGAGGTGCGTCTGGCACTGCTCGAGGCGGATGTCAGCTATAAAGTCGTAAAGGATTTTGTCAGCAAGGTCACGGAAAAGGCTGTCGGCGAGCAGGTGCTTGCAAGCCTGACCCCGGCACAGCAGGTCATCAAGATCGTCAATGACGAGCTGATCGCCCTCATGGGCAGCGACAACGAACGCCTGCACATTGCCTCAAAGCCGCCGACGATCATCATGATGTGCGGCTTGCAGGGTTCCGGTAAGACCACCCATTCGGCAAAACTTGCCAAGATGCTCAAAGGTGAGGGACACCGTCCCATGCTTGCCGCCTGTGACATCTACCGCCCGGCTGCCATCCAGCAGCTTCAAGTGGTGGGCGAAAAAGCGGGCGTAAAGGTCTTTGAGATGGGGCAGATCGACCCCGTGATCATCGCCCGGCAGGCAGTGCGCTATGCCAAGGATTACGGACATGATTATGTCATTCTCGACACCGCCGGACGTCTGCATATCGACACCGCCCTCATGGAGGAGCTGCAGAACATCAAGGAAGCCACCGAGCCGCATGAGATCATGCTCGTGGTGGATGCCATGACCGGACAGGATGCTGTCAACGTGGCAAAATCCTTTGACGATGCGCTGGGCATCGACAGCGTGCTGATGTCGAAACTCGATTCCGATACCCGTGGCGGTGCGGCACTTTCCGTCCTTGCGGTCACCGGTAAGCCGATCAAGTTTGTCGGCATGGGCGAAAAGCTCGATGATTTTGAAAAATTCCATCCGTCCCGTATGGCATCCCGTATCCTCGGCATGGGCGATGTGCTGACGCTCATCGAACGTGCGGAGACCGTCATTGATGAAAAGGATGCCGAGCGGCTGACAAAGAAATTTCAGGAGCGGAGCTTCGATATGAACGATCTGCTCGAACAGCTCCGTCAGATCCGGAAAATGGGCAAGCTCAAGGACATCGTCGCCATGTTCCCCGGCGGCAACAAGGTGAAGGAAGAAGATATCGACGACCGGGCATTCGACCGTCTCGAAGCGATCATCCTCTCCATGACCCCCGCCGAACGTGCGAAGCCCTCCCTCATCAACCCCTCCCGCAAACGCCGTATCGCTGCCGGCAGCGGCACCAAAGTGGAGGATGTGAACCGTCTGCTCAAACAGTTTGAACAAATGCAGAAAGTCATGAAAAAACTCGGCGGCAAGGGCAAGAAAGGCAGAGGCTTCATGCGGCAGGCAAAGCGTTCCCTCGCCGGCATGGATCTGAGCAATATGGCTGGCATACCCGGTATGCCCGGCATGCCCGGTACCCCCGGCAGACGGAAATGACCATATCATGACGCTATGCGGTTCCCCGCTGTATAGCCGGGAGCATACCGCTCCCCCGACACGGTAAAGGAGGTGAAACAGATGGCAGTTAAGATCAGACTCAGAAGAATGGGTGCCAAGAAGGCTCCGTTCTATCGTATCGTTGTGGCTGACTCCCGTTACCCGAGAGACGGCAGATGCATTGATGAGATCGGTTACTATGATCCGACCAAGGAGCCGAACGTTGTCAAGGTAGATGCGGAGAAGGCAAAGGACTGGATCGGCAAGGGCGCACAGCCGACCGATTCTGTCAAGCAGATCCTGAAAAAAGAAGGCGTACTGTAAACGCCGGTCTGGCATTTCCGGTATTGTTGCCCGTATCTCTGCCCGGACTCCCCTGCGGTGTTCGTGCGGATACGGCACATCCGAACCGGCGGCAGAGGATGAAGCATACAGGGCATCTGCGCCCCGCTTCCCCTCTCCGGTGCCCGCAAGTGGAGGTAAGTATGAAAGAATTGTTATATGCCATCGTGGCAGGTCTTGTGGATGATCAGGATGCGATCGTCATTACGCAGGACGAACCGAATGAAGAGGGCATCACCGTATTCCATCTGCAAGTCGCAGAGGAGGATATGGGACGTGTGATCGGCAAGCAGGGCAGGATCGCAAAGGCGATCCGTACCATCATGCGCTCCGGTGCGACCCGCATGGGCATGGACAGCATTGCCGTGGAGATCGGCTGACCCCGGAGCATGCCAATGAAACAGAAACGATTTCTCGAAATAGGGAAGATCACAAACGTCCATGGTCTTGCCGGGGAGGTCAAGGTGTACCCCTGGTGCGATGATGCGGCGTTTTTGTGTTCTTTTGATGTCCTGTACACCGACAGGGACGGCGCACATGCCGTCTCCGTCCTGCGTGCCAGAGTGCAGCAGAATATCGTCATTTTGCAGCTTGAGGGCTGCACGACCCGGGAACAGGCGGAAGCCCTGCGGGGCACGGTGCTGTATATCGACAGAGACGATATCGAGCTGGAGGAAGGCTGCTACTTCATCCAGGATCTCATCGGGCTGCATGTGATGGATGCCGATACCGGCAAGGAATGGGGCATCCTGCGGGATGTACTGCAGACAGGCGCAAACGATGTCTATGTGATCCGGAATGAAGCAGGTAAGGAATATCTCGCACCTGCCATCCCGGATGTCGTACTCGACACGGACATTGCGGCGGGTACCATGACCATCCGTCCGCTCAGGGGGCTGTTTGACGATGCAGATTGAGATCGCAACGCTCTTTCCGGAAATGTGCGAAGCCGTCCTCTCGGAAAGCATCCTCGGCAGGGCAAGGGCTGCCGGTGCCATCACGGTGCATTGTCATAATATCCGGGACTATACCCTCGATAAGCACCGCCGTGTGGATGATAAGCCATTCGGCGGCGGCATGGGCATGGTGATGCAGGCGGAGCCGATCTACCGCTGCTGGCAGGCAGTCTGTGAGCAGCTCGGCACACGCCCGCATACGGTCTACCTGTCCCCGCAGGGGACGCCCTTTACACAGCAGCGTGCGGCAGAGCTGGCAGCAATGCCCTGTCTGTTTCTGCTGTGCGGACATTATGAGGGCGTCGATCAGCGGGTACTGGACAGGATCGTGGATGAGGAGATCTCCATCGGGGATTATGTGCTGACCGGCGGAGAGCTGCCCGCTTTGGTGCTGACGGATGCCGTCGCCCGGATGTGCAGCGGTGTGCTGCCGGCTGCCATTGCCTTTGAGGAAGAAAGTCTGTACGATGGTCTGCTCGAATATCCGCAGTACACCCGCCCGGAGATCTGGGAGGGGGAGGCGGTGCCGGAGGTGCTGCTGTCCGGGCATCACCTGAAGATCGCACAATGGCACCGGGCAGAAAGTCTCCGTGTCACCCGGGAGAAGCGTCCGGATCTGTATGCGGCATGGCAGCAGTCCGCAGATGCACCGGAGGAGTGAAATGCCGGGCATTCTGTATCCAAACTGGAAATTTGAGAGATTCGCTGTTTATGGGGTGGACTCTCCGGCGGTTTCGTGGTATCATAGAGAACAGGCAGATGCACTGTCTATACCCGAAACACAGGAGGATACCGTATGGATATGGTAAAAATCGGAAAATTTCTTGCAGAGCTGCGCCATGAACAGGGAATGACACAGGCGGAGCTTGGCGAAAAGATCGGCATCAGCAGCAAGACCATCTCCCGCTGGGAGACCGGCACCTATCTGCCGCCCGTGGAGATGCTGCTGCTCCTGAGCGACTGCTATCAGGTGAGCATCAATGAACTGCTGAGCGGCAAGCGTCTCGATGCGGATACCTACCCGGAACAGGCGGAGAAAAACCTGAAGACCGTTCTCTCAGAACCGGCGTTCAGCACGGCGGAGCGTGTCGCCTATTTTCGTGACAAGTGGCATCAGGAGCATCGTTTTTCGTATACCGTCGTCTATTGCCTGCTCACGGCAATGTTCATCGTGGGCATCGTGTGGATCGAGGGCTTGCAGATACCGGCATTTCTGCTGTGGATCGGGTATCTGATCATGGAAAACGACCGGAAGGAAGCATACATCGAGGCGCACCTGTACCCCGAAGTGCCTTTGAAGACGAAGAATGACAACGGATGATCCCTGTATCTGTATCTGCATAAATTTTCCAGATCATTATTTTTTTCTTCGATTTTACAACATAATGCACAAAAATGTCAGTTGAATTCTATGGA
Organism: uncultured Clostridia bacterium; assembly: GCA_947627945.1. Lineage (GTDB taxonomy): Bacteria > Bacillota > Clostridia > Oscillospirales > Ruminococcaceae > UBA3855. Next base: position 7,000 of record CANQYC010000007.1, read on the forward strand.
ATAGAGACAAGGATAATTCACAACAGATCTGTTGTGATACTATACAAAAAAACCGAGGACAAACCGCATAGGATTTTGGCAAAGCGTAGAATTTTTCTGAAAAATCGCCAGATATCCCGAAAACCCGTTGACGTTTTCCCTTTTTGCATGTATAATAACAGTATACAGTGGCAACAAAAACACATACATTTCAATGCAAAGATGGGAGAGTTTGATTATGTTTGTAAAAGATGTAACCGTTCAGAATCAGGTCGGTCTCCACGCAAGACCGGCGACCTTCTTCATCCAGAAGGCTAACGAGTACAAGTCCTCTATCTGGATCGAGAAGAAGGAGCGCAGAGTCAACGCCAAGAGCCTGCTGGGCATCCTGTCCCTCGGCATCGTAGGCGGCACTGATATCCGCATCATTGCTGACGGCTCCGATGAGCAGGCAGCTGTGGAGGCTCTGGTAGAGCTGGTAGAAAGCGGCTTCAGCGACGACAACAGATAACATCCCCTTAAAACTTCGGTGCTGCCAGTCCCGGCAGCACCGTTTCCTTTATTTTCAGGCTCCTGTCCCATAATACATACTGTCCGCAAAAATGCCATAGCCCTTTGTCGGATCGCCGACAAACACATGTGTGACCGCTCCGATCAGTCTGCCGTTCTGGAGCAGGGGGCTGCCGCTCATGCCCTGGACAATGCCCCCGGTCTCCGCCAGCAGCCGGTCATCCGTGACTTCGATCACCATGTTCTGCGTTTCGGAGGTGAAATCCAGCCGGATGATCTCGACCGTGTAGGGCTGCGGCTCCGTGCCGGATACCGTCGTCAGCATCGTCGCCTCTCCAAGCACGATGTCCTGCTTGTGTCCGAGCGGGACTGCCTGCGAGTCCGGCGGTTCGGTCAGTCTGCCGAAAATGCCGCACCGGCTGTTGGTCTGCAAGGTGCCGATCGGTGCTTCTGCCGCAAAATAGCCCTCAAGACATCCGGGATTGCCCGGAACGCCGGGAATGACGCCATTGATCACGACCGCATCCGCCTCTCCGCTGGCAAGCGGGATCGGCTCTCCCGTGTCCGCATCACAGATGGGATGTCCCAGACCGCCGAAAGTCCCTGTTTCCGGTTCATAATACGTCATCGTGCCGATGCCGGCAGTGCTGTCCCGCACCCAGACCCCGGTCTGATAGCAATGCTCCTCGGCAGAATACACAGGCGTCAGCTCTGCCTCAAATGCCGTGCCGTCACGTTCGACCGTGAGCAGCAGCGGTCCTCCGGCAGCAGCCGCCTGCCGCAGATCCTCTGTGCAGGTCAGCGGGACATGGTCAACCTCCCGGAGGATGTCGCCCTCCTGCAAACCTGCCTCCGCTGCCGGACAGCGGTGACTGCCGGCGATCTCGCCAAATCCGATGACCATCACACCGTCCATCAGCATCCGCACGCCGAAAGGCTGTCCACAGGGGACGAGCATGACCTCTTTCGCCGGATGCATGCTGACGGTCTTGATGGGTAAAATACCAAAAAGGCGCAGCTTTGCCTCTCGTGTGATGCTCCCGGCAAAGGCAGCCTGTGCAGCGGGCACGGACGGCTCTGCTGTCACGGCAGCAGCGGAAGCAATGCGCAGCTCGCTGCCGCTGGATACATAATAGCTGTCAGCCAGCCTGCCTGCATAATACAAGGAAGCCGTGACCGGCTGTAGAAAAAGCAGCACGGCAGCGGCTGTCAATTTTTTCAGAATGTTCCGTTTCATCCGTCACCTGCTTTCCGTGCATGTTTCCATGCACACTGTTAGGATGGACAGTGCGGCGGATTTTATGTCAGTGAATGATTGCCCGGAATGACAGCCGCATGCTGTTTTTCCGGCGGGAGGAAACAATGCGTTATTTTCACAAGGCAGGAAGTATTTTCTTTTCCATAATTTTACTGCTGTCTGCGGTCATCTATCCGGGCTTCATGGCGATCCTGTCCGCAGCGGGGTGGCTGTACAATGTCCGGGCGGGCAACTATCCGCCGGTATTCCGCAGCTATGCGGTGTGGATGCTCGCAGGAAGCCTCCTGCTGCTGACCGGCACCGTACTCTGTCTGCTCGGAAAGCGGTTCCGGCGGTGCAACGTACCCGCCGCCGTGTCTGCCATTGCAGGGTGTGCGGCATGTCTGGCGACACTGTACCAGCTTATGGCATATGCCGACCAGCATTTTCCCGGTATCGGGGAGAGCATGCAACCGGTGAGTGCCCTCTACCGTGACCGTCTGCTCCCGGTGCTGCTCCCGGCGGTGCTGATCGTGGGATGCAGCATCTGCCGCCATTGGCAAACAGCACATGGTATCACGAAGTGAACGGCATCTGATGAGAAATTGTCTACAATGCACAAAAATACTGCCTAAAATTTTCGATTCTTCACAGTGTTTTTTTGTCCTCTGGGACTTGACAAAACGGCGTAATATCTTGTATAATAAAGGTGTGTACTTTTGCAGAGGGGCAAAAGTAAGTGTACGTTAAGAGAAACCCGTTCCGGACGGCAGGGCTGCTGTCCGGGCAAGCCGAGAGGAAGGTCGTTTATGAACATGAAAAGAGCCGCGGCAGGTGTCCTTGCTTTGGCAATGGCACTCGGTGCCGCCAGCGTTATGCCGGCGCAGAACAGTGATGTTTCCATCTCTGCATCGGCAGAAGACGGAAAGCCCTCGTGGGACTTCAAGCAGTACTATCAGGAGGGCATCTTCACCATCCAGTATGTAAAGGCTGGCTACATCCAGATCATCACAATGGATGATGATACGGCGGAAGAGGTAGAGATCCCTTCCACCATGACGGATTCCGTGACCGGTCTGACTTTTCCGGTCAAGGTCATCTATGGCAATGCCTTTGAGGGCAAGACCAATCTGAAACGTGTTACCATCCCCGACACTGTCACATCTGTCGGCGGCTATGCGTTCTCGAACTGCACGAGCCTGTCCGAGGTCGTTGGCATGGAGAAAGTAGAGCGTATCGGCGAGGATGCGTTCTCGATGTGTTCCAGTCTGGAGAGCATCACTCTCCCGGATACCCTGGTGAGCCTCGGTGCAGAGGCATTCTCCTACAGCGGTCTGACAGAGCTGACCGTTCCCGGCAGCGTTACCACGATGGGCGGATATGTATGCAGTGCCTGCACCAATCTTAAAACGATCACCTTTGGCGAGGGCGTAAAAACGGTCGGTACCTACTTTGCCTACCTGTGCAGCTCTCTCGATACCGTCACCATCCCGAAGACGGTAGAGCGCATCGGTTCCGCTGCTTTCGCCTATTCTGCGATCAAGGAAGTCACCATCCCCGATAATGTCAAGCGTGTGGATCTGGATGCATTCTCGAACTGCAAGCAGCTCAGGACCGTCAGCCTGTCCTCCGGTATGGATGCCATCAGCATGAATACGTTCTCCGACTGCATCTCACTCGAGAGCATCAGCATCCCGGACAGCGTCACCATTATCAGTAACAATGCCTTTGCCAACTGCTCCAAGCTGGCACAGGTGGAGATGCCGGACACCGTGAACCGTATCGGTGACAATGCCTTCTATCACTGCGAGAGCCTGACAGATCTGGTGCTGCCGGCTGAGCTGAAAAACATCGGCGGCTACGCATTCTATGACTGCGACCAAATCACAGAGCTGACCATTCCGGACGGCGTGACCAGCATCGGCACCAATGCGTTCTATGACTGCGACGGGCTGACGTCCATCGTGATCCCTGCTTCTGTGCAGTCGCTCGGCGGCTTCGTGTTCTGCAACTGCGATAATCTGCAAAGTGCTTCTTTTGAGGGCACCATGAACGATATCGGCATCTGGACATTTGCCGGATGCGTATCCCTGAAAGATCTGAAACTCCCGGATGGTCTGACGATCATCAATAAGAATACCCTGTATCACTGCCAGTCTCTCGAGACGCTCGAGATCCCGGATACCGTGACCGAGCTGGAGCAGTATGCTCTTGCCGGATGCGATTCCCTGACACCGCTGGAACTCCCGGCAAGCATCGAGAAAGTCGGCGACTATGCATTCGGCTATGGCTACGGTGCGAATCCGGAGGTCAATGAGAACATTGAAGTAGTCAGCGATTCCCCGGCTGTAAAGGAATTCGTGCGTGACAAGCTCGGCGTTGTGACAAAGGGCTCCGGCGATGTCAACGGCGACGGTGAAGTGGGCGTTGCCGATGCAGTGGCATTGCAGAAATATCTGCTCGGCGCAGGCGGTCTGGATGCCGCCGGCGAGGCAGATCTTGATGGCGACGGCAAAGTGAATGTCTTTGACTTGGCGATGCTGAAAAAACTGCTCATCACAAAATAAGCTTTCTTCATGAAAATACTCCTTGCTGCCCCTGTGCATCCTGCATGGGGGCAGCACCCATATCCTGCGGTCTGTTCTGTTATTGAACTGTAACTTTTTTTTAATGACATATGCCTTTTCTTATTATTAAAAATGTGGTATACTATAACTGTGTGTGACTGCTCCAGCCGGGAGCAGATAGGGTCGGGGCATTCCGGGATCACGGATCCCCCTGTATGACTGGAAAGGATGAAGTTTTTTGCAGAATCAGGATGTACTGGATACCGCCAGCAGCCAGAAAGCGGCAGGAGATGCCAAAACGGTCTCCCAGAAACAGACTGCTGCACAGATACGGGAAGCTCTGTCACTCGTGGATGACGGTGAAAAACCCGTTCTCCATCCACCGCATCAGCCCCTTCCGCCGCTTCGCCGCCGTGGCGAAGCCAGAAGTGAACGTGTAAAAAACGCAGCAGCGGAAACGGTCGTGACGCCGGTCAAGCCGCTGAAACCCCTGAAAGCATCCCGACCTGCGCAGGAAGCCTCCGGAAGCAGCGACATGCCGCAGCTGCGCCGGACTGCAAAAGTGGGCAGCTCTGCGGATGCCGCCGGGAAAACTGCCCATAAGAAACCGGCATCTGCCGCCAGTGCTGCCGCAGCACCGGGAAAGACGGCTGCAAAGAAGAAGAAAGGAACTGCCAAACCAGCTGCCAAGAAAAAGAAAGTCAGCACGCTCCAGCAGCGTTTCGGCGTGACGCCCGGACTGGTGGCACTTACGGTATGCGGCGGCGTGCTTGTCGCTGCGATCGCAAGCTATGTGATCGTGGCAGTCTCCTACAAGGGAAAATTTCTCCCGAATACATATGTCAATCACATCAACGTTGCCGGCATGACGGAAGAAGAAGCAAAGGAGACACTGCTCACCTCGGCAGCGATCAGCAGTCTCCACCTGATGACGCCCGCCGGTAAGGATGTGACATTCACGGCGGAGGACTTCGGCGGACAGTACAGCATCCCTGCCGGTTCCCTCGAAGAAGCAGAGTCGGAGGGGGCTTTCCTCTGGCTGGATAAGCTGCTGCATCCGAGCGAATACCAGATCGATCTTGATTTTTCCTTCTCGGAGGAGAAGCTGAAAGCTGCCATTGCGGGCTATGACTGGGGATCTGCCAAATCCCATGACGCCTGCATCGTGCGCAGCGGTTCCGGCGTCTTTGAGATCCAGCCGGAGACCTATGGAGATGAATTCGATCAGGACATCCTCACTGCCTATGTCAGCACCCAGCTCAAAGCGGGCGTGACAACGGTGACAATGAAGGATTCCGGCTGCTATGAAAAATATCTTCCCTCCGTCACGGCGGATGATCTCGGCGAGGAACTTGATCTGTACAACCGTCTTGCCTCCTGCACGATCACCTATGATTTCGAGGACCGCACCAAGGTCGTGGACGGGGATATGATCGTGAGCTGGATGATGCTCAACGAGGACGGCTCCGTCAAAACGGACACGGACGGCAATATCCTGTTCAATGTCGAGAGCGTCAGCAACTTCGTGGCAGAGATGGCAGCAGAGACGGATACCGTGGGAAAAGACAGAAAATTCCATGCAACGGTAGACGGGGACATCATCGTCCCATGGACAGGGTATCCCTACAGCGTCTATGGCTGGCAGATCAACCAGACCGACACCATCAACCAGCTGCTCGGTCTGCTGCGGAAAGGCGAGACGGTCAAGGTCGAGCCGGAATACACGCAGCGTGGCTATGTGCGGACGGTGGATGACATCGGCAAGACCTATGTCGAAGCAGACATCTCCGAACAGCATATGTGGGTGTACATCAAGGGCGTTGTCGTGCTCGAATCGGACTTTGTTTCCGGCACGGAGACGAATCCCGGACGCCGGACGCCACGGGGCGTGTGCGAGATCCTGTCCCGTGAAAAGGGCAGATATCTGGGCACGGTCGCCGTACAGGGCTATCACACATGGGTGGACTACTGGATGCCTTTCAATAACTGGGGCTGCGGTTTTCATGACCTGTCCCGGAGTGCCTACGGCGGTTCGATCTACATGTATAACGGTTCCCATGGCTGCATCAATCTGTCGCATAGCTTTGCGGAACAGCTCTTTAATACCGTGGAGACCGGCATGCCGGTGCTGATCCATGACTAACAGAGAAAAACAGACCTCTCAGAAACGTTCTGAGAGGTCTTTTCCGTTGAAAAGGGGATGATTTTAGATCTGCCCGTCCCTCGTTCCTGTCAGGGCGATGCCAGCACGCTCCGGATCTGTGCCGCAAGCTCGGCATGGATCTCCTCCGGCGGACGCATTGCACCATCCCGGCAGCACTGGATCATCTCCCAGCGGGCATGCGGGTCGTGCGATGCGGCATAGAGTGCCGCCTCCCGGCAGCGGCGCAGGTAGTCCGGATCCGCCTCGTGGATGTCCTTGTGCTGTGTACTGCCTGCATAGCGGGCATCCAGGAGCGACTGTGAGACTTCCACAGGAACATCCAGAAACAGCACCACATCCGGCGCAGGGATCCCCAGCCTGACATATTCCAGATCATACAGCCAGCGGCAATAGTCTTCCCATGCCGCAGGCGGCAGCTTTGTCATCTGGTAGATGGCATTCGAGGTGGTATACCGGGCGGAGATGATGCTGCGCCCGGCAGCATAGTCCACGATCCAGTCTTTCCGGTAGCTGATATAGCGGTCTGCCGCATAAAATGTACTCGCACTGCACGCACTGTGCAGCGGGTCAGGGTCTGTGATGCGGCCGCCAAGGTATTCCGTGATGATCTCACCGGAGGGAGAGCTGTAATTCGGGAATGTCAGGAACCGGCACGCCGGGAAACATGTCCGCAGCAGTTCGAGCTGCGTGCTTTTGCCGCAGCCGTCAAGCCCTTCCAGTATGATGATATGTCCGTGCATGGGAAACCTCCGATCTTCATGTCTCAGCCTGTGATGGTGAACCACAGCCAGAGAATGCCATAGATGACAGGCTGATGGATCACATAAATGGCAAGCGCATGCCTGCCGATAAAATTCAGCGGTGCGATCCCTTTCCAGCGGATGCGCAGGATGTATCTGCCGGCAAGGCAGTACAGATAGACCCCGCCAAGAAACAAAAATATCCATGGCAGGAGCGGGAAATAGTCCGTTGACCAGAATCCCGGCGGCGGAAATCCGAAAAAGGCAGTGACCATATTCCGGTAGAAGATCGCCGGGAGCTGCAATTTCAGTCCGGGAATGCCGATGCTCCCGGAGGCAATGCGATATGTCACGAAAAAGAGCAGCAGACTGCCCGCCAGTCCCGGCACTGCCGGGCAGGACAGCAGCGGTTTTTTCAGGATACCCACCAGCAGCATGCATGCCCCGATGAGGGTGAGGACGCCGAAAAGGATCCGGTTTTCGGGCATGAAAAGCAGCGTTACCAGTGTCACGGCAATGCCGAGCAGGGAGACGGTCACTCCCCGCCGGATCGTATGCTTTCCCATCGCCGCACAGAATCCCGACAGGGCAATGAACGTGCAGCAGATCGACCGTTCCCAAGCATCTGCGCCCGGGGTGAGGTACCATTGCCAGTCCATGCCGAACAGGAACACCAGATCCCAGACTGCATGGTAGACGACCATGCTCAGGACGGTGATGCCACGGAGCGTGTCCAGTGCGGCACAGCGGCTGTGTGTCTGTCCTGTGTCCTGTGATCCACGGGTCTGTGCTGTCTCAGGCGTGGAGAATATCTTTTTCATGGCAAAGCTCCTTTCTCCATGCCGGTCAGATGGGTGATCATTCCCATTATACCATGCTGCGCCGGAATTGTCAAGCGGGAGTGACGCCGATAGGCACTGCACCCCTCCCCCCAACCCCCTCCCCTTTCAGGGGAGGGGGCTATATTGCAGGGGGCTTCGCCCCCTGCACCCCCAGCGACAGGCTGTCGGGAACATAGGCACTGTGCCGACCTTTGCCGCCGCAGGCGGCATTGGGAGGAAACTCGAGTTTTTTGCTCCAGCTTTTTTTCTAAAAAAGCTGGCGGGTATCCAGAGGGCAACGTGACGTTGCATCCGTGCGCATTCCGTAGTGTCAAGCTTTTGTAACGGTCAAGGCTTGCGCTGAACTGCGTATAACGCTCATCCCCCAATTCGCCTTACGGCGAAAAGGGGGATGGGCTTTTGTTGACCCCTGCACCCCCAGCCGCAGGCGGCATTGGGAGGCATCACGGGAGCGCAGGCACTGCGTCTTCATACACCCTGACTTCACAATTTCCCATAAAGAACCCCATGAACCGCTCCAGTGTCATGTCATGGAAATAGCTGTCAATGACCCGGCAGATGCCGCCATGGCAGACGAGCAGGACATTCTCCTGCGGGAATTTCTGCCGGACATCGTCGATCACATTATATGTCCGCTGTACGACCTGAAATACGGATTCTCCCCCGTCCGGCATGCGGCATCCCCATGCCGCCTTTGCCTCCGAAAAACCGGGCGTCAGGCGGCTTTTGCCCTCGAAACTGCCATAATTCCACTCCCGCAGACGCTCGTCCGTCCCGACATCCAGCCCGAGCCGCTCTGCCACGATGTGCGCCGTCTGCTGCGCCCGCCGCATCGGCGAGGCAAGAATGCGGTCAATATCCCCGTAGCCGGCACAGATCTCCGCCAGCTTCTCCGCCTGCCGCAGTCCCTCCTCTGCCAGCGGGATATCCGTGATCCCGCTGACGATGTCCTGCTTGTTGTACGCCGTTTCTCCGTGACGTGTGACATATAGTTTCATAATACCCTCCTGTTACTCCGCAACAACGCCTATCTGTCCGATCCCGTAAAATGCCATCAGCTCCAGCCATGGGCGGGTGATGCGCTCCCCGCTGATGATGAGCGGCACTGCCGGCGGACACGGCACCTGCACCCCGGCGCAGATCCTGCCCTCCGCCGCCGAAAGCGGCACGCTCTCCCAAGGGGAAAGTGCCGCCTCCCGCATCCCCATCACCTGCTCCGTCCCGGACGGCACCGCAGGCGGCACCGCAGGCGGCAGGGGCTCACAGTGCCGCAGTGCCGTTTCCAGACGCTCAAGATCCGCCTCCGTCATCACCGGCGACAGCAGCAGCACGATGCATGTCCGGTCTGCATATTCGCATTCCACGCCCTGCGCCCGCAGTGCCTGTGCAAGTGCGGTGCCGTCGGCGGCAATGCTCAGATGCAGCGGTTCCTCTCCCAGCCAGTGCAGATGCGGCAGCCGTGCCCGGAGCTGTGCCGCCCGCTGTGCCGTCTGCCGGACAGCATCCGCACCGTCCCCTGCCATCCATGCGGAAGCCGCCTCGATCGAACGCAGGATCAGGTAGGAGGGGCTTGTCGAACCAAAGAGCTGCATCCCCTGCCGGAGCAGCGGCACATCCTCCGCCGCACGGCAGTGCAGCACCGCTGCCCCGGTCAGTGCCGGCAGTGTCTTGTGCAGGGAATCACAGCAAAGATCCGCCCCGAGCTGCATGGGATGCATTCTCAGCGGCGAAAGGTGTGCGCCATGCGCATTGTCCACGAGCAGCGGTGCCCCGTAGGCATCCGCAATGCGGCGCAGTGCCGGGATGTCCTGCATCTGTCCCACATAGTCGGGCGAGGTGACATACACACAGGCAGCCTCTCCCCGTGCCGTCACACGTGCCAATGCCGCTGCCACATCCTCCGGCGCATACTGTCCGGTGACGATCCCGCCGCTGCGGGGAAAGACCCATTCCACCTTTCTGTCCAGCAGCACACAGGCATTCAGAAATGCCCGGTGAACTGTCCTTGCGGCAACGACTGTCCGCCCCTGCATGGCAGCGAGCATCCCCTGTATGCAGAGCGTTGAACCGCCCGCACTGTAGCAGCACCCGCCGCTGCCCCAGACCGCCGCCGTCCGCTCTGCCGTCTCCCGCAGGATCCCGTCCGCCTCATACAGGCTGTCCGCCCCCTCGATCTCTGTGATATCATCCCTGAGGTCGAGCGGCACCGCTGCGGTGCCCTTGTGTCCGGGCATGTGCATCCGGAGCATGTCCCTGTTCCGGTAATCGTTCAGAAATGCCTCCAGCGGCTGCATAGGCGTCCCCCCTCAAAAAAAACGGGCTCGTCATCGGAACGAGCCCACACAGACAAAGGATGTAGGGTTTATGATAGTTTCAGTATACCATATTCTCCGGAAAATGTCAACAGTTTTCCGGATTTTTTGTATAGTTTCACAAAGCGTTCCGCCGCTTTCCATCATTCTGCCCAAAGTCCCGCTACTTGTCTTCCAGCCGGCGCAGCTCCCGCTCCTCACGGGAAACACGGGAACGCCCCTCACGCAGCACTTCCACTTCCCCACGGTCAATGAGATACGGGACAGCATCCTCTCCCTCCGGACGGATGCGCAGGACCCCGGTGATGAGATTGGCATCCTCGACCCGTCCCTTGCCCTGCGGTGTTTTCACCACGGAACCAATGCCCGGGGTGATCTTTTGCAGTTCTTCATAGACCGACTGCTCATGCTTGAGACAGCACATCAGCCTGCCGCAGGTGCCGGAGATCTTGGTGGGATTCAGGGACAGTCCCTGCTCCTTTGCCATCTTGATGGAGACGGGCTGGAACTCTGTGAGGTAGCCCCGGCAGCAGAATTCCCTGCCGCAGACACCCAGTCCGCCGAACATCTTTGCCTCGTCCCGCACACCGATCTGCCGCAGCTCGATGCGCATCCGGAACACGGATGCAAGATCTTTTACCAGCTCACGGAAATCCACCCTTGCTTCGGCAGTGAAGTAAAACAGCAGCTTGCTGTTGTCAAAGGCGCAGCTCACGCCGACCAACTTCATATTCAGTCCACGCTGTGCGATCTTCTGTTCGCAGACGGAAAAGGCACGCTTTTCCTTCTGCCGGTTCTGCTCCACCTGATGGCGGTCTTCCTTTGTCATGATCCGGATGATCTGACGGAGCGGTGCGACCACCATTTCGTCCTCCACCTGACGGTTGGCGAATGCGACTGTGCCGCATTCCTGCCCCCGGGCAGTCTCCACAACGACCTCCGTTCCCATCGGCAGCTGCAGCCCATTTGGTGAAAAATAATATACCTTCGCCGTATTCGGGAAGCGTATTCCTACGATCTCAGTCATATTCTTCCTCCAGAGGCGGAAACATAGCCCCGCCCTTTCTCAGATATCATACATAGTCTGCCGCCGAGTGCCGAAAGCACCAGCCGCACGCTGACGCTTGCCAGCAATGCCTCCTGTGCCTCCCGGATGGCATCGTGCATCTGTTCCGCACGTCCTGCTGTCAGCGTTTTCGACAGATGTGCTGCACTTTCCCGGTCACATCCCGCCAGATCGGTCTGCCCGTACTGCATCACGAGCGCATCCCGCACTTGCAGATCGAGCAGCCGCAGCAGTGCCGCAGCAGACTGCCTGTCCTTTTCATACCCCGCCAGAATGCGGAGCATCTCATACAATGTACCGTCTGCCGCCGCATCGGTCAGCGCAGCAGCATGTCCGGTCAGCGTCTGCATACCCTCATCTGCGAGCCATGCCAGTGCCCTGCCGATACTTCCTCCGCATGCCTCTGCCGCCCGTGCCGCCTCCGCAGGCGCATATCCATGCTGCGTGGTCAGTGCCGTCCGGCATTCCTCCCGGGTACACTGCCGGATGGGAATGGACATCATCCGGGAACGCATCGTCTCAAGAAATGCTTCCGGATGCGCTGCCGTAAAGAGGAGCCGTACATGCGGCGGCGGCTCCTCTGTCAGCTTCAGCAAGGTATTCTGCGCACGGACATCCATATAGTCGCAGTCCGCAAACAGATACACCTTACAGGCACCGTCATTGGGTGCCACAATGGCATCTTTGCACACATGCCGCACCGTTTCCACCGAAAAGCCGTTCTTTTTGCCGCTGTGTTCCACCACCGTCAGATCGGGATGTGACCCATGCAGCAGCTTGCGGCAGGAAGGACATGTCCCGCACGGCGGATGCGGTCCGGTACACAGTGCCGCCATCGCCAGATAGTGGGCGATCGTCTTTCTGCCCGTGCCCGCCTCGCCCCACAGCAGGCAGGCATGCGGCAGGCGTCCGGATGCCGCCATCGTCCGGATCAGCCGGAGTGCGGCATCATTTCCATAGATCTCCGGGGTCATACTTTCTCGAACCGCTCGACATCCGTCACAAAGATGGTCGCACCGCCGACCTCCACCTCAACAGGGAAGCCCTCCCCGCCCAGAGAGGCATTGGATGGCACGAGTCTCCTGCGCTTCTGGCTCTTGCTGCGGATGATGTCGATGACCGCCTCCACAAGGTGATTTTCCACACAGACCAGAAATGTGGTGTTGCCGGCACTGAGAAAACTGCCGGTGGAGGCGAGTTTCGTGGCAAAAAATCCGGCTTTCATCAGCGCACGGGAGACAGCCTGACTGTCATCGCCGCCGACGATGGCAAATATCAGCTTCATGGCGGAAACTCCTTTCACAGAAACATGTTCATTACTATTATACCACATCCCGGCGGAGAATGCAAGTAAAATATCACACGGGAGACTATTTTGCAGGCGGGCAGCACCATTGGGAAAATGTTTTCCTGACCATCTCATAATTCAGGCTGCGTACGGTGCAGTGTCCGCCGGATTCCGAACGGAAGTACAGCACCAGATGGCACCCGCCGCTCCACCGCTGCCAGAAATGCTGGTAGATGCGCACTTTTACGATGTTGTCCGTGTCGGCGATGATCGTGTGGAATGTCGTACCACGGCAGAAGCGTGCGCAGATGCGCCCGTCTGATATGCTCACGCCGGTCGTCACAAGGGAGGTGATCTGCACCGCCAGTTTCCAGAAGATCGGGATCAGCAGCATCACCCGGAAAAGATCCACCGCCTCCGCCGCCGGCGGATACAGCCGCCTGACGATCTCTGCTGCCGGCACCACTGCCGCCGCCAGACATACCGGCTGGTTCACATAGCCCCACCACGCCAGCCAGTGCGGACGCAGCGTGTTTTTTGTCAGCCGGATGTCAGGGAAGATCATCGGCACGACCTCATCCATCTCCCGCTGTGTCAGGATCGGCATGCAGATCGGGATGCTCCCCTGACGGCTCCCGTAGCCGGGACAGCTCACCGCCAGTGAAAAGATGCGGCAGAATTTGGTCAGGAGATTCTGCTGGATGTCCGCAAAGTTGATCTTCCGGTTCACCAGCCAGAAGCGTCTCCTCGTCAGCAGTCCGCTGCGCACGACCAGCATCCGCCGGTCGCTTTCCATGGAAAAGCCCCCGTACCGCAGCAGGTTCCGCACAAAGGACAGCAGCCATGTGGACAGGATGATGATGCCCACCGTCACTGCCGCCGGGGGGATGCCTGCCAGTTTTGCAGCGACGTCCTCCGAAACGGTGCTGAGTTTGTCCCGGAGCTGCCATTCCTCGATGAGATCGCCGGCGATCCTGCCGCTCTGGAACCAGAACACCGCCAGATAGACCGCACCCGAAAAACTGCTCGAAAAGATCATGGAGAAGAAGATCATCCGCCAGGTGCCGCCCCTGTGCGCCATGTGGTGACGCTTTCCCTGCCGCAGGCGGGGCAGGGCGGAGAGGAACACATGCTCATCCCGCTGCCGGATCATCAGCCGGATGTCGGTCGTATCGAGCAGCCCCGATGCCGTATCCGCACAGAGATAGGATGCCCGCACCGGACGGAGCCAGAAAGGGCGTTCCACCGTCATGGAGGCAAGATTGCGCAGGGGCAGGTACCGCTGCCGGATGAATATGATGCCCTCCCGCACATAGAGCTGCTCATTTTCGACCGTGAACACACGCCGGTACCAGTTGAGCCAGCCATACGCCAAAATGATGCACAGGATCAGCACATCGAACCAAGTACCCCGCAGCCACGCAAGCAGCTCCTCACGGGTGGCAATGTGATAGGCACCCCGCAGAATGGGGAAGATCAGCAGCCAGATGCTTTTTTTGCTGTAGCGTGCGATCCGCAGCGGATGCTCACGGTGCATAGAAGACCCCCCTCTGGGCAAGGGACTGCATCAGTTCGATCCTGTCCTTTCGGCTGAGGAACAGCAGCATGAGCTGCCCGCCGTAGACATGCAGGATGATGAAATTCAGCCCGAATATGCCGTCTGCCGGTCCTGTCAGGAGCTGGACAAATTGTACCCGGTCGAGCCGGACAGACTGTTCCCTGTGCATCAGGACACCGCTGTAGACGGTGACCTGAGAGGATGTGACAACGGCACGAAGATGCGAAAAGAGCAGCGGCAGGCACACGCCGCACAAGATCCCCGCCGTTCCGACAAATACCGTGATCAGGATCCACATAAGTATACGCCAGGGGGCAAGCAGCGAAAGTGCTGCCGCACTCAGCAGAGCTGCCGCCAGACAGACAAGGAGCTGCAACAGCGTGCGGGCAGCCGTGTCTGCGTGATATTCTTTCATCATCATGCCCCCTTTTCAATAGTATAGCACAAAACCGGGCAGGAATGCAAGCCGCAGCAGGACGGAGCGCAGATACCCGGTACAGAAAGGAGCCCTCCGCATGAACGAATTACTTTCCGGATGCAGCCGCATCCTCTGGGGGAGCGGGCTGGTGCTGGCATTGCTCGGCACTGGTATGTATTCCCTGCTCCGTGACCGGTGCGCCCCGTTCCGGAGCCTGCGCCTGCTGATACAGAGACCGCACCGGAACGGCACCCGGACACTTTCTCCCTTTCAGGCGTGCATGACATCCCTTGCCGCTGCGATGGGCACCGGGAACATCGTTGGCGTGGCAACTGCCATCACACTCGGCGGGGCAGGTGCGGTCTTCTGGATGTGGGTCGCCGCCTTGCTCGGGATGGGACTGATCTACGCTGAAAATGTCCTGAGCTGCCGCTATCGGAGCGGCGGTCTCACAGGTGCTGCCGCCTATCTGCGCTATGGTCTGCACAGTCCCCTGCTGTCTGCCGCCTTTGCCGTCTGCTGCACGGCAGCATCGTTCGGGATGGGCAACATGACCCAGAGCCATGCCATCGCCCAGACGCTGCGGGATGCGTTCCGTATGCCGCCGCTCATAACAGGGCTGATCACCGCCGCCGTGACGGCTGCCGTCATTCTCGGCGGTGCCAGACGCATCGGACGCTTTGCATCTGCTGCGGTGCCGTTCGTCTCCGCCGTGTATCTGCTGCTCTGCGGCATTGTGATCTGGCAGTTCCGCAGCAGGCTCGGCGATGCCTTTGGCAGTATCTTTCAGGGGGCGTTCGGCATCCGGGCAGCCGCCGGCGGGATCAGCGGAGAAGCCCTGCGCCGGGCAATGACTGTCGGCGTGCGCAGAGGGGTATTCTCCAATGAGGCGGGTCTTGGCAGCAGCGGTCTGCTGCATGGCGAGGCAGACGGCGAAGAACCTGCATTTTTCGGTGCCTGCGGGATGCTGGAGGTCTTTGCCGACACCTTTGTCTGCTGTACGGCGACCGCACTGGTGCTGCTGATGACCGGTGTCAGCGGTGCGGACGGGGCAGGACTGGTGCTGCTTGCATTCCGGGCAGGGATCGGGACTGCGGCGGACTGGCTGCTGCCGCCGGTCATTGCCCTGTTCGCCCTGTGTACCCTTGTGGGATGGGCATACTGCGGCAGCAGCGCATGGAAAAGTCTGACCGGGAAAAGATGGGTGACGGCATACCGGCTGGTGTTCTGCGCAGCGGCATGCCTTGGTGCCGTGATGCAGCTCCAAACTGTCTGGACACTGGCTGACATCGCCAATGCCTGCATGGTCTACTGCAACCTTCCCGGACTGCTGCTGTTACAGCACGGTGAACATCTGAAAAGCGGAAAAGCCCCCTTCCCGCAGGACGGAAAGGAGGCAGTACCGTAAGGCAGCACCGCACAAAGAACGCCTGACGGCTTTGTACTGTGTTGTCTGAACAACTGCGTGATCAGGCAGCTGTCTTTGCATAATCCTTGATGGTCTTGTTCCCACGCCGCTCATTCCACCATACCCACAAAGTCGGTGCAATGCACTGGGAGGAATAGGTACCGGCGATCAGACCGAATGTCATCGGTACGGAGAAGCTCAGGATGCTCTCCACATGGAATACATAGGCAACGACGCTGATGATGATCATGGTGGACAGCGTGGTGATCGAGGTGCGCAGCGAACGCCGCAGCGTCTGGCTCGCACTCTGGTTGACCAGCTCGGCAATGGTGGTATCCCTTGGCAGCAGCTTCTGGTTCTCACGGATACGGTCGTAGACGATGATCGTGTTGTTGATGGAGTAGCCGAAGATCGTCAGGATAACTGCCATGAAGTTGGCGTTGATCTCAAAGCCGCACAGCACAAAGCTGCCGTAGGTGATGATGATATCGTGCAGCAGTGTGACGATGGTGAACACACCCGCAGACCAGCCGCTGATCTTCTTGAACCGCAGTGCGATGTAGACGATCAGCACCAGTGCCGCAAAGATGACTGCCACGATACACTTGCCGAAGAACTCTCTGCCGGAGGACGGGCTGACTTCATTGCTCTCCAGCTCTGCCAGCGCATTGTCCGGATAGGTCTTTTTCATGATGTCGAGCATGCTCTCCTGCTGTTCCAGCGTCAGGCTCTCGTCATAGCTGAAGGAAACGGTCAGGATGTTGGTGTCGGAATCGAAGCTCTCGCCCTTCTGGAGGGTGACAGGTGTTCCGAGCAGTGTCTCGATCTCCGTCTGGCAGGCAGTCTCATCGAGATCCCCGCTGTAGGAGTAGGACACGATGGTACCGCCCTTGAAGTCGATGGCGATCTCCACGCCGATGAAAGTCGTGCAGAGAGACAGCACCACGAGTACGGTGGAGAGGATGAAGAATGTCTTCTTGTTCTCGCTGAAACGGCGGGTCTTGACGGTCTTGTACCGCTTTTCGGAATAGCCGAACAGGGAGGGTTTCTGGAATGCCTTGAACCGTGCCAGAGACATGCTCATCAGTCTTGCGGCAAGCACGCCCATCAGGAAGTTGAGGACAACGCCGGCAACGAGCGTGAAGCCGAAGGAGTAGATGAAGCCCTCTGTGGTGGCACCGAACGGACGGAAGATCGTTGCATCTAAGAACTGGGTGATGGGATTGGTATTCGTACCGAATGCACCCATCAGGATCACTGCCACGATGGCAAGTGTCAGGTTACCGTCCAAGATGGCAGAAAAGGCGTTCTGATAACCGGACTTGAGTGCGCTCTCCACACTCTTGCCCCTTGCCAGCTCCTCACGGATACGCTCGGCGGTGATGATGTTACAGTCAACGCCCATACCAATGGAGAGGATGATACCGGCAATACCGGGAATGGTCAGCGTGGAGCTGGGCTGGAAACCGAACCATCCGGAAACGGCAGCCAACATGCCGGCAGCCTGTCCGATCAGACCGATCACGGCGATCATGCCGGGGATGCGGTACAGGATCAGCATGTAGATGCAGATGAATGCCAGTGCGATCAGACCGCTCAGCACCATCGCACGCAGTGCGCCGGTACCCAGTGTCGGGGACAGCGTCTTGGTGCTGGTCGCTTCGAGGGAGAAAGGCAGCGCACCGGAATTGATCTGCTCTGCCAGTTCCTTGGCGGAGGCAGCATCGAAGTTGCCGGAGATCACGGCAGAACCGCCGCTGATGGCTTCCTCGACCGTCGCACTCGAAATGCAGGTGTCGTCCATCCAGATGGAGATGTATCCGCCGTTGGAAGCCTGCTGTGCCGTGGCGGTGGCAAATGCGCTCGTTCCGGAATCGTTCAGCTCAAGCTGTACGACATACTTGGAATTCTGCTGGTCGTAGCCGGGTGTCGCCTTGTTGACGCTCGAACCGGTCAGGATGACATCGCCGCTTGCCTCTGTGCCATAGCGGAACGTCAGCTCGGACATCTGCCCCAGCTCGTCCACAGCGGCAGCGGGGTCGAAGTTCTCCTCATCCGACTGCCACGGGAAACGCACGATGATACGGCTGTTGTTATAGTCCACATACGTCTCACTGTCGTTGATGCCCAGATTTGCCAGACGCAGCTTGATCACCTGCATGGCAGCATCCATCTGGTCGCTGGTGGCACTGACGCCGTCTGTCGGCTCAAATGTCACATCCACACCGCCCTGGATATCAATGCCGAGACGAATATCCTCGAGACCGTGGATATATTTGTTTTCCAAGTCACCTTTATAGGTCCTGAAGCCGAACACCGTGGTGATGGCAAAGGCAAAAATGACCAGAAACACGACAAAAAAGACGGGTTTTCCTATTTTTTTGTTCACAATCAGACCTCCTGTTGTCATCCGCTCCTCCGGAATGACAGGAGGGGGATTTTCTCTCTTTCGCCGCAGGGATGCGACATACACTTTTATTATAATATAAAAAATGGGAAAAGTCAATAGGTAACCGAAAAATTTCACAAATGATTTCACAGAGCAATGCCCCCTCCCTTTCCTTAGGAGGGGGCAGCGTGTTGTACTTTACTGCATCTGTGCCGTCTTGGCATTGGCAAGCATGAGCTTGATCCGGTTCTCCTGATTGACACGGGTCGCACCCGGATCATAGTCAATGGCAATGATATTGGCGTTGGGGTAGTATTCCTTGATGGCACGGCTCATGCCCTTGGCGATGATATGGTTCGGCAGGCAGCCGAAGGGCTGTGTACAGATGATGTTCTCGGTCCCGCTCTCTGCCAGTGCGCCCATCTCCGCCGGGATCAGCCAGCCCTCTCCCATATTCACGCCCTGCCCGATATAGCGGGACACCGAAGCACGCATCTTCTCAAAATCATGCGGCGGCGTAAAGACGCCGTGCGCCGTCATTTCCCGGATGACTTCCCGCTGCTTGGCGTAGAACATCCGGAAGATCATGTGATAGACCGGCGTGGCTTTGGTATATCTGCCGTACAGGCGTGCATCGTTGTACTTGTTGATCGCCCAGTACAGGATGAATTCCAGCATGGACGGCACGACCGGTTCGCAGCCCTCGGAGATCAGGAAGTCCTCAAGATGGTTGTTGGCGAGCGGGGAATATTTCACATAGATCTCCCCCACGATACCGACCTTGATCCTCGGTACGGAAGAACGCTCGATCTTTGCAAAGTCTTTGAGCATGGCTCTGTAATACTTCTTGGTATTCGTATAGTTGCCCTTGCGCAGCTCCTTTTCCATGATGCGGATCCATTTATCCAGTTTCTTTTTGGAACTGCCCTTGACCAGCTCATAGGAGCGGCACTGGTTATAGAGCGTCATGAGCATATCGCCGTAGATGATGCTGTAGATGCCCCGGATGATCATGGGCATGGTCATCCGCCAGCCATTGCGGGGATCTTTCTCCAGTCCGACAAAGTTGAGGGAGATGACCGGCACCTGCGGGAATGTATCCCTCAGACACTTGCGCAGCAGATGGATATAGTTGGAAGCCCGGCAGCCGCCGCCGGTCTGCGGCAGCATGAGGGCGGTCTTGTTGGGGTCATATTTCCCGCTTTTGAGAGCCTCCATAAACTGCCCGATACACAGCAGAGCCGGGTAGCAGGTATCGTTGTGTACGTTTTTCAGCCCTTCCTCCACGACCGTGCGGGATTCGCTTTCGAGCAGGGCGAAGTGATAGCCGTAGCTTTCAAAGACGCTGATGAGCAGACGGAACTGGATGGGCAGCATGTTGGGGATGAGGATGGTGTGGGTCTCTTTCATTTCCGGTGTGAAGATGGCGTAATCTTCCAAGGAATAGTCGCTCCTTTCATGAAAATATGGCAGCGGCGATCATTGCGCATTCATCGCAGCGATCAGGCTTCTCAGGCGGATCTTGGCTGCGCCGAGGTTGTTGATCTCATCGATCTTGAGCTGCGTATACAGCTTGCCGTGTGATTCAAGGATGCTGCGCACCTCATCGGTGGTGATCGCATCAATGCCGCAGCCGAAGGACACGAGCTGCACGAGCTGCATATCCGGCTGTGTCGTGACATACTGTGCCGCACGGTACAGGCGGCTGTGGTATGTCCACTGGTTAAGAACGTGCAATTCCGGCATTTTTCCCAACGGTGCGACACTTTCCTCTGTCACTACCGCCAGTCCGAGACTCGTGATGAGCTTATGGATGCCGTGGTTGATCTCCTTGTCGAGGTGGTAGGGTCTGCCGGCAAGCACGATGATCTTGCGCCCTTCGGCTCTCGCCTGTGCGATGATCTCCTGTGCCTTTGCCGCAATGCTCCGCCGGAAGCTGTCGAGTGCCTGATACGCTGCCTCGACCGCATCGGAGATCCGCCCGCCGACATTGTATTTTTTCAGTACACGCTTCATGACATGCACCACATTTTTGTGGTTGTTCAGGTCAAGATACGGATAGCAGAAATTCTCCGCATTCAGTCCGCTGTGGTTTGCCCGCATCAGCTCCGGATAGTAGGCGACCACCGGACAGTTGAAATGATTGTCCGTGTCCGCCTCCTGCAAGTTGTAGCTCATGCACGGCCAGAAGATGAAGTCCACGTTTTTTTCCAGCAGCGTCTCAATATGGCCATGTGCCAGCTTTGCCGGATAGCAGACCGTATCCGAGGGGATGGTGTGCTGTCCCTTGAAATAGACCTTGCGGTCGCTCTCACCGGAGATCTCCACCCCAAAGCCCAGCTTTGTGAAAAGCGTGTGCCAGAATGGCAGCTGCTCATAGAAGCTGAGTACCATCGGCAGTCCCACCGTTGCACGCTTCCGGGGCGGCTGCACCTTTGCCATCTGCATCAGGCTGTCATATTTATAGGCATACAGATCCGGCACTTCCGTCTGCCGCCGGATGCCGGCACCTTTTTCGCAGCGGTTGCCCGATACGAAGCGTCCGCCGTCCGAGAACCGGATGACATTGAGCTGGCAGTTTGCCGTACATCCGCCGCAGCGGACATTTTTGGATGTATAGGAAAATTCTTTCAGAGCCTCCGCAGAGATCAGGCTGCGGGGGGCATTGTCCGCCTGTTCTCTGGCGTACAGTGCCGCACCGAAGGCACCCATCAGCCCCGAGATCGCCGGACGGATGACACGCCTGCCGATCTCACGCTCAAAACAGCGCAGTACGGCATCGTTCAGGAACGTGCCGCCCTGTACCACGATATTTTTGCCAAGTTCCTCCACGCTCCTCGCACGGATGACCTTGTAAATGGCATTCTTGATGATGGAGGCAGACAGTCCGGCGGAGATGTCCTCGACCGTGGCACCGTCCTTCTGCGCCTGCTTGACAGAGCTGTTCATAAAGACCGTACACCGGGAGCCAAGCTCTACCGGATGTTTGGCAAACAGTCCCATCTGGGAGAATTCCGCAATGTCATAGCCCAGTGCCATCGCAAAGGTCTGGATAAAGGAGCCGCAGCCGGAGGAACAGGCTTCGTTCAGCATGATGCTGTCGATGGCACCGTTCTTGATCTTGAAGCACTTGATATCCTGTCCGCCGATGTCGATGATGAAATCCACATCCGGGCAGAAGAAAGAAGCCGCCTTGAAATGTGCCACCGTCTCCACGATGCCAAAATCCACCGAGAGCCCGGCACGGATCAGATCTTCGCCGTAGCCCGTCACGGCACTGGCACGGATCTCAAGTTTCGGATTCTTGTCGGCATAGATCTGCCGGAGCTTGGCAGCGATGCGGTCGAGCGGCTGTCCCTCATTGGGGGCATAATGGCTGTAGAGCAGCCGTCCGTCCTCCGTGATGAGGACGAGCTTTGTCGTGGTGGAGCCGGAATCAATGCCGAGATAGGCATTCCCCTCATAGGTGCGCAGATCTGCATAGGCAAGGTCACACTGCTTGTGCCGCTCCACAAATTCAGAATATTCCTCTTTCGACTGGAACAGCACATCCCCCGTCAGCACATCGGATGCCGCATGCGCATTCCGGACACGTTCGAGCAGCATTTCTGCGGTCTTGGGCGCATCCTTGCTCTGCTGCGCATACAGGGCACTGCCCAGTGCCACAAAGACAGGTGCCTGTTCCGGAAAGATCGCCTGTTCCTCTGTCAGACCGAGGGTCTCCGTAAATGCCTTGCGCAGTCCTTTCTGAAAATATAACGGACCGCCGAGGAACAGGACATTGCCCTTGATCTCCCTGCCCTGTGCCAGTCCGGCGACGGTCTGGTCGACCACGGCACGGAAGATACTGGCAGCCACATCCTCCCGGGCAGCACCCTGATTCAGGAGCGGCTGGATGTCGGATTTTGCGAACACGCCGCAGCGTGATGCGATCGGGTATGTCCTTGTCGCATGCAGTGCCGCCTCGTCCAGCTCCTGCACGGTGATGCCGAGGAGCGTTGCCATCTGGTCGATAAATGCACCCGTACCGCCGGCACAGGAACCGTTCATACGCTGCTCCACGCCGCCGGTCAGGAAAATGATCTTCGCATCCTCACCGCCCAGCTCAATGACGGTGTCTGCCTGCGGATAGAGGGTCTTGACGGCAAGAAATGCCGCATGTACCTCCTGAACAAAGGAGATCCCGGCGGCATTGGCAAGTCCCAGACCTGCCGAGCCAGTCATTGCGGTGCGGAAACTCGCCTCCGGGAGCTTTGCAGCGATCGCCGCAAGCTGCTCAGACACCGTTTCCTTGACCTTTGAAAAATGACGCTGGTATGCGGAATGCAGGATCTTTCCACTCTCATCACAGACGACCGTCTTGACCGTGGTGGATCCGACATCAATTCCCAGAGCGTATGTATTCATGCAGTTTCCCTCCGTAAGCTGCCCCTCCGATGTCATGGGCAGCGCAATGATATTCTACACTCGTCTAATAGATTAGTACCCTCCGGCACAGATTCGTTACAAATAAAATAAAAAATTACGCACGGCAGATCTTTCAGAACAGATGATCTTCATGCACCTTCCTGCCGTCCTCAAGAAAGACCCTCGGCACACGCTTGGAAATGCCGCAGACGACCTCGTAGCCGATCGTGCCGTACATGCCGGCGACATCGTCCGCAGTAATGCAGTCATTTCCATCTTTGCCGATGAGCGTCACCACTGCGCCGATCTCCGCCTCCGGTGCCTGCGTGACGTCGATCATCATCTGATCCATGCACACCCTGCCCGTGACGGGACAGCGCACCCCGCCGACCAGCACTTCGCCCTTTCCGGAGAGCAGTCTGCTGTAACCGTCCGCATACCCGATGGTCACCGTGGCGATGCGGCGGGTATCCGCCGTGCGGTAAGTCCTGCCGTAGCTGATGCAGGTACCTGCGCCGACCGTCTTGATATGGCTGATCCGTGAACGCAGTGACAGCACCGGTTCAAGCGGCGGCAGTGAACGCAGTGCCGCATTCGGGCTGAGCCCGTACATGATGATGCCGACCCTTGCGAGCGTACTTTCCGGCACCGGCGACAGGCAGACTGCCGCACTGTTCATGCAGTGGACATGCCGGAGCTGCACGCCCTTGTCCCGCAGCACCTGTGCAATGTTCAAAATACATTCTGTCTGTTTCCGGGTGTAGGCGACGCTGTCCGCATCCTCCTCGTCTGCACAGGCAAAGTGCGTGAACAGCCCCTCTGTCTGTAAGCCCGGCAGTGCAAGGATGTTGTCGATCTCCCAGAGACAGGCAGCTTCTTCCACCGTCTGCACGCCGATACGCCCCATGCCGGTATCGAGCTTGATATGGCAGCGCACCGGCGCACCCGGCTGCGCAAAGCCGGACAAGGCACGGGCATAGTCGCCCGAAACGACTGTCTGGATGATGCCATGTTCTGCCAGCATCGGCGCACATTCCGGAGAAGTATAGCCTAAGATCAGGATCTCCCCGTCCGGACACCACTTGCGGACACGCACTGCCTCCTCAAAACTCGAAACGGCATAGAACCGGATGCCATCCGCAAACAGCCGCCGGCATACCTGTTCCTCCCCGTGGCCGTAGGCATCCGCCTTGACCACGGCACAGAATTCTGTCTCTGCCGGGAGCAGCTCCCGGATCTGTCTGACATTGTGTGACAGGGCATCCAATGAGATCTCCGCCCATGCACGCTGACGATACTGCATGCTCTCTCCTTCTTTCTCCGCACGGGTACAAAAGTGTCTATTTGGTATCGAAAAGGGAACAGAAATGTAAAATTTCAAAAAAATTCCTTTATTTGACTTGTGGTTTGGGTGCAGGTATGTTATAATGGGGTAAGTGCCACATCATGCGGCAGGGGATCGGCACTGCCGGTACCGGAAGGGAGACACACCATGAACCACCAGAATGTCTGTCCTGCGCTTCAGGGACATCCTTGGGAGAGGTCGCTCTGCTTTACAGGTCACCGACCTGAGAAACTGCCGCCGGGCAATGCACTCACGGCACTGACAGAAGCACTCCACTATTATATTGAATATGCACTTCGGCTTGGATTTACGCATTTCCTGACCGGGGCAGCGGATGGCATCGACTATCTTGCTGCCGAATGTCTTTTCAGCCTGCGAAGCAGTTACCCGGAGATCGTTGTCATCGGCGTGCAGCCGTGCCAGGATTACGAAGACTTCTTCCGTGTCCGGGGCTACAGTCTCCCGCACCTGCACCAGATGCAGAAACAGGCGGACAAATGGCTGACCTTGCCCGGCTCGTGGCGTCACCGGTCTGTTTTTTTCCGGCGCAACTGCCTGATGGTGGACAATGCCTCCGGCATCATCGCCGTCTGTTCAGAAGGACGCTCCGGCTCCATGCAGACGCTGCAATACGCCCGGCAGCGGGGACTGGCGATCTGCCGTCTCTATCCGGTAGGACCGCCGGGACCGTATCCCGCACCGGCGGAATGGCCCGTGGAACGCCGGGGCTTCTGAGTCGCCGTATTCTATTATAACACGTCTTTCCCGAAAATGCAAGAGGGGCAGACAACTTTCCGGAGAAATCCATCCGGATACCTGTCCGGACACATAGCGGCAGCCGTCTGCGAAATGGGGCAGACTGCTGCATTTGTATCACAAAGGAGGAGCATCATGGCAAAACAAAAGAAGAAGGGACATGTTGCGATCCCGTTCCTGCTCGCACTGCTGCTTGGCATCATGGTCATCGGCGGCATTGCGATGCTGCTGTTCCGTCAGCTCGACAGGAACAATGTCCCCATCCTGCAATGGCAGGAAAATGTAAAAAAGCCCACTGCTGCGGACGATATGACCATTCTCTTTGTACTTGACGAGGAGACGGACGGCTGCCAGACCACATTTCTGCTGACACGGCTCCTGCCGGCACGCAAGCAGGTGGTATTCATTGGCATCCCGGCAAACATGCTCACCGTGATGGACGGCAGACAGGACACGCTCGAGGGCTTCTACCGCAGCGGCGGCATCCAGAGCGTGGAAACGGCACTGAAAAATGAGACGAGCATCACCGTCGACCGCTATGTCATACTGGGTTCAGAGGGATTCCAGAAGATCTGCAATATCTTCGGCGGGGTGAATTATCTGGTACCCAACGGCGTGATCGGTCTGCCGGCGGATGCACAGGCGCAGTACCTCGGACCTGCCCAGATCGAAAAGCTCATCACGAACCTTGCGTACCGTGACAGCAAGGAATTCACACACGGCGA
>CANQYC010000008.1 GCA_947627945.1 uncultured Clostridia bacterium
CGTTGCTTTTGCAGATATATAGCCAATTTTTGATACCTTCTAGGCTTATTTTTGCTTTTTTATGTGGCAAAATTGGGGTATAGCGCAGTTTTAGGATGTTGTCCAGGGAAAATCACAATCGGATGATCCGCATCATAGCGAAACTGAATCAGCTTTGCCTTGTGCGTCCGCTTGTTGCTGTACTTCACAAAGTATAAATTATACAACTTCCCTGCATTGACATTCAGTTTCAATGACAGCGTATTCGGCTTGATGTCAAGCTCCAATTTTTCGATCAGTTCGGTAGCCGTTCCCTCCCAAGCCGGATCATCCACATTGATGAAATTGCCGATTGTTTCAAGCACGGGTTCAGGCGGTTCAGCGTAATTCGGCGACTGTTCTCCCTTGAGATCCCAGCAGAGAGTTTCCCTGTTCCGGGAAATCGTGAATTTCCTGTCCGGCTGATCTCTGCCTGAAACTTCAATTGTTGCATCGCTGTCAGTGCGTTTTGATTTGTACATGATGAATGCTCCGTCAGCCGCACCGAGCAGACCATTTGTCCCCGAAATCCTGTCGAAATTGTCATCAGACTTCTGTTTTCGGGTATGGTGTACCAGTATCAGACAGATACCTGTTCTGTCTGCAAATGCTTTCAGTCCGGCGATAATGTCATAATCTCTTGCATAACTATAAGTATCGCCCTCAGTTTCACGCACTTTCTGCAAGGTATCAATAATCACCAAACTGGTATCAGGGTGATTTTTGAGGAATGCACAAACATCTCACACAATAAAAAGCTGCCTGAAATTTATCAGGCAGCTAATTTTTGTTTCATGAAATATCAACGTATCCGCTATTATGTTTATACTTACTTTACCAATCCATTTTCGGAAATATACTGCATAAACGTGTCAATAATATCGTTGGTACGTCTGATAATATCGTTTTCAGTGAAATCATCATTTGTTTTGGCAAGATTCAGGAGTTCATTGATCCCTGTTCCTTTTTTCTCCTGATTTCTGCTGTTGATATATCCATTGTAATATTTCTTCTTATCTTCAAAGCGATAGTCGGAGGCACGGATATTGATGCGCTTTTCAAGCATAGCCTTGTTGCCGAGTGATTCGAGATTTTTTACATCTGTTAATGATTTTTCCTTATCCTGACGATTTTTTGCATAAATATGCTCAATTTCAAATACAGTTTCTAAAGAAAGAAGTCCCTGAGAATCATCAAGAAAAGCCCACCATGCCAGCATGGCTTTTGTGATCGGACGACCATTATTAAAACTGAAATTGAGGAATGCAGATCTTACAGAGTTAATGTCAAATTTGAAGTCACTGAAAGCCACAGGATTGTCATTCACAATATTCACCATTTCTGCATATACTGGCGTGCGAAGCATATTGACCCCCGGATTGATTACCGCATAAGTCCAGATGAAAGCTGTTATCTTTTCAAGAAAAACAAAAAATGCATCATCATTCAGATCGCCTTCAGCATCACGGTTGTGCAGATAGTATACAGATACAAAATAGTACCACATACCATTCGGGGCATAATTCAGAACAAACAATTTCCGCAATATTTTTTCAGAAAATCTGTCTTTACTCTGATTCGATACATCATTCCAGAAATCCGCCAGATCACGCAAATTTTCAAACGTTTTCTCATTTTTCAGCAAGGCATAGGAATTTTTCTCATAAAATTTACGGAGAGCTTCTGTGGTGGAGCTTTTGATTCCTTGTTTTGCCCTTTCATAATACATATACCGGGTGAAAAGTTCATCCATGGGTGTGCCGGAAATTGGATGAAAGATCTTGTTGCAAAGTTCCTCTAAATCTTTCCACTTTCTGATAAAATCATCTTTTTTGCCCTGTGAGGAAAAGAATTTATAAAACTGTGCCTTGAAAATATCGGAATCCGATAACGGCATACCCCTGTCATTCAGCGTTGAGAAAATGCGCAGGGCTGTATCCTGTGATTCCGCTTCAATTGGGAGCAGAATGCAGTTGTTGATAAGCCTTGCTGGTAGATAGGCAAAATATGTAGGATAGTCATTCAAAAAATCATTGATCTTCTCTTGAAAGAAACGATAATTTACCGCATACTGGCTTTTCATATCTTCAGGAGCTTCTCCTGTTTTAAGAATGCTGAGAAATTCGTCTTTCTGTACATCTGTTGCAACTTCAGAGTCTATTTTCAGCTGTGTTTTGATGATTGCTCCGAGTTCATCTTTTTTCCATATGCATTTTTCAACTCGCTCCTGTACTAATTTCGTATCTGAATCTTTCATTTTGCCGAAACGTGCATAAAATGCTCGTAAAAGGAGCATCAGCGTTGTCAGGCGTTGCTGTCCGTCGATGATCTCTTGTTTACCATCATCATTCTTGAATGTCACGATCGGACCGAGAAAGTATTCATCAGTTGTTCTGAATTTTTCACTATTATCATCAGGGAATGCAAAAGAAAATATATCGTCCCACAGTGTTCTGCATTCTGTTTCCGACCAAGCATAAGGACGCTGATAATCCGGGATCAGGAAATCGGTTTTCGGGTCGCTGAAAAGCGATTCGATTGTTTTCTGGTCAATGTTCAACTTTGACATTTATAACACCTCCATTACACCCATTTGACATTGTTCCGTAGTCACTTTATATGCTGATGCTATGTTATCAATTTGTTATCACGGGCTTGTACAGTACCCTGAAAACCCCTGTAATCAGGGATTTTCAAGGGGCTGTTTATTATTCCCACTCGCTCCTTGAACTGTAATCTTAACCAGTTCAAGTTAAGTTTTATCGCTTGTGGTATCTCAATTATCTCAGTTGTCTGTCAGATTTGGAGTATCTGATTTTTTGTTGCCATTGTGTTGCCAATTCACATTTCTAAAAGAGCCCCATCATTTTAGCGTTTATTAGATCAGCAGTGACATTTGCACCCAAACAAATTAAGTATTCTTTTAAACCTGATAAAGCGGATTTTATTAGTAAGGGACTTTTCTTTTCAATTATTTTCGTCTCAACTTCATCAACTAATTCGTTTGCATTAGCCATGTCATCTGAGGAAAGTGGTTCGTTTTTTAAGCTTTCTCTTATTTCATCAGCTAATTCAGTACTAATATTTGTATTCATTGTAACAGTATTGTTATCTCCACTTGTTATCTGAGTTTTTTCTACATTTCCATTGATAACCGTCCCATAGTAATTATTGATTTGCTGCGGAATTTCTTTAGCCGCATCTGTTTCAGTTTGATTGAATATCATTTCATCACCTTTTATTCCTTGTTTTTCTAAAGTTAATGTCCATTCTAATAAGCAGTTTTTGACCTTATCGGTTATTTCATTCAATAAATGGAGACTAAAACTAATAATATAGCTTGTAGGGAATGGTGCAGTGCATATTTTATCAATAACTCGTGCTGCATCGGTTGAAATATTGATCTGAAAACTATTTGAATCTGATTTTGAACTCAACTCAATAATCGCACTAATCGAATCTTTCAACTTTCGGGTGCAAATTGTTTCCTCCATTTTTCCATCCATGAATAATACACGTTTCCAACCATGATAAGGATTAAATGCTTTTAATACTCCCATAATTTGTCTGTATTCAGGTATTTCTTTCTCATCACATTTATATCCGTTTAGTTCAGAGAGTATCCAACTATCAAATTCTGTAAGATTTAATTTTGATGCTATAATATGTGCTTTACGTAATGCACTTACTATATCACAATTATTAACTAAAAGATCACGTTGTAGTTCTATAACTACACTGCCCACAATAGATTCCTCCCTCAATTTTTCCTGATTTTTGCTAATTGTGTTATTCCTGTCCCGACTTCTTCAAATTACAATCCCTACACAGCATCTGCAAATTCTCCGGAACGGTCTTGCCGCCTGCGTGCCAAGGCTTGATGTGATCTCCGTGCATCTGGGCAAACTCATAATGTTTATTACATATCGGACAAATACCTTTCTGACGTTCGTAGGCTTCACGCTTCTGCGTGTCGGAGAATACTCTGATACTAAGATTTCTCTCATCACCGTCAAGGACATATGTGTATATCCCTTTTTTGTTGCCAACATCATCGTCAGCCATAAGCCGTGTGATAGTAGCTTCAAGTGCATCAGGATCAAGCTCCGTATCCTTGTATATATTATAAAGCAGTCCCCACTCTATACCTTTCATTTCTTTGCGGTATACGGGGAAAATTGTTTCCACCCACTCAATCACTCGCTTGAAGTAGATCCATATCTGATTAGCATTTGCATCATGCTGGTGAAGTGCCATATACTTTTCAATTGTATCCAAGCCGTCACGGGCAGCAATCCACCTGATAGCGGTTTCGAGATATTCTTGCCTTATGGGAGAACCGGACACATAGTTCTTTGCCATATTATAGGCAGCACAGGTCGGCTTTGAGAAATGCAATTTTGCATCTGAAAGCCAAGTGCCTGTATAGGCGGTATTGCGAAGCTCCTGAGCTGTCAGTGGTTTACCTGCTATATTGATGACCTTGAACCACTCATGCACTTCCGAGGGCGTACCGTCACATATATAAATATCGAGAACATAGTCATCTATCTGCTTTTGCAGGTCTTTTTCCAAATTAAAGTAATATTTTTCATCTACTGCAAATGTTCGCTCACTTTCAGCAGCGTAACGGCAGATTGAAATTGTTCTCTGCTGTCCGTCCATAAGTTCATAGCGTCCGTCATCGGTTTTTGCCCAGTACATTGTGTTCAGCGGAAAGCCTTTCTTGACAGTACGGATTACTTCATCACGCTCTTTCGGTGCATAGACATATTCACGCTGATAAGGTGGTCTTACATCGAGCAGTCCGCCATAGGCGACAATGCCCTCTATACCGTCTGTTCCACGTTCTTCATAGCCTTGACACAACTCTGCTACAGAGATTTGAATGCGTTCAATTTTCATTTTATCACTCTTTTCTTTTTCTTATAGCTATTCTCTTATATTTTGCTTTGCCATTTATTACAGGTTTTGCAAGGTCAAGTTCGTTTGTAACACTACCACCATCAAATTTACCGAGAATTTCAAATTGTTCATCACAATGTGATGCAAGATAAGTAATTGGTACACCCATTATCTTATCAGTATCACAAGGTATTTCTGCTACAGTTTCAACGTGAATAGCATCATAGGTATCATATGTGGGGTACATCTCTGGCGTATAGTGTTTATAGAGGTCAAGTGGTTGGTGACGAATATCTATATCCATATTGGTAAACCAGCATATATTTCCGAGTCTTCGCCATTTTTGCCCGTCCTCGTCCTGCTTGTAGTCTGTATTCTTTGATTCATAATAATCGGGTACTTTGAACCAGAAATGCCCGGCATTATATCCAAGCCACATTTTATTTTCCCTGAAATAATGAAAAATTTCCTTAAATGTGATATGATTCATATTTCCAAGAACAAGAAATAACTTTCCACTTTCGGCAAGCAGTGGGATATACTCTTTCATCAGAGAAAACGGTGGATTTGTTACAACAATATCGCATTCATTCAGTAGTTCAATACACTCTTCAGAACGAAAGTCGCCGTCCCCATCCAAAAGCGTGAGAGCGTTCTTTTGGTTTCTCAGCAGATATTCCACATCGCTCAGATCAACTGTCGAATCACCGTTGGCATCTATAACTTCTGTAATTTCTATTTTATAGGGCTTTTTTCCGTTTCCTGATGAATATGTGATTTCCTCATCGTCAAACAAAGAAAGCTGAGTATAAGTGATAGGAGAAGTTGCATAACAAGTTGTAATCAGCTTTTTAAGTCCAAGAGCATTGAAATTCAAAGCAAAATACTTGAAAAAATTGCTCTCATAGGGGTCATCACAGTTGCAAAGAACAATTTTTCCTTTGAAATACCTTCTGTAATGCCGCAGTTCTTCTTCAATTGTGGATAGCTGCGTGTAAAATTCGTCAGTCTTTCCTGTTTTTGACATATGTAAATTGCTGTTGCCTGCCATATTGCGCCTCCTGTAATCTGTTTATGTCTCATTATTTATTATAACACATTTTTAGAATTATTTCAAGTATATTTTACAATTTTTTCATGTGTAATGATACAGCTCACCCATTTTCAAACTGATGAGCTGTATCAATGTCATCATTCTAAAGCATTTATATTTTGATTCATAAATTATCCCATTTAGTACATGTGTAATCTTATTATCTGTATTGCTATATTTTGGTCAATATGCCATTGAAGCAAACATATTAAAACGTCCTGTTATTCCAGTCCCCACGATTTTTTCTTTTTGGTGGTAGACTGCTGTTGTGTTTCCTGTTTTTGTTGACTGTGAACGTACTCCTGAACCTGTTTGATTTCAGCGTACTTCTGCGGTTCAAAGCGTTTCAGTAAGTCAATAAACTCTGTCAGACTGTCAACCGTCCTCTGCAAATCTGAATTATTACGAGTAAGTTCGTTAATTCTTCCGGATCTCTCCATACCTCTTTGCCATAATTCACTTCGTTCTTTTTCGCATTTGTCGTACTGCTCACGCAGAGCATAAACCGTATCGGTTGCCTTGTCTGCTCTTGAATTGACCTTTTTGACAAGTTTGCAAAGTTTTTGCACATTGGCAATAATGTCGTCCTTGTACTTCATAATAGACAGTTTACTTTTCAGCATTTCAGTGAGTTCAGTAATGATTTCAGCACATTTATTCTTTAACTTTTCGTCCTTTTCCACATCGGGCAAATAATTGAGAATTTCATTGACTTTTGCGACTTTGTCCGTAATCTGCCCGTCAAGATTTTGGCATTCAGATTTTTTCTGTTCAATTTCTGATTCTGCTCTATCATTTTCTGTTTTCAGTGCATCGGCTTTCTGCCGTTGCTCTTTGTATTCAGCGACTTCCAATGTTCCTCTGGATTTTTCCGGTGCAAGCGGTTCAATACCGTGTTCACGGCAAATCTGATTCAGCACTTCCACCTCAGCAGAACGCCAACGGGCAATTGCCTGTTTTCCCTCACCAAATCCCATTTCTTTCAGGGCTTGTGCAATGCCGTTTTGGGTATCTTGTCCACGCTTGTAATGCCCGATGGGAATGTAGTCGATGTGCAGGTGCGGAGTTGCCTCGTCCATATGCAAAACCGCATTGAAAACATAGAAGTTCGGATTGCGATTTTGGAATCCGTTCATATACTCTTTCAGGCATTCTGCAACAAGCTGAAAATCTTCCGTGCCGTAACCTGAATCTTCCATTCTGCCGATTTGCACAACGTCCTCATAAAAACTTTTTCTTTTGTCAGCAGCAGTACGGACATTGTTGCACGGTTTCACACCGAAAAGATGTTCATAATAACTGCCGTGAATTTTTCGATCATTGCGTTTCTGTCCGGCATTGTAACGCTCCGTTGATTCTGCAAAAAGCTGTTCATATGCCTCACCTATCGGCTGACACACGAAAGTAATATTTTCGTGTGTGCGGAACACATCAACATTGTCCGCAATGAACTTCCGGTTGTTGTGAGTAATCGAGCCTTTGCCCTGCCCGAATGAAACTCTTTTTTTTTCATTTTTTCAAGACCTTTCTTTAATTGGATTTTCTTCTTTCTCTCTACGAAATCCAATCAGTTTTTACATCGACAACAACTCCTTTCAAGACAGCAAAGATGAGCATTGCTAACCGCAAACGGATCGTTTCCGAATGATGACGGAGCATCACGGAAACAAAGCTGCGGAGCAGCAAATTACAAGCGAAGTGTCGCTTGTAACGCCATAGTACTTGTGATAGGGAATAAATCCCACATCACAAGTACATGGCGCCCTGCGGGGCAATCGGCTGACGGAGCAGCCGAAAAAATTTCAAAATCACCATTCAAAAAATGCTGAAAATCCGCATTACATTTTTGAAAAATCAACATTCTTTCCATAAAATTCTTCCCGTGACGATCCGTGTCGATGGTGACGGTCTTTTTGAGTCCTCACAAACATCGTCACGACCGTCACACATCGTCACGCTTAATGCTTTTCTGCTTTATCAGTATCCAATTCAGGTTCAACAATGATAGGATGATTGGCATCATAGCGGAGTGCGATTTTTCTTCCTTTGTGACTTCTGGAATTGCTGTACTGCACAAAATAAAGATTGTACAGCTTTCCGGCATTGACATTCAGTTTCAATGACAGCGTATTCGGCTTGATGTCAAGCTCCAGTTTTTCGATAAGTTCGGTAGCCGTTCCCTCCCAAGCCGGATTGTCAGCATTGATGAAATTTCCGATTGCTTCAAGCACAGGTTCAGGCGGTTCAGCGTAATTTGGCGACTGTTCTCCCTTGAAATCCCAGCAGAGAGTTTCCTTGTTTCGGAAAATCGTGAATTTCCTGTCCGCCTGATCTCTGCCTGAAACTTCAATTGTTGCATCGCCGTCAGTGCGTTTTGATTTGTACATAATGAAAGCTCCGTCAGCCGCACCGAGCAGACCGTTTGTCCCCGAAATCTTGTCGAAATTGTCATCAGACTTCTGCTTGCGGGTATGGTGTACCAGTATCAGACAGATACCTGTTTTATCTGCAAATGCTTTCAGTCCGGCGATAATGTCATAATCTCTTGCATAACTATAAGTATCGCCCTCAGTTTCACGCACTTTCTGCAAGGTATCAATAATCACCAAACTGGTATCAGGATGATTTTCGAGGAATGCACCAAGCTGTTCAATTAAGCCGTCGTTCAGAGATTTTGAAGCAACTGAAAAGAAAAGATTTGATGCTGTTTCCGTGCCAAACATTCTGTAAAGACGCTCCTGCAATCGGCGGTAATCGTCCTCTAAAGCGAGGTACAGCACCGTACCCTTGCGGACGGAATAGTTCCACATCGGCGTTCCGGAACTGACATGATAGGCAATCTGGGCCATCATGAAACTTTTTCCGACTTTCGGTGAACCAACGAACAGATATGTTCCCGGATAGAGAAAATGCTCAATAATTGGCGGTTTACCGGAATAAACCATTTCATACAGTTCCAGCATCGAAACCGTCTGCATAAATCCGGGAGAGTTTTCATACTCCGTCTTTGCTTGTGCCTGCATTTCCTGCTCGTACTCCTGTTGTGCAAGGAAAATTTCTTCTTTTGAGGAGTTGAAATTCTCCCCGTAATCTGGTATAATAGTAGGTGTTAAATCAGGTGACTGCCCGACCTCTGCGCCAACAGAGGTCATAGGGGCGGTCACTTTTCTTTCTTCGGTCATTCTTTATCTCCTTTCAAGCCATTCAGCGTTGCTGTGATAAGCTGAATTGTAGACAACAGTTCGTCATTCACAACAGAGCTGTTTTCAATTCGTTTCAATTCACCGAGGACTTCCGCAAGTTGATTTTTCAGAGCCTTGTAAACTTTCGGATTCCCCTGCACCACCACATCACGGCACAACAAGCGTTTTACGATGTAGTCCTGCTTGGTCAGTCCCGAAAGAGCCACTGCTGAATTGATCAGCTTTTCTTCTTCAGGCGAAACACGGAAACCGACTGTCCTCGCCCTGAATCTGCCCTTGCTGTCAAGATTCTTCGCTGACATCTGCATCACCTCCTTTCCGTAAGTTGTCCAGGTTGTTTGCCATTTCTTTCTGTTTCGATGGGAAAAGGTGAGCATAGCGATAAGTAATATCAATACTCTCATGACCTACCCTGTCCGCTATCGCAACGGCAGAGAACCCCATTTCGATGAGAAGAGAGATATGCGAGTGTCTAAGGTCATGAATGCGGATACGCTTCACACCTGATTTTTTCGCTCCTCTGTCCATTTCGTGATGCAGATAGCTTTTTGTTATCATGAACATTCGGTCATGTTCTCCGATGCCGTAGAGCTGATTGATGAAATCCTGCATCTCCTGAGAAAGAAAGTCCGGCATCTTCACTACACGATTGCTCTTTGCGGTTTTCGGATCAGTGATAATATCCTGTCCCTTAATACGCTGATAAGACTTTGTAATAGATACTGTCTGTTTTTCAAAGTCGAAATCCGCAGGAGTGAGGGCAAGCAATTCTCCCAGACGAATACCGCACCAGTACAGCATTTCAAAGGCATAGAATGAAACAGGCTTGTCCATCATCGCCTCTGCAAATTGCTTGTATTCTTCCTGCGTCCAAAACAGCATTTCACGAGTTTTCGCTTTGCCCATATTCCCTGCTTTTGCGGCAGGATTGCTTTTAAGCCCGTAGAACTTAACCGCATAGTTGAACACAGCACTAAGCTGATTGTGGAGCGTTTTCAAGTATACAGGCGAATAGGGTTTTCCTGTCTTGGTTGAACCTTCGAGCATTTCATTCTGCCACGCTATCACGTCTTTTGGCTGAATATCGCACATCTTTCTTTTCCCGAAGAATGGAATCAGCTTTGTGCGGAGGATATGCTCTTTGGTGTGCCATGTGTTATCTTTCAGACGTTTCTTCATATCCTCAAAGTAAATGTCCGAAAAACTCTCAAAGGTCATATCAAGGCTTGATTCTACCTTATTCATCTGCTCACGCTCCCACGCCTGAGCTTCTCTCTTTGTGGGAAATCCACGTTTCTGTGTCTGCTTGCGTTCTCCACGGCTGTCGGTGTAACGATAAATCACACGCCACTTGTTACCGTCTTTATAGACTGACATTTTATTCCTTCCTTTCTTGATTTCCCGATTTACTGCCATAGCAGGTTCTTTCGAGAAAGTACTGCTTGTTGATTCTGCCTGAAATTGTGATGTATCCCATATCTTCCAGTTCCTTATTCAGTCTTTGCACGACCTTATAGGCATACGATTTGGAAACATCAAGTTCTCTGGCAACATCTTCTACTCTCATAAAATTTTTATCTGTCATTATGAGTATCTCCTTTCTTAAGCTTAACTCGAACAAGTTAATTTATATTTATATTATACTAAACAAATCAAGTTATGTCAAGAGAAAATTTAATAAACTTTTTTATTTCTACTATCTTGACAAATACTAAGCGGATATGCTATAATATATTTGTGGAAAATGGCAGCGCAATCATTCTGCTGTCTGAAAATGGAGGATAGAATTATGGCAATTGGTGAAAGAATCAGGTTTATCCGAAACCTGAGAGGTATGACACAGAAATTTTTAGGCTTGCAGGTCGGGTTTTCGGAACGGACGGCTGATATTCGTATGGCACAGTATGAATCCGGTTCAAGAGTACCCAAAGCGGAGCTCGTGGCACTGCTTGCCAATGCACTCGATGTGTCGACTGAGGCTCTGAATGTGCCAAATATTGACAGCTATACAGGACTGATGCACACATTATTTGCGTTAGAGGACTTGTATGGATTCAAAATTGACCGTCTGGACGGCGAGATCTGCATTCGCATTAACAGACAAAACGGCTCAAATTTTGCAAAGATGACAGGTCTGCTTGAACCGTGGGAAGAAATGGCACAGAAATATCGCAACGGGGAAATCAGCCGTGAGGAGTACGACCGTTGGAGGTACAACTACCCAAAGTCAGAGGTGGAACGGAATGAAGATGCTCGCAAAGAAAATCACTAATCTGTGAATAATACTAAAAATATGAATACTTATTTGGATAAAATGTCAATTGACAAATTTTGAGGTTTTCTGTATAATGTAACTGTAAGTGTGTGTCTTAGTCTGCAAAGGAGGAATACATATGAAGAAGAATGAAATTGTACCAATTGAGGATAGCAGCTCATTCCCGGATGTTTTGCCTAAAAGACGTCGTGGATTCTTTGAAGAAGGAACTGATAAATTAGGACGTCCTTTTGAAAAGAAACTTGATGAAGATGGGCTATATACTAAAAAAGAAATCCTTAAAGATGGAACAAGGAAGTTAACAATAAAGAAGAAGCCATAATCCGAGACATAATATATACAAAAAGAGTTACCCGATTCAAATGCGAATCAGGTAGCTCTTATCTTTTCAGACAAATATTTTCATACTGTTGCCGATGATCGAGAACTGTTGCCAAATCGTTGCCACTGTTATCATGATAACAGCAAAATCAACGTATTTATGCCGTTTCAGCAAGCATTTTTATCATTCCCACTCAATCGTCGCCGGAGGTTTCGTCGTAACATCATACACCACCCGGTTGACCGACTTTACCTCTCCCACGATCCGGGATGCGGTCACGGCGAGTACCTCATAGGGGATCTGTGCAAAATCCGCTGTCATAAAATCACTGGTGGTCACCGCCCGCAGGGCAACGGTGTAATCATATGTCCGGAAGTCGCCCATGACGCCGACCGAGCGCATATTCGTAAGCACCGCAAAATACTGGTTGATGTCCTTGTCCAGTCCAGCCTTTGCGATCTCCTCACGGAAAATATAGTCCGCATCCTGCAGGATCTCCAGCTTCTCCTCCGTGATCTCCCCGATAATCCGGATCGCAAGCCCCGGTCCCGGGAACGGCTGCCGCCATACCAGTGCCGGATGCAGCCCCAGCTCTGTTCCGAGCTTGCGCACTTCATCCTTGAACAGCATCCGCAGCGGCTCGATGATCTCCTTGAAATTCACATGATCCGGCAGACCGCCGACATTGTGATGGCTCTTGATAACTGCCGCATCTCCCAGTCCGCTCTCGACCACATCCGGGTAGATCGTGCCCTGTACCAGAAAATCTACCTGTCCCAGTTTTTTTGCCTCCTGCTCAAATACCCGGATGAACTCCTCGCCGATCGTCTTGCGCTTTGTCTCCGGATCAGAAACGCCCTGCAGCTTTGCCATGAACTGTTCTTTTGCATTCACACGGATAAAGCGCATACCGCTGTCCCGGAACGCCGCTTCGACCTCGTCGCCCTCATTCTTGCGCAGAAAACCATGATCCACAAAAATACATGTGAGCTGCTCCCCGACTGCCTTTGCCAGCAGTGCCGCAGCGACAGAGCTGTCCACGCCGCCTGACAGCGCAAGCAGCACCTTGCCGTCCCCGACCTTTTCCCGGATCTCTGCAATGGCGGTCTGTGCATAGCCTGCCATCGTCCAGTCACCGACACAGCCGCAGACATTTTTCAGGAAGCTGTCGATCATCCCCAGCCCCGCAAAGGTATGGTTCACCTCCGGATGGAACTGCACCCCGTAGAACTTCCGTGCAGGATCTTCAAAAGCCGCCGCCGGGCAGTCCGCCGTATGCGCCGTGACCGTAAATCCTTCCGGCAGCTCCGAGACATAGTCCGTATGGCTCATCCAGCTCGTTGCCGTCTCCGGCAGGTGGATGCCGCCGAACAGCACACTGGAACGGTCATAGTGCGTCTCCGTCTTGCCATATTCTGAATTGACGCAGGAAGCCACCTTGCCGCCGAGGGTATATGCCATCAGCTGGCAGCCATAGCAGATGCCCAGGATCGGGATGCCCATGTCAAAGATCTCCCTGCCGATATGCGGAGAGCGTTCGTCATAGACGCTGTTGGGACCTCCTGTGAAGATGATGCCGGCAGGGGAGAGCGTGCGCAGCTCTTCGAGAGGGGTCTGATAACTTTTGATCTCGCAGTAAACGCCGCATTCCCGCACACGCCGTGCGATGAGCTGGTTGTACTGTCCGCCGAAATCAAGTACGATAACAAGCTGATGATCCATAATGTTACTCCTTTTGGAATCAATGTTCCAGTAATAATCTTTCATCACAATATTCACATGTCAGGGTCGTTCCCGTGCCGGTGAAGCTTTTGGGCAGATACGGCTCCGCATGCGTGATGCACTTCGGATTGCGACACACCACCCCCGGGTGGACACTGCCGGAGAGCAGCCGTGTTTTCTTTGTACTTTGCAGCATCGTGAGGATGAGTGCCATCCGCACATACATCCCGTACTTTGCCTGTTTGAAGTACAAAGCCCTCGGATCGTCATCGACTGCGACGGCGATCTCATCCACACGGGGCAGCGGATGCAGGACGATCATGTCCTGCCGGGCAGCCTTCATCTTTTTCGGTGTGAGGATGTAGGTATCCTTCTGTGCCAGATACTCCTCCTCCGAGGCGAACCGCTCCCGCTGGATGCGTGTCATATAGAGCATGTCCAGCTCCGGGATGGCTTCCTCAAGGCTCCTGACCTCCGTGAAGCTGCATCCATGCGCCCGGATGATGTCCTTGATGTAGGACGGCATGGCAAGCTCCTTCGTGGAGATCATGATAAAATGGTTGTCCGGGTAGCAGCTCATCGCCTTGCAGAGGGAATGTACCGTCCGTCCGTTGAGCAGATCGCCGCAAAGTCCGATCGTCAACCCCGAAAGTGTGCCCTTTTCGCATTTCAGGGTCAGCATGTCCGTCAGCGTCTGTGTCGGATGCAGATGCCCGCCGTCTCCCGCATTGATGACCGGGCAGTCAGCCGTCAGTGCCGCCGCCTTGGCAGCACCGACAGTCGGATGCCGGATGACCAGCACATCCGAATAGCCGCTGACGATCTTAGTCGTATCTTTCAGATTTTCGCCCTTTGCGACCGAAGAAGTCTGCGGGTTGTCAAACCCGATGATCGTCCCCCCCAGCCGGAGCATTGCCGTCTGGAATGACATCTGCGTGCGGGTAGACGGTTCATAGAAAAGC
This sequence comes from uncultured Clostridia bacterium, assembly GCA_947627945.1. Lineage (GTDB taxonomy): Bacteria > Bacillota > Clostridia > Oscillospirales > Ruminococcaceae > UBA3855. Next base: position 14,501 of record CANQYC010000008.1, read on the forward strand.
GTCCCCATGATCTTCCCCTTGCAGCTATTGGCGTAGAGTACAGGATTTTGCAGGATCTCCTGTCCCAGATCCAGCAGCCCGTTCCACCAGCTCACCGGGTGGTCATTCAGATCAATCAGATGCGGATAGTCCGAAACCATATGCGCCCTCCTTTATTTTTGTTTGTGTCCTGTCTTTCAGTCCTGCACCTCAAAATACACATGGTACCACGTCAGGAACATGAACACCGTCCAGATCTTCCGGCTGTTGTCCGCCTTGCCGCTCCGGTGATCGTCGAGCAGTTTTACAAGCTGCTCCGTGTGGAAGAATTGTTTTGCTGATTCTCCCTCAAAGCTCGTTCTGACGATGTTGTAATATTTGTCCTCCTTGAGCCATACCCGTATCGGCACCGGGAAGCCGAGTTTCTTCTTGGCAGCGGTCTTTGCCGTGCCCTGCGGCGTATCCTGCTTTGCAGCGAGCCGCATGGCGTACTTGGTGATATAGGGCGTGTGTTCGTCCGTGACTTCCTTGCGTGTCACCCGGTAGCGTGTCGGGATCTTCTCCGCCAGCCCCATGACTTTTTTATCGAGGAACGGCACCCGCAGTTCCAGAGAATGCGCCATGCTCATCTTGTCTGCCTTGAGCAGAATGTCGCCTGCCATCCACATATGCAGATCCAGGTACTGCATTTTGGTGACCTCATCCGCATCCTTGACACGCTTATAATACTTTGCTGTCAGTGCCTGCGGATCCGGTGCATCCGTCTGGATCTTCAGCAGTGCCTTGCGCTCTGCGGGCGTGAACATGTAGGCGTTCCCGATAAAACGCTCCTCCAGATCCTTGCCCTTGCGGACAAAGAAATTCACCCCTCGTTTCGCCGGCAGATGCGATGCCGCATTGCCGATGGCACGCCGCAAACCCATTGGCAGCTTGTCGTAGGCAGTCGCATTCGGTTCACTGTAGACATTATAGCCCCCGAAGATCTCATCTGCGCCCTCACCGGACAGCACGACCTTGAGCTGCTCCGCCGCAAGCCCGCACACGAAGTAGAGGGCGATGGCTGCCGGATCGGCAAGCGGCTCATCCATATGATACTGGATATGTTCCAATTCTCCCCAGTACTCCTCCGGTGCAATGACCTTCGCATAATTCTTCTTGCCGATGGCTTTGGAGAAATCCTTTGCCCATCCGATCTCGTTGTAGCGTTCATCCTTGCCGAACCCGACCGTAAATGTCTTATCCACGTCTGCGATCGCCGCCACATAGCTCGAATCCACGCCGGAGGACAGGAACGAGCCGACCTCCACATCCGCAATTTTATGCGCCTTTACCGAATCATGGAACACTTCCGAGATCTGCTTCACCCAGTCCTCAAGAGACGGTGTTTCATCCGCCTTGAAATGCACATCCCAGTACCGCCGGATATGGAGTTTCCCGTCCTGATAGGTGAAATAATGCGCCGGCGGGAGCTTGTAGACATGTTTGAAAAACGTCTCATCCATTGCCGAATACTGGAAGGTCAGGTACTCCTCCAGTGCCGCCGTATTCAGTTCCTTCACGAACGCCGGATGTTTCAGGAACGCCTTGATCTCCGAACCAAACAGGAGCGTCCCGTTCATCGTTGCATAGTAGAGCGGCTTGATGCCGAAGAAATCCCTCGCACCGAACAGGGTCTTGGTCTCCTTGTCCCAGATGACGAAGGCAAACATCCCCCGCAGCTTTTCAAGCAGAGCCGTGCCATACTCCCGGTAGCCGTAGATCAGCACTTCCGAATCCGTATTGGTCGCAAAGTGATACCCTTTCCCGATCAGTTCGGCACGGATCTCCTGATAGTTATAGATCTCTCCGTTGAAACACAGCACCAGTTTCCCGTCCTCACTGTAGAGCGGCTGGTTGCCCTGTGCGGAAATGTCGATGATGGAAAGCCGCCGGTGTCCGAGCGCAATGTCCGCATCCACATACTTTCCGCCCGCATCCGGTCCCCGGTGACGGATCGCCTCCATCATGTCCTCGATGACCTGTCCGGCATTATTGATATGATTCGTAAAGCCCACAAAACCACACATGAGAGCGCAGCCTCCTTGATAAGTAATGAAATGGGAAAGCATCGCCGTGCAGAGACACTGCCATATCCAGACAATTCTGCACAAGACCCCACCCGCAGACCTGCGGGATCGCACCCATACATTTCTATTATACTATAGTTTTCAGGAATTTGCAACAAATTTTCAGGATTTTTTGAAAAATACAGAAAAACCACTTGCAATGCGCCCTGTTTTCGGGTATAATAATAAAGGCAACACCGCAAAAGAGCTGTCCCCTCTGACAGCAGATCTCAAAAGGAGGCTTTCCCCAATGGCAAAAAAGACAAAGCACGGAAAAGTAGAAGCACGGCAGCCAAGGCCCCGGCTTCGGTTCCGTCCCGGTATCCCGATCCTGATCATTCTGGTCTGCTTTATCGGCTGCTTTTCAGCATACATGGCATCTGCCCTGAATCAGGAAGATTACTGGGAAAAGGAGATCGCCGCAGAATTTGCACAGGATAATGCACAAAACGCCGCCACAGAACATAATTCCGGCAGCAGCGTCGTCAATCCCGTGCCCTCCTCGGAACGTGCCGATGAGAGCCGTTTTGCCGAATGTGCCTTTTTAGGGGACATCAGCGGGCTGAGTGCGAATTACACGACCACCCCCGGCATGGTGTTCACCGATGACCTTACCAGCATGTCCGAGTCCCGCATGCACAGCATTGCCCGAAGCCTCGAGTCCGCCTCCCCGAAGGCGATCTATATCTGGTATCCGTGTCCCTCGGACTCCAAGAGTGCCATCGCATCCCTGTCGCAGCTCGTGGACGTGCTTTCCGGACAGGCACCCATCTACTGCCTGACTGCGATCCCGTCCGAAGATGCCGCACAGAACCAGAGCATCGACACATGGAACGCTGCCCTTTTCTCTCTGGCAGATGAAAAAGGGCTGTACTATGTCGACATCAACACGAGCCTGAAATCCAATGACGGCACGTTGCAGGCAGATTATGCCAAGGATGATGCCCAGCTCTACAAGGCCATCGGCGACCTGATCCTCACGCATGTGGTATCCTGAGCGAAACGCAGCATCCGGGATCCGGGGAAAGGAGACCGCATGAAACATACCCTCTATGGCATCAGCACCGGACCCGGAGATCCTGAGCTTCTGACGCTGCGGGCTGTCCGGACACTCGAAGCATGCCATACCATTGCCGCCCCCGACAGCAGCACAGCCTTTGACATTGCAGAAAAAGCCGTCAGCTTAGACGGCAAAGTGCGTCTCCCCCTGCATTTTCCCATGACGGCAGAGGAGGAGACCGTCCGCACGGCACATGCGCAGATCGCCGATCTTTTGTGCCATGCGCTTGAAGAGGCGGACACCGCCCTGCTGTGTCTGGGCGATCTTTCCCTGTATGCCTCCTTTCCGCCGGTAGCCGCTTTAGTCGCAGAGAGTGGCTATCCTGTGCAGCGCATTCCGGGCGTCCCCAGTTTCTGTGCCGCCGCCGCACTTGCGGGCGTACCGCTTGCAAGCGGGAACCAGCCCCTCCAGATCCTGACATGGGACAGCCCCGATCTCGCATCCCGTCTCACACTGCCGGGCGGCAAGCTCCTGCTGAAATGCGGCAGCCGGATCCATGCACTGCGGGAGCTGCTCCGGGATCTGCATCTCCTTGACCGTGCCTACGCCGTTCTCAACTGCGGGATGCCCGGAGAACAGCTCTGTCCGCAGCTCAGAGATCTGCCCGAAAGCTGCGGCTATTTCACCATCGTGTACATTGCCCCATGACAGTACGATATGTTGAAAAGGGGAGCCGGAGACTGCGCTGCGGCTATACGACCGGCAGCTGTGCCGCCGCCGCCGCCAAGGCAGCCGCACTTCTGCTCCTGCAGGGGACAGCACCGGATGAGATCACCATTCCGCTGCCGGATGACAGCCGTCTGACGCTCCCCGTGGTATCCGCCTGCATGGAATCCGGCACAGCCGTCTGCGGTGTCCGCAAGGACAGCGGAGACGACCCCGATGTGACAAACGGCATCACGGTGCTTGCCCGTGTGCAGAAGCTGCACGCCGGCACAGAGATCACCGGGGGAGAGGGCATCGGCAGGATCACCCGCCCCGGACTTGACCAGCCTGTCGGTGCATGGGCGATCAATTCCGTTCCCCGCCGCATGATCACGCTCGCACTTGCCGAAGCAGCGGCACAATGCAGCTATACCGGCGGATTCCGGGCGGAACTGTCCGTGCCCGGCGGCAGGGAACTGGCAGAAAAGACCTATAATCCCCACATGGGCATCGTCGGCGGACTTTCCATCATCGGCACCACCGGCATTGTGGAGCCGATGAGTACGGCAGCACTGGTCGATACCATCCGTCTGGAGGCACGCATGCACTACGCCGCAGGGCAGCGCATCCTGCTGCTGACACCGGGCAACTACGGACGTGAATTCCTCCGCAGAAAGCTCCCCGCAAAACAGGCGGTACAGTGCAGCAATTTTATCGGAGAAGCCCTTGACATCGGCATTGCAGCGGGCTTTTCCGGCATCCTCATCGCCGGACATGCCGGCAAGCTCGTCAAACTCGGCGCAGGCATCATGAACACCCATTCCGCCGTGGCAGACGGCAGGATGGAGACCCTTGTGACCTGCGGACTGCTTGCCGGAGCCTCTCCGGCAGTGCTGCGGCAGCTCCCGGACTGTGTGACCGTGGATGCGGCACTTGCCCTGCTGAAAGAGGACGGCTCCCTCACGGAGACCATGCAGATCCTGACGGCACGCATCGACAAGTATCTCCGGCGGCGTGTCAAAGATGCCGTCCGGGTCGGTGCCGTGCTGTTTTCGCTGCAATATCCCGATATCTGGCAGTCCCCGGAGGGCGCAGCTCTGCTGCGTGAGCTGATGCAGCAGGGGGGCGGTGCCTGAGAAAAGGAGAACACTATGGTACATTTTGTCGGTGCCGGATGCGGTGCCCCTGATCTGATCACCGTCCGTGGACAGCAGCTCCTGCGGAATGCCGATGTGGTCATTTATACCGGATCTTTGATAGATCCGGAGCTGCTGACGCAGACAAGACCCGGCTGTAAGCTCCATAACAGTGCCCATATGACACTTCCGGAGGTCATTACCGTGATACAGGCAGCGGCGGATGCGGAGATCGTCCGGCTGCACACAGGTGATCCCTGTCTGTACGGTGCCATCCGGGAACAGATGGACGCCCTCGATCGGCTTGGGATCCCCTATGACATCTGTCCGGGCGTGAGTGCCTTCTGCGGTGCGGCGGCGGCACTGCGGGCAGAATACACTCTCCCGGAGGTCTCCCAGACAGTCATTATCACCCGCATGGCGGGCAGGACGCCCGTCCCCGCAAAAGAGAGCATCCGCTCCTTGGCGGCACACGGTGCCACCATGGTGATCTTTCTCAGCACCGGCATGCTCCCGGCACTGTCCGCAGAGCTGACCGCCGGCGGCTATCCGCCGGATACCCCTGCGGCGATCGTGTACAAGGCGAGCTGGAAAGATGAAAAAGTCTGCCGCTGCACGGTCGGCACACTTGCGCAGACCGCAGAGGATGCCGGCATCACCCGCATGGCACTCATCACGGTCGGCAATTTTCTCGGTGACGACTACGCCCTGTCGAAGCTCTATGATGCACGGTTTTCCACGGGCTTCCGGGAAGCATCCCTATGAAGATCGCCGTCTTGTCCGTCACGGAACGGGGACGTCTGCTTTCCGCACGCATCGCCGCCTGCTGCGGGGAACATACCGTTCAGCGTTTCTGCCACACATCGCATACAGATACACAGGCACAGTCTTTTCAAAGCCTGTCCGACCAGACAGCCGCACTTTTTTCCGGGGTACAGGCACTTGTCTTTGTCTGTGCGGCAGGGATCGCCGTGCGGATGATCGCCCCCCATATCCGGAGCAAGGCGGCAGACCCGGCGGTGCTTGTCATGGATGATGGCGGAAAGTACATTATTCCGCTGCTCTCCGGACATCTCGGCGGTGCCAATGCCCTGGCAGAGCAGCTTGCCGCACGTCTTGGGGCATTGCCCGTGGTCACGACCGCATCGGATGGCAGCGGCGTCTTTTCGCCGGACAGCTTTGCCGCTGCCAACCATCTGACAGTGACAGATCTTGCCATAGCGAAGCAACTCTCGGCAGCCCTGCTCGATGGCGCATCCGTCGGTCTGCAAACGGCGTACCCCTGCCGGCATGTGCCGCCCGCACTGACGGGGAAACACTGCCGCATGGGGATATACATCGGCACGGATCCTGCCGCACAGCCCTTTCCTGTCACGCTGCGGCTCATCCCGAAAGATCTCGTCATCGGCATCGGCTGCAAACGGGACATCCCGCCCGCACAGCTTGAGGCAGTCATCCTGCGGACATTGCAGACGGCGGGACTGGATCTCTCCCGTCTGTATGCCGCAGCCAGCATCCATGCCAAGGCAGAGGAATCTGCCATTGTTTCATTCTGTGAAGCGTACCGCATCCCCCTGCGCACCTATTCCGCCGGGGAGCTGATGGCGGTACCGGGAAATTTTTCCGCATCGGCGTTTGTCATGGAGAAGATGAAAACGGATAATGTCTGCGAACGCAGTGCCGTACTGTGCAGCGGCGGGACACTGCTCCTGCCAAAGACCACAGCAAACGGTGCTGCCATCGCCGTGGCACAGCGTCCGGTCGAACTGGATTTTTCCAGAGAAAGGGAGCTGTCATGAAACTATATGTGACCGGCATCGGTGCCGGCAGCCGGGAGGGACTGACCCTACAGGCGCAGGAAGCCATCTGCCGGAGCGATCTGGTGGTCGGCTATACCGTCTATACGGCACAGGTGCAGCAGTGGTTTCCCGACAAGCCCTGCCTTTCCACAGGGATGCGGCAGGAGACGGATCGTGTGCGCCTTGCTCTGGAGCATGCCCGAAGCGGAAAGACGGTCGCACTGGTGTGCAGCGGCGATGCGGCTGTCTATGGCATGGCAGGACTGGCACTGACGCTCGGTGCAGATCTCCCGGAGGTGGATATCGAGATCGTCCCCGGCGTGACTGCCGCACTCAGCGGGAGTGCCGTGCTGGGGGCACCGCTGACACATGATTTCGCCGTTATCAGTCTGTCCGACCTGCTCACCCCGATGGAGAAGATCGAACGGCGGCTGCACTGTGCGGCGGCGGGAGATCTCGTCATCGTGCTGTATAACCCGTCCTCGAAGAACAGAGCCGGGCATCTTCGCCGGGCATGTGACATTCTTCTGGCACATCAGGCACCGGAGACCGTCTGCGGCATCGTGCGGAATATCGGACGTGACGGGCAGGAGAGCCGCCTGACCACGCTTGCTGCGCTCCGTGAGACAGAAACGGATATGTTTACCACCGTGTTCATCGGAAATTCCGAAACACGGGTGATCGGCGGGCGCATGGTAACGCCCCGGGGGTATCATGTCTGATCTGCTGCTGTTCGGCGGCACGACAGAAGCCCGGGAACTGGCAGAACTCTGTGTGCAGCACGGTATCGGGATACAGGTATGCGTAACGACACCGCTCGGTGCCTCACTGCTGCCGGAAGTACAGGTACATGTCGGGGCAATGGATGCCGCCGCCATGACAGCTCTGCTGCGGACAGCGCAGTTCCGTGCCGTGGTGGATGCGACCCATCCCTATGCGCAGGAGGCGACCCGGAATATCCGCAGTGCCTGCAGGCAGACCGGGACGCCCTATCTGCGTCTGCTGCGGGAAAGTTCGGACATCGTGGGCGAAACTGTCCCCGATATGCCCGCACTGCTCGACAGGCTCAATGCCTGTCCGGATGTGGTGCTGTGTACCCTCGGGCGCAAAGCACTGCCCCTGCTGACACAGGTACATGACTATCCCGAGCGGCTCTGGGTGCGTCTGCTCCCGGCGGAGGATGCCGCCGCCTTTTGCCGTTCGCTTGGGTTTTTGCACTACATCACAGAAGCCCCGCCGTTTTCTGTTGCAGATACGCTCCGTCACATCCATTTGAGCGGGGCGAAACTGCTCGTGACCAAGGAGAGCGGCGCACCGGGCGGCTACCCGGAAAAGGCAGAGGCAGCCAGACGCAGCGGGATACGGATGCTCACACTGCTGCGCCCGCCGGAAGAGGGACTGACCTGCGGCGCACTGATGCAGCGGCTTGAGGAGGGAACGCTATGAAGATCACACTTGTCGGCACCGGCATGGACGGTATCGGCACACTCACACACGAGGCTGCCGATGCCATCGCACAGGCGGAGCTGCTTGCCGGTGCGGAGAGGATGCTGCGCCCGTACCGTGACAGCGGCAAGGCATTGCTCTGTTCCTATGACTGTGAGGAGATCGCTGCCCGTCTGCGCAATGGCACGGAACATACGGCAGCAGTGCTGCTGTCGGGTGACTGCGGCTTCTTCAGCATGGCAAAGAAACTGCGCCGCTATCTTGCCGGCATGGAGATACGCAGCATACCGGGCATCTCCGCACCGGTCGCCCTCTGCGCCGCTCTGGAGCTTTCCTGGGAACAGATGCGTTTTGTCAGCCTGCATGGAGCAGAAAGCAGCATTGCCGTGCATGTGCGGCAGAACCGGTACTGCTGTTTCCTGCTCGGCGGCAGGGTCACGGCAGCGGCACTCTGTCAGCGGCTCTGCGACTATGGACTTGGCAGCGTCACTGTCCATATCGGTGATGATCTGGGAGGCGATGCAGAGCGCATCACCTCCGGGACAGCGGACACGCTGACATCACACCCGGCAGAAACGCTCTGCACCGTCATCACCGAGCATCCCGGCTTCTGTGAGGATCTGCATGTGCCGGATGATGTGTTCCGGCGCAGCAGTATTCCCATGACAAAGGCAGAAGTGCGCTGTATTGCGGCGGCTGCCCTTGCAATCCGCAGCACAGACATCTGCTGGGACATCGGCTGCGGGACGGGGGCAGTGTCCGCCGAACTGGCACTGCACTGCCCGGCGGGCAGCGTGTACGCCGTGGACAGGGATCCGGAGGCGGTACGCCTGACACAGGAAAATGCAAAGCTCCTTGGATGTGACAATATCATTGTGCAGGAGGGACTGTTCCCGGCATCGCCCGTACTTCCTGCACCGGATAAGGTCTTTATCGGCGGCAGTGCCGGGAAACTGCCGGAGATCTTCGCCGTGATCCATGAACTGCGTCCTGCTGCACGCATCGCTGTGACGGCGGTGTCCCTCGAAACGCTCTTTGCGGCGCAGACAGCATTTGCCGCCTATGACATTCCCTGCACCGTCACACAGCTTGCCGTCACACGCACATGCCGCTGCGGTTCCCATACGATGTTCCATGCGCAGAATCCCATTTTTCTCTTGGTCGGTGGCGGCACATGAGAAGGCTCCTGATCGCCGGAACGAACAGCGGCTGCGGAAAGACGACCGTTACCTGTGCCATTCTGGCAGCATTGCACCGGCGTGGCGTGCGGATCGGTGCGTTCAAGTGCGGACCGGATTACCTTGACCCGATGCTGCATGCCGCCATTCTCGGCAGACCCGCCCATAATCTTGACTGCTTCTTCTCTGCACCGGATACCCTGCGCTACCTGCTGCATACCTACGGGGAGGAGCTTGCCGTCATCGAGGGCGTGATGGGATTCTATGACAGCAATGCCAGCCCGCACATCCTCTCGGAACTCACAGAGACCCCGTCCGCACTCGTGATCGACTGTAAGGGGATGTCCGATTCCATCGGTGCGGTCATGCAGGGATTCCTGCACTACCGAAAGAACCGCATTGCGGGCGTGGTGTTCAACCGTCTCCCGGTGCGGCTCATCCCACAGGCAAAGGCACTCTGCCGCCAGATGCAGACCGCATATCTTGGCTGTCTGCCGCCGGATGCGCCCACACTGGAGAGCCGCCATCTCGGACTGATCACCGGATCGCCTGATCTGCGGGACAAACTCCGGAAACTCGGCGCACTGGCAGAACAGTACCTCTGTCTTGACAAGCTGTCTGCACTGCCATGCGGTGAGATCCCAGCTTTCCGGACGCCTGATGTGCCGCATTGCATCGGTTCGCCCCGCATTGCCGTGGCAAGGGATGCGGCATTCTGCTTTCTGTATGCGGAAAATCTCGAACTGCTCAGACAGCTCGGCTGTGAACTGGTGTATTTTTCGCCGCTCGAGGATGCAGAGCTTCCGGCAGCGGAGGGACTCTGGCTGCCGGGCGGCTATCCGGAGCTGTATGCCCGGACGCTGTCGGAGAACCGCTCCATGCGGGCATCCATTCTCTCGGCACTGCAGCATGGGATGCCATGTCTGGCGGAATGCGGGGGATTCCTCTACCTGCACCGCACACTGGATACGCCGGATGGCGAGACGTTCCCGATGGTGGGCTTCTTCCCGGCGGACGGCATCCGTGGTACAGGTCTGAAGCGGTTCGGTTATGTCACGCTGACGGCTTCTCGGGACAATCTGCTGTGTCCGGCGGGCGGTCAGCTCCGGTCGCATGAATTTCACTACTGGGACAGCACCTCACCCGGCAGTAGCTTTACCGCACGGAAAGAGGATGGCAGGACGTGGCAGTGCGTCCATGCGGGTGCAGCACTTTATGCAGGCTTTCCGCATCTTTATTTCTACACGGATATCCGCATGGCGGCACGCTTTGCGGATGCCTGTGCCGCCTATGGAGGACAGCATGGAACGGATCCGTCAGATCCAGCCGCCGGATGAACGAGCCGCAGCGGCTGCAAAAGCACAGTGGGACAGCATTGCCAAACCCCTCGGCAGCTTCGGTCTGCTCGAGGAGGCAGTGCAGACCCTTGCCGCCGTGCAGGGTACCCCGCATCCGGACATTTCCCGGCGCACGGCCGTGGTGCTTTGTGCCGATCACGGGGTCGTCTGCGAGGGCGTGAGCCAGACGGAGAGCCGGGTGACCGCATTGTGCGCCGGGGAGATCGCCACCGGACGCTCCAATGTCAATATGCTTGCAGATGCCTATAATACGCAGGTACTCTGTGTCGATATGGGTATGCTGTCCCCAGTGCCGCATCCGGCAGTGCTTGACCGCCGCATTGCGCCCGGCACCCGGGATCTTGCCCGCACCGAAGCGATGACAGAAGCGCAGACCTGCCGGGCAGTCTGCACCGGCATGGACATTGTGCGTGACCTGAAAGCACAGGGCGTGCAGCTCATCCTGACGGGAGAAATGGGCATCGGCAATACCACCGCCGCCGCCGCAATGGCTGCCGCTTTGCTCGGTCTGCCGCCGCAGGCAGTGACCGGCAGGGGAGCCGGGCTGTCAGATGCGGGACTGGCACGCAAGCAGCGGGCAGTTGCAGCGGCACTTGCCCTCCATCATCCCACGAAAGACGATCCCATGCGTCTGCTCCAGACTGTCGGCGGACTGGAGATCGCAGGCATGACGGGATTGTTCTTAGGCGGTGCCTTCTACCGGATCCCCGTGGTGATCGACGGCGTGATCTCGGCGGCAGCGGCAGCGGTCGCCTGCCTGCTTCAGCCATTGTGCCGGGGCTATCTGCTCGCCAGCCATACCTCCGGGGAACCTGCCGGGGAGGGACTGCTTGCCTTCATGGGACTGCGTGCGCCGCTGTCTGCGGGACTGCGGCTCGGAGAGGGCACCGGTGCCATGCTTTTGGTGCCGCTGCTCGATGGTGCATTGGCATTGTACCGGGGGGCGCACCGTTTTTCAGATCTGCCGATGGAGAGGTATCAGGCGTTATGACCTATCTGATCACGGGCGGGACAAAATGCGGAAGATCCCGCCTTGCCGAAACGCTTTTGCAGCAGCATGACGGCTGCAACTACTACATTGCGACGATGCAGCCCTATGGCACATCGGCACAGGAAGCCATTGCCCGGCACCGTGAACAGCGTGCAGGAAAGGGCTTTGTGACGCTCGAACGATATACCCGTCTGGACACTGTGCAGGTGACGGCAGGGTGCGGTGTGCTGGTGGAATGTCTTGGCAATCTGTGTGCCAATGAGCTGTTTGGCACAGAGGATCCGGATCATGCAGCAGAGCGTATCCTTGCGGGCATCCGGCAGCTCCGGCAGCAGGCGGAACTGCTGATCTTGGTGACAAGTCAGGTCGGTGCGGATGGCATCGCCTATCCGCCGGAGACCATGCGGTATCTGTCTTTGCTCGGCGAGATCAACTGCCGTGCGGCAGCGATGGCGGATACGGTCGTGGAGTGTATCTACGGGATACCGGTCGCCCTCAAGGGGGTGCTGCCATGCTGAGATCGCTTTGCATCGCCTTTTCTATGTTCTCCCGCATCCCGGTGCCGCATGTGCCGTGGAAAGAGGAAAACCGGCGTTATGTGTTCTGCTTTTTCCCGCTGGTCGGTGCAGTGACGGGCGGACTGCTGCTCGGATGGCGGGTACTGTGCCGTGTGCTTGGCATGGGACAGCTCTGCTTCGGGGCGGTCGCAATGTTTCTCCCGCTGCTCGTGACGGGCGGCATCCATCTCGACGGCTTTGCGGATGTGACAGATGCGGCGGCAGCCTGCACGAGCCGGGAACGGCGTCTTTCGATCCTGAAAGATCCCCATATCGGCGCATTCGGTGCCATGCATCTGTGCGCCCTGCTGATCGTACAGACGGCACTGCTCTCGGAGCTGACCGGACTGCGGCTGACGGCACTGACCGGATGCGGCTTCGTCCTGTCAAGGTGTCTTTCAGGGATGACAGCACTCTGTTTTCCCTGCGCCTCGGACGGTTCGCTGCACAGTCTCGTGCAGCCGGCAAATAAGACCGTCACAGCGGCAGTCCTCGGCATCCTGCTGCTGCTCACGGCGGCGGCGATGGTGTGGCTCCATCCGATGACGGGCGGCATCGCCCTGCTGGCGTCCGGCTTGCTGCTGATATATTACCGTTGGTTTGCTTGCCGGCAGTTCGGCGGCATCACGGGCGATACCGCAGGCTGGTTCGTGCAGCTCTGCGAGACTGCCGTCATGGCAGCGGCGGCACTGGGCGGCTGCCTGTAGATCATATAGAAAGGACAGATCGGCATGATCCTCATCATCGGCGGTGCCGGACAGGGCAAAACCGATTTTGCAAAGACGGTACTGCATCAGACAGAGCTGCAAAGCGGCGCAGAATGCCCGCTCCCTGCGCTGATGCAGGCATCCTGCATCACAGACTATCATCTGCTCGTGCGCCGTCTGATGGCAGAGGGAAAAGCCCCCCTTGCCTTCACGGAGCAGCTTTTGTCACAGGATCCGGAGGTCGTTGTGATACTGAATGAGATCGGCTGCGGCATCATCCCCGTTGATGAGACGGAACGCCGCTGGCGGGAGGAGACGGGACGCTGCGGCTGTCTGCTCGCAGAACGGGCGAAAGCGGTCGTGCGGCTTTGCTGCGGCATCCCGACACTTCTCCGGGGGTCGCTGTGAGGGTGCTGCTCCTCCGGCATGGTGCCACGCAGGGGAACCTTGCGGGACGGTACATCGGTCGAACAGAGGAACCGCTTTGCGGGGTGGGTATCGCCGCCCTGCATCCCCTTGCGCCGTGTGAGCTGCTCGTTTCCAGTCCGATGCTGCGCTGTGTGCAGACTGCCCGTCTGCTGTTTCCGGAACAGGAGATACGGCTGTGTGACGGGCTGCGGGAATGTGATTTCGGCAGATTTGAGGGAAAGACCTACAAAGATCTGACCGGAGATCCGGACTATCAGGCATGGATCGACAGCGGCGGAACGATGGCATTCCCCGGCGGGGAGCCTCCGCAGGCATTCCGGGAACGCAGTGTGCATGCCTTTTCCGCTCTTCTGCGGGAACCGGTGCAGAGTTTGGCGGTCGTTGCCCACGGCGGTACGGTCATGTCCGTTCTCTCGGCGTATGACGGCGGCGATTTCTATAGCTATCACGTGGAAAACGGACATGGCTATGCAGCAGAATTTGAAGGAGAACAGCTATTGCAATGGGAACGCCTATGAAATTTCTGATGCCTGTACTGCCCCTGCTGATCGGCGCATTGCTCGATAGTTTGCTCGGGGATCCGTACTGGCTCCCGCATCCCGTCCGCCTGACAGGGCGGATGATCGCCATACTGGAAAAATTTGTGCGGCGGCACTTCCGGAAGCTCCTGCCGGGGGGCGGGCTGCTGACTGTTGTCATGATGCTCCTGTCTGTCGGCATGTCCGGCGGTCTGCTCTTGCTGGGTTACTGGCTGCATCCGGCTGTCGGCGTGATCACGGAGGGTGTGCTGTGTTACTATCTGCTGGCGGCAAGATGTCTGTACCGGGAGAGCGACAAAGTCCGGAAAGCCCTTGTCAGCGGCGATACCGAGGCAGCACGGCAGGCGGTCTCCATGATCGTCGGACGTGATACGGCGCACCTTGATGAAGCGGCGATCGCCCGTGCAGCGGTGGAGACAGTTGCCGAAAATACCTCGGACGGCGTGACGGCACCGCTGTTTTACATGATGCTCGGCGGTGCCGTCGGCGGGTGCCTTTACAAGACGGTGAACACAATGGATTCCATGCTCGGCTACAAAAGTGAGACATATAGAGAGATCGGCTGCATCCCGGCAAAAACAGATGATCTTTTCAACTATGTGCCATCCCGGCTGACGGCTCTCCTGATGATCGCCGCCGCAGGGATATGCGGGCTGGACAGCCGCAATGCGATGCGCATCTGGCGGCGTGACAGACGCCGCCACGCAAGTCCGAATTCCGCACAGACAGAAGCCGTCTGCGCCGGGGCACTGCACCTGAGACTTGCGGGGGATGCATGGTATTTCGGTGAGCTGCACAAGAAACCCTATATCGGCGACCCTGACCGTCCCATCGAACCGGAGGACATCCGGCGTGCTGACCGGCTGATGTATGTCACCGCATTTCTGATGCTGGTGCTGTGCTGCGGGGTGCGTGCAGGTCTTGGGGGGTGGCTGCTGTGAAACAGGAACATGGAGGAAACCGGTATTTATACCCGGATATGCTGGATCTTTCGGCGAATCTCAGTCCGCTCGGCATGCCGGAGGAGGTCATCTCTGCCGTTGTAGAGCATGCAGCGGAATGGGCATATTATCCCGATCCGGACTGCACCGCTCTGGTCAGGAAACTATCGGAAAAATGGCATGTCCCGGCGGAACAGATCGTATGCGGAAACGGCGCAGCGGATCTCATCTACCGGATCGCCGCCGCATTCCGCCCGGCATCGGCAGTGCTGTGCGAACCGGGATTCAGCGAATATGAAAAGGCACTCACGGGGCAGGGCTGCCGGATACGCCGCTTTTCACTCCGGGCATCGGAGGAGTTTGCACTGACCGACAGCTATCTTTCGGCATTGTCCCCACCGCCCGAAATGATATTTCTCTGCACACCGCACAACCCCACGGGCAGATGCATCCGCACGCCGCTGCTGCTTGACATCGCAAGGCTTTGCCGCAGGCAGGGGACGGTGATGGTATGTGACATCTGCTTTCTGGCATTGTCGGACTGCCGGGACTTTCCGGCGGATGCACTGCTGCGGGAGGGGTGCATTTTGCTCGATGCGTTCACAAAGACCTATGCAATGGCGGGACTGCGCCTCGGGTATGCCGTGACGGGCGATGCACAGACGGCACAGCGCATCCGTCAGACAGGGCAGTACTGGAGCGTTTCAGCTCCGGCACAGGCGGCAGGACTGGCGGCACTCGATGCCGACGGATACCTGCGGCACGCCAGACGGCTGATCGCTGAGGAGCGTGTGCGGATGACCCGGGAACTGACTGCGGCAGGGCTGCATGTATTCCCGTCGGATGCGAATTTTTTGCTGTTCCGGTGTCCGCCCGGTCTTGCGGAGGCTTTGCTTGCCGAGGGCATTCTGGTGCGGAGCTGTGAGAGCTTTCCGGGGCTGGGCAGCGGCTTCTGCCGCATTGCGATACGGCTGCCGGAGGAAAATGACCGCTTTTTGACGGCATTGAGGAGGGTCCTGCATGGCTGACAAGATCATGATACAAGGCACCATGTCCGGTGTCGGGAAAAGTCTCCTGACGGCGGCACTCTGCCGCATTTTCCGGCAGGACGGACATGCTCCGGCTCCCTTCAAGTCCCAGAATATGGCACTTAATTCTTTCATCACCGAAGACGGTGCCGAGATCGGCAGGGCACAGGCGATGCAGGCGGAGGCAGCCGGCATCCCGCCCTCTGCATGGATGAATCCCGTGCTTCTCAAACCCACGACCGACAGGGGTTCTCAGGTCATCGTGAACGGCAGGGTGCGTGGGCAGATGCAAGCGGCTTCGTATTTCCGCTACAAAAAAACGCTGTTTCCGGAGATCCTGCAAGCCGCCGAAGCACTGGAGGCACAGCATGACATCCTCGTGATCGAGGGGGCGGGGAGTCCGGTGGAGCTGAACCTGAAACAGGATGATATCGTCAATATGGGACTGGCGAAAAAGCTGAAAACACCGGTGCTTCTGGTGGGAGACATCGACCGGGGCGGCATTTTTGCACAGCTTCTCGGAACGCTGATGCTGCTCGAGCCGGAGGAACATGCTCTGGTAAAGGGGCTCATCGTCAACCGGTTCCGTGGGGACAGTCAGCTTTTCCGTGACGGCGTCCGGATGCTCGAGGAACGCAGCGGCATCCCCGTGCTGGGCGTTGTGCCGTATATTCCCTGTGACATCGAGGCAGAGGACAGCCTTTCGGACATTCCCCCGGCACGGGCAGATGCAGCAGTGGATATCGCCGTGATCCGGCTGCCCCGGATGTCAAATGTCACGGACTTTGATGTGTTCCGGCAGTATCCGCAGGTGTCTGTCCGTCTGGTCGGCGCACAGGAAATGCTCGGCATGCCGGATATGCTGCTGCTGCCGGGTACGAAAAATACCATTTCAGACCTGCAATGGCTGCGGGAGACTGGTCAGGCGCAGGAGGTGCTGCGCTGTGCGGCGCAGGGCATCCCGGTCATGGGGATCTGCGGCGGATACCAGATGCTGGGAGAATGGATCTCTGATCCGTCCGGTGCCGAGGGCGGCGGTACGGTGAGGGGACTGGGGCTGCTGCCCTGTGAAACGGTCTTTGCGGAGGAAAAACGGCAGACACAGGTAACAGGGCGATTCTGCGAAGTTCCCGGATGGTTCTCCTGTCTTGCGGGTGCAGCTCTCCATGGATACGAGATCCACCACGGCATGACGGAAACGGACGGCGTGCCGCTCACGACCTGTGGCGGCACGGTGCGGGAAAATGTCTGCGGCTGCTATGTGCATGGCGTATTCGACAGTGCGGAGGTGTCCGGGCGGCTGGTGAAAAAGCTGCTGTCTCAGAAAGGCATTTCTTTCCGGGGCGGGATCGACCGTGCTGCCTACAAAGAACGGCAATTTGACATTCTGGCACAGGCTGTGCGTGAGAGCCTTGATATGGCGCAGGTCTACCGGATCCTGAGAGCGGGGATCTGACCGGATGGCAGTTTTTTGGAGGGTCGGTGATGGATATGGAACTGGAATTTGTAAGACCAGATGAGATCGAGAGACGCAGCTTTGCGATCATCGAGGAGGAGCTGGGAGACCGTCCGCTGCCGGAGGCATTGCGTCCGGTGGTGCTGCGTGTCATTCACACGACGGCGGATCTTTCCTATTATGACATGCTCTATTTCTCGCCGGATGTCATAACAAAGGCACAGGCACTGCTGCGCCGGGGCTGTGTGATCGTGACAGATACCAATATGGCAAAGGCTGGCATCAATCGTGCCGCACTTGCCCGGCTCGGCTGCCGGACAGAATGTTACATGGCGGATGCAGATGTCG